>NZ_JARWOJ010000070.1 GCF_029868625.1 Nocardia neocaledoniensis | reverse complement strand
CGCGCAGGCCGCGCGGCGCCAGGCCGCCGCCGTCGCCGCCGCGGTCGCCGAATCCGGCGCCAAGGTCGCGCGGGAGCTGGAGCAGGTCGTCGCCGCGGCCGCGGCCCGGCGCGACGAACTCGTGCGCAGGCGCGGGGAGTGCGCGGCCGCGCTGGAACAGGTGAAGGAACGCGCACGGGCGCTGACCACCCAGCTGGCCCAGCTCACCGACGCCGTGCACCGCGACGAAGTGGCCAAAGCGCAAGCGGCGCTGCGCATCGAGCAGCTCGAGACCACGATCTCCGAGCAGTTCGGTATCGCGCTGGGCGACCTGGTCGCCGAGTACGGTCCCGACGTCCCGCTGCCGCCCTCGGCGCTCGAGATGCAGGAGTACGAGGCGGCCAAGGAGCGTGGCGAGCAGGTCAGCGCACCGCAGCCGATGCCCTACGACCGCGCCTCCCAGGAGCGTCGCGCCAAGCGCGCCGAGAAGGACCTCGCAACGCTGGGCAAGGTGAATCCGCTGGCGCTGGAGGAGTTCGCGGCGCTCGAGGAGCGCTACAACTTCCTCGCCACCCAGCTCGAGGACGTCAAGAACGCGCGCAAGGACCTCCTGGACGTGGTCGCCGAGGTCGACGCGCGCATCCTGCAGGTGTTCACCGAGGCCTACGCCGATGTGGAACGCGAATTCGTCGGCGTCTTCGCCAAACTGTTCCCCGGTGGTGAGGGCAGGCTGGTGCTCACCGACCCCTCCGACATGCTCACCACCGGCATCGAGGTGGAGGCCAGGCCGCCGGGCAAGAAGGTCAAGCGCCTGTCGCTGCTCTCCGGTGGGGAGAAGTCGCTGACCGCGGTCGCGTTGCTGGTGAGCATCTTCCGTGCCCGTCCGTCCCCGTTCTACGTGATGGACGAGGTGGAGGCGGCCCTGGACGACACCAATCTGCGCAGGCTCATCGGCCTGTTCGAGCAGCTGCGGGAGAAGAGCCAGCTGATCGTCATCACCCACCAGAAGCCGACCATGGAGATCGCCGACGCGCTCTACGGCGTGAGCATGCGCGGCGACGGCATCACGCAGGTGATCTCGCAGCGTCTCAACCGGGCCGACGTCGCCGACGCCGATCCGGTGGGCGCGCCCGCCTAGTCCCACTCACCGAGATTGTGAAATTGCAACACATCTGACGTTCCGGCGGCGCTGTTAGCGTGCCGCAGATGAAACGTGTTACCGCATTCGTCGTCGCCGGGCTCGCCTCGGCGGTCCTCGCGCCCCTGCCCGGCGCCGCCGCCGACACGGGGTCGTCCTCGCTGTCGGGTGGTGGATCGTCCAACGGGTCGTCCTCGCTGTCGGGCGACAAGTCCGAGTTGCCGCCCTACGCGCAGTGGATCAGCGAGATCACGCCCGTCGTCGCGGAGGCGAAGGCGTATCTCAGCACGCGTCTGCCCGGCGCGGTCAAGCCCGCGATCGTGTTGGACATCGACAACACCAGCCTGGAGACCACCTACAACACGGGCCTGATCATTCCGGCCATCCAGCCGGTGCTCGGCCTGGCGACCTGGGCGAAGCAGCAGGGCGCCGCGATCATCTTCGTCACCGGCAGGCCCGCGCTGGTCAACGCCTACTCGGAAGCGAACCTGACCTCGGTCGGCTACCCGGTCGACGGGCTGTACGGCAGCGCGCCGACCACCCTGTCGGCGGGCAATGCCGGTCTGGCCGAATACAAGACGGCCAGTCGGGCCGATATCGAGAGCCAGGGCTACACGATCGTCGCCAATATCGGCAACAGCCCCTCGGACCTGTCCGGCGGGCACGCCGAGCGCACGTTCAAGTTCCCGGATTACGACGGAGCATTGAACTGACCTGTCCCGGCGCCGCGTGGGCCACTCCGCTCGGTGCAGGGCCGATGAGCGGGGTGGCTACCGTGGCCCGGCGGGAGAGGTGACGTGGCGGTCCAGCGCGACGAGCGTCGCCGCGAGCCCGATGGCGAGTGCCGCGCTCACGGCGGCCGCTGCCCAGCCGAACCATTCGACCACGGCCGCGCCGAAGGCCGTGCCGAGACTGCCACCCACGAAGTACGTCACCATGTACGCGCTGTTGTAGCGCGCGGGCGAGGCCGGATCGATGGCGAGAACGGTACTTTGATTCGCGACCTGGGCGGCGAAGAGCCCGGCGTCGAACACCGCGAGACAGACGAGCGTCATCGCGGTGCTGGTGAGTGTGCCGCCGAGGCAGAGCGCGGCGGTCGCCGCCACGGCGAGGCCGATCAGGACGACCCGGCGTGGGCCGACGCGGTCGGTCCAGCTCCCCGCGATCCGTGTCGCCGCGATCCCCGACAAACCAGCCAGGGCGTACAGCCCGATCCGCTCCGCCGAGTACGAGAACGGCGGCTCGGCCAGCGCGACCGCGAGTCCGCTCCAGACCGCGCAGAACGCGAAGAACCACAACGCGCCGCGGATCGACGCACTCCGCAGCGTGGCGTCGCGGGCCAGCAGGCCGGGGAGGGAACGCAGCGTCGCGAGGTAGCCGCGTGCGGTCGCGGCCCGTGTGCTCGGCAGCACTGCCAGGCAACCGAGCGCGATCACCGCGCAGGCGGCGGCGAAGGCCAGTTGCGTTCCGCGCCAGCCGATCTCGTCGGCCAGCCACCCGCCGACGATGCGTCCCGCCAGGATTCCGGCGGAGATCCCCGCGGTCACGATCCCGAGAATCGTGGCGCGACGCTCCGGCGGGGCGAGCCGCGCCGCCACCGAACTGAGTGCGGCACCCACCGCCGAACAGGCGCCGACAACCCCCATCACCAGCCCGAGCTGCCACGCGCTGCCGACACCCGCGCACACCGCCGAAGCGGCAGCCAGCAGCCCGAATTGGAGGGCGAGCAATCGCCCGGGCGGAAACCGGTCGACCAGCGGAACCAGAAGCGCGAGCCCGATCAGATACCCGACCGGCCCGCCGGCCAGCGCGAACCCCACCATGGCGACCGTCGCGTCCACCGAGTCCGCGACCTGCGCGATCGCGGGCTGCAACGGATAGACGGCCGCGGTCCCCAGCGCCGCGGCCAGCGACAGGAACAGCACCACGGACCTGCCGAGCGAGCTTCTGGCATTCGTCGTCGCGACGAGTTCAGCATTCACATCGACCGACGGTAGAAAGCCGCCGCCCCGGCCGCTGGCGGGTTCCCGCCACCACCATCACGCCACCGTCCGGCAATGGTCGGCGCGGTCGGGTGGATCGGCGTGACAGTGGCCCGCAGGGGCTCGAGCGACGGGAGTCGAGTCCTCCAGGCGGGCCAGGATTCGGGCTGCGCCGCCCGATGACAGCCATTCGGACAGGCTCGTGAGCCGCGGGTACAGCTCGCGGAGGGCGGGGAGGTCGGCCTGCCAGCCGCCGGATTCGCGGATCAGGCGCCAGGTGTTGCCCAGATGCGGGCCGATCGCTTCGGCTTCGGCCTCGGTCACCTCGCGATAGCGGATCGTTCGGCCGGTGGCCGTGCTGATGGCCGCGGCGGCGTCGACGGGGGTGATGGCGTCGCCCGCCAGTTCCAGCGCGCGGCCGTGCCAGCTCTCGGGGTCGGCCAGGGCCAGTGCGGCGAAAACGGCGATGTCGGCGAGGGCGATCATCTGCAGCGGGCGGTCGGCGGGGAACAGGTGTGGGTGCTCGCCGTTCGCGCGGACGCCGTCGACGGGCGAGCCCTCCAGCAGGTAGTTCTCCATGAAGCGGACCGGCCGCAGCAGGGTGTAGCGCAGGCCGGAGGCGTGGATGGCGTCCTCGATCCGCCGCTTGCCGTCCTGGCCCCACGAGTCGGCAGGGCCCATGGTGGCGATCCCGGAGAAGACGATCTGCTCGACGCCCGTCGCGCGGGCGGCGTCGAGCATGGCGATGCCGCGCCGCGCCTCGTCCTCGGCGGTCCAGCCGGTGCTCCGGTATTCGGCTGGTGGGATGAGGAATACGGCTCGGGTGCCCGCGGCGGCGGTGCGCAGCGAGGCGGGGTCGTCGAAATCTCCGATCGCCAGGCGCGCGCCCGCCTCGGCCAGCGCGCGTGCCGCGGGCGCTGCCGGGTCGCGGACGAGGGCGCGGACCGGATGGCCCTCGGCGAGCAGTTTCCGGGCGGTGGCGCCGCCCTGTTTCCCGGTCGCGCCGGTGATCAGGACGGGCAGTGCTGATGACATGTGGATGAGCTCCGTTTCGTTCCCTACAATCGGGTCGGTTGACCCGTATCCCGGACCGTACGGCCGGGTCGACCCGATCGACCAGGCGTGGTGCGGGAAGGGCGTAACGAAATGACTGTCGACGGCGGCGCGATCAGGGCCGACGCCCGGCGCAACCGGGCCCTCGTACTGGCCGCCGCGCAGCGGGCACTCGCCGAGCGCGGCACCGCGGTCTCACTCGCCGAGGTGGCCCGGCGGGCCGGGGTCGGCGCCGGCACCGTCCACCGGCACTTCCCGACGAAAACCGCCCTCCTGGAAGCGGTGATGCAGCAGCGGGTCGACCGCCTCGCCGCGCTGGCCGCCGAGCGCCTCGCCGACCCGGACCCCGGCGCCGCCTTCTTCGCGCTGTGCACGCACGTCATCGTGACCACCCCCGGCAACAAGGACCTGTGTGACCTGGTGCAGTCCGACGACGGCTGGCCGCGGGCTTTGCTGCGCGGCGCGGGGAACCGCTTCCATCGCGCCCTCGGGGCTTTGCTCTCGGCGGCCCAGCGTCAGGGCTCGGTGCGCCCCGATGTGACCGTCACCGAGGTGCTCGAGCTGTTCACCGGATGTGTTGCGATCCAACGACTCCGGCCCGCGGGCAGCCCACCCGCACCTGCCGTCGTCCTCATCCTGGAGGCCCTGCGCGCCCGCCCGAGGTCCGTGACGGAACCCGCTCGGGCAGACCGTGACGAAACCCCTGGCCGTGACGAAAGCCCGCCGACGTCGACCTGTCCCGTCTGCGCCCGCCCCGTGTACCGATCCGCCACCGGCAGACCCGCCCGCTACTGCTCACCCGCCTGCCGGCAGAAGGCCCACCGCCGACGGCGCCCCACACCTACAGCAGATCGCTGACGTCGTCCGGGACGTCCACCGCGTATTTGCGGAGGATGTCCATGGAGATGACCTCCAGCGCGTTCTCATGGGTCGCGGCCAGCACGACCGGGGCGGCGACGCCGTCCTCGTGGGCGTGCAGCCAGCGCACGGCGACCACGCACCAGCGATCGCCCGGTTGCAGGCCGGGGAAATTGTTCTCGGGTCGCGGGGTACTGAGGTCGTTGCCGATGGATGCCTGATGCTCCAGGAATTCCGCCGTCACGACGGTGCACACGGTGTGGCTGCCGAGATCCTCCGGACCGGTGCTGCAGCAGCCGTCCCGGTAGAAGCCCGTGAGAGGATCGGTGCCGCACTCTTCCAGCGGCCCCCCAAGCACGTTTCGATCGGTCACGTCGCCGATCCTATGGGTCGAGCGCCAGAAGTTCCGCAGGACAACGAATCTGTAGTGTTTCCCCGGCGCGCCGAGTCGCCGCCGATTCGCCCGTCGACCCGCCGCGCCGACGCCGCCGACGTGCCGTGATGCGCTGACCAAATAGACTCGGCCGGGTGAGTTCGCAAGCGTGGATCCTGATCGCCGCGATCGCCGCCGTTGTGTTGGTGGCGCTCGTCGCGGGTTTCGTCCTGTACAAGCGGCGCCAGATCTCCTTGGCCCCGCCAGAGCCGGACAAGGAGCTGACGGACCGGTCCGGTGGATACACCGCCTCCGGTGGGTTCAGTTTCAGTCAGGGTGGGTCGGCGGCCACGGTGCCGCGCCCCGATCCGGTCGTCGAACGCACCGATGACGAGGGTCAGCCGCATGTCGGCGACGACGCCGCCGTCCCACGTGACGCCCCCAGACGCGGCATCACCGATGTCCCGCTGCCCGAGGCCGATGTGCAGGCCGCCGAGTCCGTGGTCGTCCCCGACGACCTGAGCACGCTCGACACCGAGACCGCGCCCACCGAGACCGCGCCTACCGACACCACCCCGTCCGAGACGGCACCGGCCGAGGCGGAGCCCGCCGAGGCCGAGCCGGCGGAGACCGCTCCCGCCGACACCGCGCCCACCGAGACCGCTCCGGCCGAGACAGCCCCCACCGAAGCCGACGCCGTCGCCACCGAGATCGAGCACATCGATCCCACCACCGGCCGCCTCGAACGCCTGCGCGGCCGCTTGTCGCGCTCCCAGAACGCCGTCGGCAAGAGCCTGCTCGGCCTGCTCGGCGGCGGCGACCTCGACGAGGACTCGTGGGAGGAGATCGAGGACACCCTCGTCCTCGCCGACATCGGCACCGCCAGCACCGCCAAGATCGTCCAGCGCCTGCGCGAGGAGATGGCTTCGCGCAGCGTCCGCACCCCGGAGCAGGCCCGCACCACCCTGCGTGACGTGCTGATCGAGGCGCTGCGCCCCGAGCTGGACCGTTCGATCCACGCGCTGCCGCACGCCGATCACCCGGCGATCCTGCTGGTCGTGGGCGTCAACGGCACGGGCAAGACCACCACCACCGGCAAGCTGGCCCGCGTGCTCGTCGCCGACGGGCGCCGGGTGCTGCTCGGCGCGGCCGACACCTTCCGCGCCGCGGCCGCCGATCAGCTGCAGACCTGGGGCGAGCGCGTCGGCGCCGAGACCGTGCGCGGCAAGGAGGCCGCCGACCCGGCCGCCGTCGCCTTCGACGCCGTCACCGCGGGCATCGACCGCGGTGTCGACGCCGTCCTCATCGACACCGCGGGCCGCCTGCACACCAAGACCGGCCTGATGGACGAGCTGGGCAAGGTCAAGCGCGTGGTGGAGAAGAAGGCCGAGGTCGACGAAGTCCTGCTGGTCCTGGACTCCACCGTCGGCCAGAACGGCCTGATGCAGGCCAGGGTGTTCGCCGACGTCGTCGACATCACCGGCGTGGTGCTGACGAAGCTGGACGGCACCGCCAAGGGCGGCATCGTCTTCCAGGTACAGCACGAACTCGGCGTGCCGGTGAAGCTGGTCGGCCTCGGCGAGGGCGCCGACGACCTGGCGCCGTTCGAACCGGGCGCGTTCGTCGACGCGCTGCTCGGCGGCGCGCAGCAGTAGAACGACCTACGGTGCCCCCCCCCAACCCCCCCGCGGGGGGGGCCCCGAAGTTTTAGCGGGCAAACCCCCCCACGCCCCCGCAAACCCCCCCCCCCCCACCGGGGGCCCAAAAAAAGGGGGATAACCCGGAAAAAGGGTAGCAACACCAACA
>NZ_JARWOJ010000069.1 GCF_029868625.1 Nocardia neocaledoniensis | reverse complement strand
CCCCCCCCCCCCTGGCCCCCCCGGGCGGCGCCTCCCGCCGGCCCGCCGCGGTGGCGGGTGAGCCCTCGCTGCCCTCCCACCACATCGCCCCGGCGCCCGCGGCCGCGCTCGATCCGGACGAGGGCCGCAACATCCACTTCGTCCTCACCGGTGACGGCGACGGGCCCGCGACCCTGATCGTGGTCGCCAATGCCCTCGTGCTGGACGAGGTATCGCTGCGCGCGGTCGTCGACCAGCTGACCACCGCGTGGAGCAGGGGCAGGCACGCCGCGCCGTTCGCGCCGGACGCCGGCCTCGGCGACCTGGTGCGCAGGCTCGCCGACTACCCGGGAAGCGCCCGCGCTCGCGCCGAACGCGCGTACTGGCATCGCGCGATCCGGTCCAGGGCCGCGGAATCGGTCGACCTGCGCCAGCGCAACCGGGTCTCGCTCAGCATCACCGGCGAGGGCACCGCCGCGGTGAGCACCGTCGCCGAGGCCTACCGCGCCACCGTCGACGAGGTGCTGCTCACCGCGGCCGCGCTGGCCCTGTACACCGCCGCCGACTCCCCGGCGGCGCGGGCGATCGGCACCGTGGTGCGGCTGCGTGCCGACCAGCGGGTGCTCGGCAGGCCCGACGCGGAGAACGTGGTCGGCGGCTTCACCACCGACTACCCGCTGGCCCTGCGCCTGGACGGGGTCGACGTCGCCGACGCGCTGGTCGGCGGCCCGGCCGCCGGGGCGGCGCTGGCCCAGATCAAGGAGCTGCGCCGGACGGTGCCCGCCCACGGCGCCGGGTTCGGGCTGCTGCGTCACCTCGACGGCGACGCCGCCGACAGCGTGCGCACCCTCGACCGCGGCCGGTTCGCGGTGCGCTTCCGCGATCTGCGCCCGGCCCGGGTGCACACCGACCTCGCCGCCGACGACCTGGCGCTCGTCCTCACCGTCGACGCCACCGACGACGGCATGGTCGCCCGCTTCGACTACGCCACGGCGGTCCTCACCGCCGACGACGTCAAGGCCTTCGCCGAGCACTGGATCCGCGCGCTCGGCGGTCTCGCCGAACACGGATTGCGTCCCGGTGCGGGCGGTTTCACGCCGTCGGACTTCCCGCTGGTGCGGCTCGGCCAGGCCGAGCTCGGCCGCCTGGTCCGGCGCTATCCGCTGCTCGGCGACATCTGGCCGGTGACGCCGTTGCAGTCCGGCATGCTGTTCCACGCGCTGCTCGCGGAGAACTCGGTGGACCCCTACATCACCCAGTTCGTCCTGGACCTCGACCCGGCCGTGGACGACGAGCGGCTGCACCAGGCCGCGCAGACCGTGCTCGACCGGCACGACAACCTGCGCGTGGCCTTCGCGACCGACGCGGCGGGCACCCCGCTGCAGGTGGTGCTCGAGGATCTCGACGTGCCGTGGCGCGTGATCGACGCCGACGCCGCCACCTACCCGCGGATCAGGGCGGCCGACCTGGCCACCCACTTCGACATGGCCACCGCGCCGCTGCTGCGCTTCACCGTGGTGCGCACGCCCGACACCGCGCACCTGCTGGTCACCAGCCATCACATCCTGATCGACGGCTGGTCGATGCCGCTGCTGCTGCAGGAACTGCTCATCGCCTACGCCGTCGGCGGCCGCACCCGGCGCCTGCCCAAGGTCGCGCCGTACCGCGACTACCTGGCCTGGCTGGCCGACCAGGACCCCGAGGCCGCGCGCCAGGCCTGGCGCGCCGCGCTCACCGGACTGGCGGAGCCGACACCGCTGGCCCCGGTCGACCAGGGCCGCGAGATCGCCACGGGGACAGGCGAAACCGGTTTCGTCCTCACCGAGGCCGACACCGCCGCGCTGAGCGAACTCGCCGCGCGCCTCGGCGTCACGGTGAACACGGTGGTCCAGGCGGCGTGGGGCCTGCTCATCGCCCGCCTGGTCGATCGCGACGACGTGGTCTTCGGCGCCACCGTGTCCGGCAGGCCCGCAGACCTCGACGGCGTGGAGAGCATGGTCGGCCTGTTCCTCAACGCCATCCCGGTCCGGGTACGGGTGCGGCCCGGCGACACCGTCGCCGAACTGCTGCGCGGGCTGCAGGGCGAGCAGGCCGAATTGCTCGACCACCACTACCTCGGGCTCGGCGAGATCCAGGAGATCGCCGGGATCGATGCCCTGTTCGACTCGCTCGTGGTCTTCGAGTCCTTCCCCGTCGACCGGGCCGGGCTGGCACAGGCGGCCTCCGGCTCGGCGGGCGTGCTCGGCATGGACGCCGCCAACGGCACGCACTATCCGCTGACCGTGCAGGTCGTCGCGGACTCCCAGCTGCGCGTCTCGGTGAAGTACCTGCGCGACGTCTTCGGCGAGCCGACCGCGAACGCGCTGGCACAGCGGCTCTCGATGCTGCTGGCCCGCTTCACCGCGGCCCCGGACGCGCGCGTCGCCGAGATCGACGTGCTGCTCGCCGAGGAACGCGCGACGCTGGCCGCGGTCAACGCCACCGACGCGCCCGAACTGCTCGACGAGGCGACCCTGCTCACCCTGTTCGACGCGCAGGTCGCGAAGACCCCCGACGCCGTGGCGCTCGTCGACGGCGAAACCACCCTCACCTATGGCGAATTCGACGCCAGGGTCCGCGCGCTGGCCACCGCCCTGCGCGCCGAGGGCGCCCGGCCGGAGACCCTCGTCGCGGTCGCCATGCGTCGCGGTATCGACCTGGTCACCGCGATCTACGCCGTGCTGCGCACGGGGGCCGCCTACGTGCCGGTCGACCCGGACCATCCGGCCGAACGCACCGAACGGGTGCTGGCGGCGGCGGCGCCGATCCGCGTCCTCACCACCACGGGGACCGGATTCGCCACGACCGCACCGGTACCCGTTCTGGCGATCGACACCCTCGACCTCGGGTCCGGGACGGCGGAGTTCGCGCGGCCACGGCCGGACAGCCTCGCCTACGTCATCCACACCTCCGGCTCCACCGGAAAGCCCAAGGGCGTCATGCTCACCCATCGGCAGCTGGTCGCCCAGTTCCGCTGGGCGCAACGGACGTACCCGCACGGTCCCGGCGACGTGGTGCTGCACAAGACGCCGGTCACCTTCGACATCTCCACCTGGGAACTGTTGTGGCCCTTGCAGACCGGTGCGGCCGTGGTCATCGCCGCGCCGGACGGTCATCGCGATCCGGTCTACCTCGCCGGCGTGCTCGTCGAACGTGGCGTCACCACGGTGCATTTCGTGCCGTCCATGCTCGACGCGTTCCTCGCCGACGGTGGCGCGCGCGAGTACCCGGCCCTGCGCCGGGTCTTCGCGGCCGGTGAGGCGCTCTCGACCGCGACCGCCCGGCGGTTCGCGGACGCGCTGCCCGGCGTCGACCTGATCAACTGGTACGGCCCGGCGGAAGCGACGGTCGTCACCGCGGCCACCGCCGAACCCGATGCGGGCGTGAGTATTCCGATCGGTAGCCCGGTCGCCAACACGCGCGTGTATGTACTGGATCGCCAGCTGCGCCCGGTCCCGCCCGGCACGGCGGGTGAGCTGTACCTGGCCGGCGTGCAACTGGCCCGCGGCTACCTCGCCGCACCCGCGCTGACCGCCGAACGGTTCGTCGCCCATCCCGGCGGCGAGCGGCTCTACCGCACCGGCGACGTGGTCCGGCTCACCGCCGGCGACACCCTGGAGTACCTGGGCCGCAGCGACTTCCAGGTGAAACTGCGCGGCCAGCGGATCGAACTCGGTGAGGTCGAGGCCGTGCTGCGCGATCACCCGTCGATCCGGCACGCGGCCGTCGCGCTCGTGCACGGACCGACCGGTGACCGCCTGGTCGGCTATGTGGTCCCGGTCGACGCGCCGACGGAGGAGCCCGCGCCGTCGGCCCCGGCCGCCGGATACTCGATCGAGAGCGGCGCGGCGGCCGTCGGCCTGGACGAGACGGCCCTGCTCGCCCACGCCAGGTCCGCGCTGCCGTCGTACATGGTGCCGTCCGCCCTGGTGACCCTGAAGTCGTTGCCGCTCAACGCCAGCGGCAAGCTCGACCGCAACGCGCTGCCCGTCCCCGCAGTCACCACCCGGCCCTACCGCCCACCGGCCACGCCGCTGCAGCGAGCCGTCGCCGAGGTGTTCGCCGAGGTGCTCGGCGCGGGCAAGGTCGGCCTGGACGACGACTTCTTCGAGCTCGGCGGCAACTCGCTGATCGCCACCAAGGCGATCAGCAGGCTGCGCACCCGGGTCGGCGCCGACGTGCGGGTGCAGTGGTTCTTCACCGACGCCACCGTCGCCGCGCTCGCCGCGCGCATCGACGCCGCCTCCGGGGACTACGACCTCGAATCCGACGACGCGCTCGGCGTGCTGCTGCCCATCCGCAACCGGGTACCGCACGGCACCGAGGCGAGCGGGCCGCTGTTCTGCGTGCACCCGATGTACGGCCTGTCCTGGTGCTATGCCGGGCTCGCCCAGTACATCCCGTCGCGCAGGCCGATCTTCGGTCTGCAGTCTCCCGCGCTGAGCGAGGCCGGCTACCTGCCCGGCACCCTCGCCGAGATGGCGCGACGCTACGTCGACGAGATCAGGGCCGAGCAGCCGCACGGTCCGTACCGGCTGCTCGGGTGGTCGCTGGGCGGTGTGCTCGCGCACGCCGTGGCCACCCAGCTACAGGCGGCGGGGGAGCGGGTGTCGCTGCTGGCGATGCTCGACTCGCACCCCGACATCGACGTCCCGGACTTCCACACCGCAGTGCGCGACGCCCTGGCCGAACTCGGCGTCGACGTGAGCGCGGCACTGCCCGCGTCCGGCGTGCGCGACCTCAGCGAGGAGGGGCTGGCCGCGCTGCACGCGATCATCCCCGCGAACATGGCCGTGCTCACCCCGGAGCGCGTGCGCCGGATCTACCGCAGCGCCGTGCGCTCGGCCGAACTCATCGCCGAGCACCGGCCGGGGGTCTACCGGGGCAGGCTCGAGTACTTCAGCGCCCTCGGACACGACACGGCGGCGGCGAATTGGGCGCCGTATGTCGACGGCGAGGTCCGCGATCGACCGGTCCCGGTGGTGCATGATCAGATGACCTCACCGCAGGCGCTGGCCGAGATCGGCCCGCAACTGGCGGAGCTGCTCGACGCCGGCGACCGGGAAACCAGGGCACGGTGACACCGGTGTGGCTGGTGAGGCATGATGTGTCCCGCGCTGTTGTAACGATTCCTACTGTTGTCGCGGCGGGGTAACCCGTAGGGTTCTCCCGTGGTGCAACCCATTCGAAACGAAGCGAAGGTGCGAAATTGATTCGTCGGCACACCCGGCGTCGCGGCTCCCGCGCCGCGGCGATGATCGCGGCGACCGCAGTGGCCGCCGGACTGCTGTCCGGCCTCGGCGCGAGTCCCGCCTCGGCTGATCCGATCATCGATTCCAAGAGCCTGCTCGCCAACCCCGTTTCCGAGGACGGCTCCAAGATCGTCAAGGCCGAGGTGAAGGATTCGCGCAGCCTGCGGCTGCACGTGTACTCCGCGGCCATGGACGAGAACATCATCGTCGACGTGCAGCGCCCCGCCGACGCCTCCGTCCCGCGCCCCACCCTGTACCTGCTCAACGGTGCGGGCGGCGGCGAGGACTCCGCGTCCTGGGTCGCCAAGACCGACGCGCTCGAGTTCCTCGGGGACAAGAACGTCAACGTGATCCAGCCGATCGGTGGCTCCTGGAGCTACTACACCGACTGGATCAAGGACGACCCGGTCGTCGGCCGCAACAAGTGGAAGACCTTCTTCACCGAGGAGCTGCCTCCGCTGGTCGACGGCGCGCTGGGTACCAACGGCGTGAACGCGATCGCGGGCCTGTCCACCTCGGGCACCACCGTACTGGCGCTGCCGATCGCCAAGCCCGGCCTGTACAAGGCGGCCGCGGCCTACTCGGGCTGCGCGCAGACCTCCGACCCGGTGGGCTCGGAGTTCGTCAAGCTCACGGTGGAGACCTGGGGCGGCGGCGACACCATGAACATGTGGGGTCCGCAGGGCTCGGAGGAGTGGGTCAAGAACGACCCGTACGTGAACGCCGAGGGCCTGCGCGGTCTTGACCTCTACATCTCCACCGGCAACGGCCTGCCCGGTCCGTACGACACCCTCGACGGCCCGTACGCCCTGCCCGGCGCCTACGGCCTGGCCAACCAGATCGTCATCGGCGGCGTCATCGAGGCGGGCACCAACTACTGCACCCGCAACCTGTCGAACCGGCTCAACGAGCTCGGCATCCCGGCGACCTTCAACTTCCGCCCCAACGGCACCCACTCGTGGGGCTACTGGAAGGACGAGCTGAAGCTGTCGTGGCCGACCCTGGCCCGCGGCCTCGGCCTGTAGGTCCCGCTCGCTCGACGAACCGCCCCGGGTACCACCGGGGCGGTTCGCATTTTCCCGACTCTCTCTCGCCGTTTGCGAATTGTGGTTAACTTAGGTTGACTGGTCCGACGTTGCCCAGCGGTGGCGTCAACCCAGTCGAGAGCCCGGTTCGCGGAACGGAAAGTGAGTGCATGGTCGCCGATCGCAGTGAGGCCGAACGCGCCTGCGAGCCGACCGAAGCACCGGCGAAGGTCGTGCGCCGCAGGCCCAAGGACCGCAAGATGCAGATCATGCGGGCCGCCGCCCGCGCGTTCAGCGCCCGCGGCTACTACCCGGTCGGCGTCGACGAGATCGCGGCCGAGGTCGGCATCTCCGGGCCCGCCCTCTACCGCCACTTCGCCAACAAGTACGCGCTGCTGGTCGCCGCCGCCGAGGCGGGCGCGCGCGGGCTGCGCGATGTCGCCAAGGCCGCCGACGACCCGGCCGCCGGCCCGGAGGCCAGGCTCGACGCGCTGCTCACGGCCGTCGCCGAACAGAACATCGACATCCGCCGCGAAGGCGGTCTCTACCGCTGGGAACGGCGCTACCTCGAGCGCGAGGACCGGGTTCGCATCCGCGCGTTCTACCGGGAACTCGAGGCACTGGTCGCCGCCCCGATCGCCGAGCTCAGGCCGGAGCTGACCGAGGACGACGTGACCGTGCTCGCCGTCGGCGCGCTGTCCGCGCTGGCCAGCATCGCCGCACACCGCACCACGCTCTCGCACGCGCGCATCCTCGCGCTGCAACTCGACATGGCCTGGTCGATCGTGCGCGCCGACCTGCCGCCCGCGCCCGCTGAGCCCGACCACGGCAAGCCGAACCGCGGCCTCCCGGTCACCTCCAAACGCGAACAACTGCTCACCGAGGCGATCCGGATCTTCGGCCGCAACGGCTACCACGAATCGGGCATCGAGGAGATCGGCGCCGCCGTCGGCATCAACGCCTCCAGCGTCTACCGGCACTTCGACAGCAAGGCCGACCTGCTCGCCGCCGCCTTCCACCGCACCGGCGACCGGATGGCCGTCGCGATCGGCGAGGCGCTGGCCGAATCCGAGAACCGCGCCGACGCCGCGCGCCGCATCGCCGACCGCTACGCCAGACTCACCTTCTCGACGCCCGAGATCATGCCGGTCTACTACGCGGAGTTCAGCAACCTGCCGCAGGCCGAGCAGCACCGGCTGCGCGCCCTCCAGCGCCAGAACATCCTCGAATGGGCCAACCTGCTCGACGACGACCCCATCGAGGCCCGCTTCCGGGTGCACGCCGCCATCGGCCAGATCATCGATGTCGGCCGTCTGCTGCGCTTCGACTCCCGCCCCGAACAGCTCGCCCGCCTCGCGGCGCTCACCGGCGCCGTGCTGCTCGGCGACGCACCGAAGCCGGACTGAGGCGCGCGGTCAGCGCCCGTGCCGGAGCCGGAACAGGACCTTGGTCGTGCGCAGATACCGGGGGTGGCGATCGAACGTGGACAGGAGCACCGGCGCCCGGTACCGCCTGCGCGCGATCGACATCGTGCGGCTGAACTCGTGCAACCCCTGCTCGCCGTGGCTGTGCCCCTGGCCGTACTCGCCCACCCCGCCGAACGGCAGGGCCGGAATCCCGGTGAACGCGGTCGACGAATTCACCGTCACCACACCCACACTGAGCTGCTCGGCGATGAATTCCGCGCTGGGGATGTCGCGGGTGAACAGGGTGACCGCGATGCCGTTGCCTGCGGCGTTCACCCGGGCCACCGCGTCACCGAGATCGGCCACCCGGTTCACCACCAGCACCGGACCGATGCCCTCGCCAGTGATGGCGATGCTCTCCTCCGGCACCTCGGCCAGCACGATCGGCTCCACATACGGATCGCGGAACGAGTCGAGCCCGCCGAGGACCGCGTGGCCGCCGCGCGCGATCGCGTCGCGGACCTGCTTGCGCACCACGTCGATCTGGGCGGCGTTGATCATCGGGCCGTAGGAAGCGCGATTGTCGGCGCCCGGCCGCAGCTTCGCGGCCCGGTCGGCCGCCCTGGCCAGGAAGTCGTCGAACACCGAGTCGGCGACATAACAGCGCTGGATGCCCGAGGAGTTCTGGCCCGAGTTGGCCATCGCCCCGAACACGGCGGCCTCGGCGGCGGCGTCGAGGTCGGCGTCGACGTGCACGATCATGCTGCCTTTGCCGCTGTGCTCCACCACGACCGGCGTGAGCGTCTGCGCGCACAGCGCGATCACCTCGCGCCCGCCCGGCTCCGGCCCCGCGTAGGCGATCTTGTCGACCTTGGCCTTGCACAGCGCGGTCGCCGTGCGCGTGTCGCCGGTGACGGCCTGCAATACCGGCTGATCGGGGACGACGGCGGCCCAGCTGCGCGCCAGCCACACCCCGACACCGGTGGTGATCTCGTGCGGGTGGAACACCACGGCGTTGCCCGCCGCCATCGCGTAGGCGATCGAGCCCATCGGCGTGAAGACCGGGTTGTTCCACGCGCCGAGCACGCCGACCACGCCGAGGGGTAGATAGCCGACCGAGGCATGCTGGTTGCGGGTGAACCACCCGGTCGCCAAGCGTTTCCGGCCCAGCGCGCGTGCGGCGTTGCGGGCGGCCCAGTCCAGATTCTCGACCGCGAGCATCACCTCGAGCGTCGCGTCGGCCTCCGGCTTGCCGGTCTCGGCGCGCAGCAGCTCCACCAATTCGCCCGAGTTCCTGGCGATCTGGGCCCGCCAGGCCAGCAGCAGGCGGCGACGTTCGGCGAAACTCAGTTCGCCCCACCAGTTCTGGGTCGCGCGCGCCGTACGCACCGCACGGGTCACCTCGGCGGGACCGTCGACGGAATACTGCGCGAGCTGTTCGCCGGTGCGCGGGTCGAACGACGTCAGCACGTCGGACCGTCCCGTCGGCGCGGCGGTGGCCTCTGTCATCGTCACCTCTCACAGGAGATCGAACGCGCCCGGGCACGGGCAGGTGAGACGAGTGTTTCCCCGTCGGCCAGCGTATGGGCGTCGGGGCGAGCCGACAAGGTCGATGCACTGCCCTAGTGCTGCCCTCGTGACCAAGAGCACACGACAACGGCCGGGTGAACGGCCGGACCGGTAACATCGCGCCGAACGGTACAGATCACTTACCGACAAGCTAATTTCCGTGATGGTGGAGAGTTGATGCCGAGTTCGATCTCAGTGGATTCGCCCGCAGGGGGCGTCGCGTCGCGTGGCGATGAGCCCGCGGTGCTGGTGTCCGATGTGCGCAAGTCCTTCGGCGACGTGCACGCGTTGCAAGGCATCAGTTTCCGTGCCGAGAAGGCCAGCGTGCTCGGCATCCTCGGGCCCAACGGCGCGGGCAAGACCACCACGGTCAAAATCCTGTCGACGCTGCTTCGCCCCGATTCCGGCACGGCAGTCGTCGCGGGCCACGATGTGCGCACCGACCCCGCGGGCGTGCGCCGCGCGATCATGATGACCGGCCAGTACGCCGCCCTCGACGAGAACCTGACCGGCCGCGAGAACCTCGAGCTGTTCGGGCGGTTGATGGGCCTGTCGAAGTCGGCCGCCCGCAAGCGCGCGGAAGTGCTGCTCGAGGAGTTCGACCTGGTCAGTGCCGGTAAGCGGGCCGTGCGCAACTACTCGGGTGGCATGCGCCGCCGCGTCGACATCGCCTGCGGGCTGGTCGTGCGGCCCGAGGTCGTGTTCCTCGACGAGCCGACCACCGGCCTCGACCCGCGCAGCCGCCAGGGCGTGTGGGACCTGGTCACCGCGCTCAAGAACCAGGGCATCACGGTGCTGCTCACCACGCAGTACCTCGAAGAGGCCGACGTGCTCAGCGACAACATCATCGTCATCGACAAGGGCACCGTCATCGCCGAGGGCACCGCCGACCAGCTCAAGGCCAAGACCGGCGGCAGCTTCTGCGAGATCGTCCCGCTCGACCCGAGCCGCCTCGCCGCGACCGTCGAGGCGCTCGGCGACCTGGTGCCCGCCGCCGTCGCGGCCGAGATCGCCGGCGCCGACAAGCTCTCCGTGCCCGCGCCCGACGGCGCCGCGACCCTCGCCGAGGCGCTGCGCAGGCTCGACAGCGCCGGCATCGAGCTGGCCGACATCGCGCTGCGCAGGCCCTCGCTCGACGACGTGTTCCTGTCGATCACCGGACATTCGGGCGGCCACTAGTGAGCGCTCCGACGGTCGCGGAAACGACCCTGTTCGACGACCTACCCGCGGCGCGTCCGAGCAGCTTCGCGCAGTGGCGCGCGCTGACCGGCCGTGTCGTGTGGACCATGGTCACCAAGGGCGAGCTGATCGTCGCCGTGCTGTTCCCGCTGGTGATCACCGTGGCCTTCTACCTGCCGCTGCGGTACGTGATGAAGGTCCAGGGCATCGACTACGCGCAGTACGTCATGCCGATCATCGTGCTCCAGACCATGGCGATGACCATGATGTCGAACGCGCAGCTGGCCGCGTTCGAGGCGCTCACCGGCCTGAGTTCGCGGTTGCAGACCATGCCGATCGGCTCGCTGGTGCCGCTGGTCTCACGGATCAGCGCCGGCCTGGTGCGCTCGGTGATCTCACTGGCCGCCACCATCGGCTACGGCTACCTGATCGGGTTCCGGTTCACCGGCGGCTGGCTGCAGGCGCTGGCGTTCTGCGGTTTCGCGCTGGCCGTCGGCCTGGTGCTGACGCTCGGCGCCGACGCGCTCGGCAGCCTCACCAAGAATCCCGAATCGCTCAGCCAGGCGCTCACCCTGCCGATCCTGATCTTCGGAATGCTGTCCACCGGGTTCGTGCCCGAGCAGGCCTTCCCGAGCTGGGCGCGCGGCTTCGCCCGCAATCAGCCGATCTCCCAGGCCGCCCAGACGCTCAGCGACATGGCCGCGGGCCAGCTGACCTGGGCGGGGACGTGGGTCTCACTGGCGTGGCTCGGCGGCCTGGCCATCTTCTTCCTCCCACTGGCTGTGTGGGCGAGTGTGAGGCGATCATGACGACGACGACCCCCGAGCGGCACTCGCTGCCCGCCGACGAGACCGCGGCGCTGCTGCCGGTGGTGCACGCCAAGCCGGAAGGCTCGGTGTCGCTGTGGGTGACCCACAGCCTCCTGCAGTGCAAGCGCCTGCTGATGGTGTGGCTGCGCGATCCGGCGACGACGATCCAGACCATCGTCTACCCGGCGGTGACGCTGCTGATGTTCCGCATCGTGCTCGGCGACTACATCACCGCCTACGGCGGCATGCCCGCGATCTACGGCCAGGCCGCGCTGCTCACCCTGGTGGCGGCCATGACCGGCGCGGTGGTCAGCGCGCTCGGCTTCAAACGGGAGAAGGCGGCGGGGCTGCTCAGCCGGTTCTACACCATGCCGCTGAACAAGGCCTCGCTGTTGACCGGCCGGTTGCTGGCCGAGGCGGTGCGCATCCTGATCACCACCGTGATCGTGCTGCTCGTCGCGGTGCCGCTGGGCTTCCTGTTCATGGAGGATCCGCTCACCAACATCGCGCTGATCTGCGTGCCGGTGCTGTTCGGCCTCGGCTTCGCGGTGATGGTGACCGCGCTGGCCACCATCACCGAGGGCGTGATGCTGATCAGCCTGATCGGCATCGTCAACACGCTGCTGATGTTCTTCAACACCGGCTTCGTCCCGATCGTCGCGTACCCGACCTGGTTGCAGACCATCGTGGAGAACCAGCCGATGAGCTGCGCGATCAACGCGATGATCGGCCTGTCGTATGGGGGGCCGGTGGCCGAGCCGCTGCTGAAGACAGTGGCCTGGACGGTCGGCATGGTCGCGGTGTTCGCCTACCCGGCGATCGTCGGCTACAAGCGCGCCGCGCAGACCGCCTGATCGCACGAGCGCATCGCCCCGGAGTCCGTGTGACTGCGGGGCGATCGCCGTTTCAGTGGGTCGGCGCCTCGGCGGGCGCGAACGGGTAGTCGACCCAGCGGTTCCGGTTGGTCCAGCCGACGAGGTCGTAGCGCCAGCGGAACGGCCAGGTGTGGGCGACGGTGTTGAACAGGACCGCGCCGAGGGCGGTGTAGTCGTCGTGGGCGGAGAGCAGCGCCCGCTGCCCGCGCGCGGATTCGGTGAAGAACGCCTCGAACATGGCGATCGACTGATCGGTGGTGAGCCTGCCGAGTCCCCACAGCCCGCGCATCCGCATCCAGTACACCGCGCGCGCCCGCCACGGCCACAGCGCCTCGATCGGATCACGACCCTGCTGAACAGCGGCGACGGCGGTGTCGACCAGTGCGAGCGAGTCGGCCACCGAGTAGCCGGTGCACGGGTGCATCATTCCGCCGCGCGATCCGAACGGCACGGCGACGGCGGTGCCCTTCTTCGGCGGCGGCTGGTCGAGGGGGTAGTGCGCGGCCTCGTGCGGCTCGTCGCCGGTGAGGCGGATGCCGTGCGCGGCCAGCCTGCTCAGCGTCCGCTTGCGCAGCTCGTGCTGGGGCATGCCGCCGCGCAGGCCGAGGCTGGTCTCCTCGAAGATCACCGTGCCGTCGCCGAGCGGCACCGCGTACAGGAACGACGGCGGCTCGTCGGGGCCCGCGCCGTTCTCCGGCCGCCAGTCCAGCAGCAGCCCTTCGCCGTCGGCCACCATCGGCGCCGCGGTCGCCGCGTCGACGAAGATGCCGTGCGCGGAGGCGGCCCTGCGCTTGCCGAGGGTCGGCAGGCCGCGAGTGTCGAACACCGTGTGCGCCGAGATCAGCGTGCCGCCCGCCAGCTCGACCTGGTGCTGGTCGACCCTGGTCGCCCGCTCGGCGAACACCGTCGCGTCGTCGAGGGCGAGCGCGGCGTGCAGGCCCGCCTTCGACAGCACGCAGTACGGCCGTTCGATCCGATGCTCGGTCTTGGTCCAGACCGTCGGCGCGGCGATCCGCTGGGCGATGGCGCTGTCGGGCAGCCAGCCGGGCAGTTCGTCCACCCAGCAGGAGAACGTCGGCGGGAACAGCCGGTCCGGTCGCGGGTCCACCGCGGCCACCCGCAACCCCGCTCCGGCGGCGCGATGCGCCAGCGCCCGCCCCGTGGGACCGAGCCCGACCACGCACACATCGAATTCCCGCACACTCACGTCCGCATTCAAGCCCGTGCCCGCACGGGTGCGCAACCATCGCCGACCGTGATGTCGTCCGCGCCATCCGAGCGAGGTCGCGGGTTCGATCGTCCCGCGGCGCGGTCAGTCCTCCAGCGCGAGCGCCTGGCGCATCGTCAACCGACCCTGGGTCTGCATCAGCGAGCGGCGGTAGATCTTCTCGGCCACCACGACGATGCCGTAGGCGGCCACCGCCATCACGACCAGCGAAACGACCGGCTCCCACCAGGCGGCGGTGCCCTCGGCCAGGCGCCCTGGCATGGCGACGATCGACATGATCGGCACATACGACGCCACCACCCGCGCGGTGCCGGTGAGGAAGATGCCCGCGAACAGCACGATCATGATCAGCATCGACAGGGGAGTGGCCGTGGACTGCAGGTCCTCGCTGCGGGTGGCCAGCGAGCCGGCGACCGCCCACAGGCTGGCCAGTGCGAGGAAACCGACGAGGAAGAACACGATGAACCAGCCCGCCGCACCGGCGATCCGGTCCAGCTGATCACTCTGCCCGATCGCCGCGAGCCCGATCAGCCCGGCACCGACGAACAGGCTGAGCTGGATGAACGCCAGCACCGCGTTGCCTGCGACCTTGCCGATCAGCAACTGCCGCAACGGCATCGCGCTGGCCAGAATCTCGACGATCCGGTTCTGCTTCTCCTCCACCACGCTCTGCGCGATCGACATGCCGAACAGCACCGAGGACAGATAGAAGAGGAAGGCGAACACGAACGCCACGATCCTGGCCAGGCCGGGATCGACGGCGCCCTTCTCCAACAGGTCGTAGGTCACCCCGGCGCCACGCCCGAGTTCGGCCAGCGAGACACCCGCCGCCTCGGCATTGCGCGCCAACGCGAGCTGGGTCGCGGCGGCGGTGATGTAGGTGGTGGCGTTGTCGTCCTCGGCGGTCTTGCCGATCAGCCGCCAGCCGGATTCGGCCGGTACCAGGCCGACATCGGCCTGCTCGTCTCGCACCGCCTGCTCGACGGCGGCCGGATCGGCGACCGGTCGGGTGGTGAAGGTGACATCGGTATCGGCCGCGGCCGCCAGATCGTCGGCGGTCTCCACCACCACCGAGGAGTCCGGCCCGGTGACCGCCACCGTGATCCTGTCCGGCCTGCTGCTCAGGAATCCACTGATGGCCAGCGACGCGACGATGGCCACGATGGTCACCACCGTCGAGATGACGAAGTTGCGATCGCGCAGCTTCACCACGATCTCCCTGGCGGCGACGATCCGCCACACCCCGCGCGCCGTGCTCATGCCGTCACCTCCCGGTAGATCTCCGCCACCGTCGGCCGCAGCTCGGCGAACTCCCGCACCGACCCGCGCGCGAGCGCTGCGGTGAGTACCGAATCAGTACTCGCGCCGGTCAATTCGAGCACCGCCGCCGACCCGTTCGTTTCGACCACCCGCACCCCGGCGAACTCGCGCAGCCATCCCGGATCACTGTCGACGACCAGCCGGTACCGCGCCGCGCTGCCCGCGCGCAGCGACTCCACCGATCCCTGCCCGACCACCCGGCCGCCCGCGAGGATCACCAGCTGATCGCACAGCCGCTCCACCAGATCGAGCTGATGCGAGGAGAACAGCACCGGCACCCCCTGGTCGGCGTACTCGCGCAGCAGCTCGGCCATGGAGTCGACCGCGACGGGATCGAGCCCGGAGAAGGGCTCGTCCAGGATCAGGGCCGTCGGCCGCGCGATCACCGCCGCCGCGATCTGCACGCGCTGCTGATTGCCCAGCGACAGCGATTCGAGCTTGTCCCTACTCCGGTCCCCGAGCCCGAACCGTTCCAGCAGTTCCACGGCCCGCGCCTTCGCGGCCGCGGCACTCACGCCACGCAGCCGCGCCAGGTAGACGAGCTGGTCGACGACCGGCTGTTTGGGATAGAGCCCGCGTTCCTCCGGCATGTAGCCGAAGGCCCGGCGATCGGCGGCGGTCACCGGGCGCCCCGCCCACCGCACCTCGCCGCCGTGCACGGCCAGCACCCCCATGATCATCCGCATGGTGGTGGTCTTGCCTGCCCCGTTACCGCCGACGAACCCGGTCAGCGCACCGGGTTCCACCGTGAAGGAGACGTGGTCGACCGCCACGTCGGTGCCGAAGCGCCGAACCAGTTGCGCGACTTCCAACATCGAACTCCCCGTCTGTTGTCGTCTCGGCCCAACGGTACCGATCCGAGGCCTTTCGGGGCCGATGTCCGGGAGTCAGCGCGGCGTGACCCAGGTGGTGATGTCGGCGTGCACCACCTCGACACCGTCCTTGTCATAGATGGAGACGGGCACGGTCAGCTCGGTGCCCTCGGTGATCGCCGCGAAATCCGGGACCTCGGCCAGCTTCGCCACTGCCCGCAGCCCGGTCTCGGCCTTGGCCAGGTACTGCACGTTCATCGCCTTGGGGATCCAGCGATGCGTGGTCGGCACCGTGGCCTCGCTGAGCATGCCCATCGCCACCTCGGCGAGGTTGCAGGCCGCGATCGCGTGGAAGGTGCCCAGATGGTTGTGGATACCGAACCACTTGGGCGAGGTCACCTCGCAGATTCCCGGCTCTAGCCGGACCACCTGCGGCAGCACCGTGCCGAAGTAGGGGACCCGGGCGACCATGCCCAGTGAGAACAGCGCGTGCCCGATGCGGTTGTCGGGGAGTTTCTTCCAGCCGCGGTACGTCGCGGTTTCCTGTGCCATTCCCGTATCTTACTCAAAAGTAAGGTAGCGGGGAACCCGCCCCGGCGGGGAGGTGGGGGCGCGCCAGCTACCATTGGTCGGCACAGCTCGATCGGCGGTGCGGTCCAGGTAGAAGGCCCTTCGAGGCGTGATCGATACCTCATGACCCCCGATTTGAAGACCGCCGACGGCATGGTGCATACTGTTCGGGTTGCCTTTCACAGGATCATGTCTTCTCCTCGGAGGAGGCGGGTCGCTTGAGGCGAGCAGTAGTTTGTATCCCCCTGGTTCGCCGGGGTGGATACGTCCGGAACCACCGTTCCAGGCCAAGGTGAGCAACTGACCGGGGCTGAGGAATGAGCGAAAAGGCGACACGCCCGACCGCGTGGACCGGAGAACCATGACAGATGAACAGCGGCGAGGATCGGGCGGTGCCCGGTCGCGGTCTCCAGACTGAGATCTTCGTGTGTTCGGGCTGTGCAAATGAGGGTGGTGCAGGAGCCAGCTCCTGTGACCACGAAGGAAAGCGGAGAAAAGGACACTTAGCGTGGCGGGACAAAAGATCCGCATCAGGCTCAAGGCCTATGACCACGAGGCGATCGACGCGTCTGCGCGCAAGATCGTGGAGACGGTGACCCGCACTGGCGCCCGTGTGGTCGGGCCTGTGCCGTTGCCCACCGAGAAGAACGTGTACTGCGTCATCCGTTCGCCGCACAAGTACAAGGACTCGCGCGAACACTTCGAGATGCGTACGCACAAGCGCCTCATCGACATCCTCGACCCGACGCCGAAGACGGTCGACGCGCTCATGCGCATCGACCTGCCGGCCAGCGTCGACGTCAACATTCAGTGACGGGGACTCGAGATATGACTGACAACAAGAACCGGCCCGCAGCCGGCATCCTGGGCACCAAGCTCGGCATGACCCAGGTCTTCGACGAGAAGAACCGCGTCGTCCCGGTCACCGTCATCAAGGCGGGCCCGAACGTGGTCACCCAGATCCGCACCGTGGAGCGCGACGGCTACTCGGCCGTCCAGATCGCTTTCGGCGCCATCGACCCGCGCAAGGTGAACAAGCCGGACGCCGGCCAGTTCGCCAAGGCCGGTGTCACCCCGCGCCGCCACGTCACCGAGATCCGCGTCGCCGACGCCTCCACCTTCGAGGTCGGCCAGGAGCTCTCCGCCGACGTGTTCGAAGAGGGCACCTACGTCGACGTGACCGGCATCAGCAAGGGCAAGGGCTTCGCCGGCACCATGAAGCGTCACGGCTTCGCCGGTCAGGGCGCCTCGCACGGTGCGCAGGCTGTGCACCGTCGCCCCGGCTCCATCGGTGGCTGCGCCACCCCCGGCCGCGTGTTCAAGGGCATGCGCATGTCGGGTCGTATGGGTAAGGAACGCGTCACCACGCAGAACCTCTCGGTTCACAAGGTCGACGCCGAGAACGGCCTGCTCCTGGTCAAGGGTGCCATCCCGGGCCGCAAGGGCAACGTCGTGATCGTCAAGAGCGCCGTGAAGGGTGGTGCGCACGCATGACCAGCCTCGACAAGAAGGCCAACCTGACGCTGACCGTGAAGGCCGCAGGCGGCAAGACCGAAGGCACCGTCGAACTCCCCGCGGAGATCTTCGACGTGACCGCCAACGTCGCGCTGATGCACCAGGTCGTCATCGCGCAGCTGGCCGCCGCTCGCCAGGGCACCCACGCCACGAAGACTCGTGGTCAGGTCTCCGGTGGTGGCAAGAAGCCGTACCGCCAGAAGGGCACCGGCCGCGCCCGCCAGGGTTCGACCCGTGCGCCGCAGTTCGCCGGCGGTGGCACCGTCCACGGCCCGCAGCCGCGTGACTACAGCCAGCGGACCCCCAAGAAGATGAAGGCCGCCGCCCTGCGTGGCGCCCTGTCCGACCGGGCCCGCAACGAGCGCATCCACGTGATCTCCGAGCTGGTCGCGGGTCAGACCCCGTCGACCAAGTCGGCCCAGAGCTTCCTGTCCGAGCTGTCGGACCGCAAGAAGTTCCTGGTCGTCGTCGGTCGCGAGGACGTCGCCGCGTGGAAGAGCGTGGCGAACCTGCAGAACGTGCTGCCGATCGCCCCGGATCAGCTCAACACCTACGACGTGCTCAACAGCGACGACGTGGTGTTCAGCGTCGAGGCCCTGAACGCCTTCGTTCACGGTCCCGCCGAGGCGGCCCAGGAGGAGAGCAAGTGAGCACCATCGCCGACCCCCGCGACATCCTGCTCGCACCGGTCATCTCGGAGAAGTCCTACGGACTGATCGAGGAAGGCACCTACACCTTCCTGGTGCACCCGGATTCGAACAAGACGCAGATCAAGATCGCCGTCGAGAAGGTCTTCGGCGTCAAGGTCACCAGCGTCAACACCGCCAACCGTCAGGGCAAGCGCAAGCGGACCCGCTTCGGTTACGGCAAGCGCAAGGACACCAAGCGCGCGCTCGTGACCATCTCGGCCGACAGCAAGCCCATCGAGATCTTCGGAGGCCCGGTCGCGTAAGCGGCTGGTCATCCAGAAAGTAGAGAAGAACTCATGGCAATCCGTAAGTACAAGCCGACAACGCCGGGCCGTCGTGGCTCCAGCGTCTCGGACTTCGCCGAGATCACCCGGTCGACGCCGGAGAAGTCGCTGCTGCGCCCGCTCACCAAGTCCGGTGGTCGTAACGCGCACGGTCGCATCACCACGCGTCACCGCGGTGGCGGTCACAAGCGTGCCTACCGTCTGATCGACTTCCGTCGCCTGGACAAGGACGGCATCCCGGCCAAGGTCGCGCACATCGAGTACGACCCGAACCGCACCGCCAACATCGCACTGCTGCACTACGCCGACGGCGAGAAGCGCTACATCATCGCGCCGAAGGGCATCCAGCAGGGTAGCCCGATCGAGTCCGGCCCCACGGCCGACATCAAGCCGGGCAACAACCTGCCGCTGCGCAACATCCCGACCGGTACCACGATCCACAACGTGGAGCTGCGTCCGGGTGGCGGCGCCAAGATGGCCCGTGCCGCGGGCATGAGCATCCAGCTGCTGGGCAAGGAAGGGCCGTACGCGACCCTGCGTATGCCCTCCGGTGAAATCCGCCGTGTCGACGTGCGCTGCCGCGCCACCGTCGGCGAGGTCGGCAACGCCGAGCAGTCGAACATCAACTGGGGCAAGGCCGGCCGTATGCGCTGGAAGGGCCGCCGTCCCACCGTCCGTGGTGTCGTCATGAACCCGGTCGACCACCCGCACGGTGGTGGTGAGGGTAAGACCTCCGGTGGTCGCCACCCGGTCTCCCCGTGGGGTCAGCCTGAGGGCCGCACCCGCAAGCCCAACCGCCCGAGCGACAAGCTCATCGTCCGCCGCCGCAAGACCGGCAAGAAGCGCTAAGGAGGAGGTAAGAAATGCCACGCAGCCTCAAGAAGGGCCCGTTCGTCGACGACCACCTCCTCGCGAAGGTGGACGTGCAGAACGAGAAGGGCACGAAGCAGGTCATCAAGACCTGGTCGCGTCGCTCGACCATCATCCCCGATTTCATCGGCCACACTTTCGCCGTCCACGACGGTCGCAAGCATGTCCCGGTGTTCGTGTCGGACAACATGGTCGGCCACAAGCTCGGTGAGTTCGCGCCGACCAGGACGTTCAAGAGCCACGTCAAGGACGACCGGAAGAGCAAGCGGCGATGACTGAAACCAACACCGAAACGGTTCAGAACCCGACTGCCCGCGCTACCGCTAAGCACGTGCGGGTCACCCCGATGAAGGCGCGTCGCGTCGTGGACCTGGTCCGCGGCAAGCGCGTCGAGGACGCCCTGGCGATCCTGAAGTTCGCGCCGCAGGCCGCGAGCGAGCCGGTCGCCAAGGTCGTGGCCAGCGCCGCGGCGAACGCCGAGAACAACCTCGGCCTGAACCCGGCCACCCTGGTCATCTCGACCGCGTTCGTCGACGAGGGTGCCACCATGAAGCGTTTCCAGCCGCGGGCCCAGGGCCGCGCGTTCCGGATCCGCAAGCGCACCAGCCACATCACCATCGAGGTCGAGAGCGTGCCCACTGCCGGCGCTGCCACTCGTAGCCGCCGGAAGGGAGGGGCAAAGTAAATGGGACAGAAAATCAACCCCCATGGCTTCCGCCTCGGTATCACCACCGACTGGAAGTCGCGTTGGTACGCGGACAAGCAGTACGCGGAATACGTGAAGGAAGACGTTCAGATCCGCAAGCTCCTCGCCACCGGCATGGAGCGGGCAGGCATCTCGAAGGTCGAGATCGAGCGCACCCGTGACCGCGTGCGTGTGGACATCCACACCGCGCGTCCCGGCATCGTGATCGGTCGCCGTGGCGCGGAGGCCGACCGCATCCGCGCCGAGCTGGAGAAGCTCACCAAGAAGCAGGTCCAGCTGAACATCCTCGAGGTCAAGAACCCCGAGTCGGATGCGCAGCTGGTCGCTCAGGGTGTCGCCGAGCAGCTCAGCAACCGTGTGGCGTTCCGTCGCGCGATGCGTAAGGCCATCCAGTCGGCCATGCGCTCGCCGAACGTCAAGGGCATCCGTGTGCAGTGCTCGGGCCGCCTCGGTGGCGCCGAAATGTCGCGCTCGGAGTTCTACCGCGAGGGTCGCGTCCCGCTGCACACGCTGCGCGCGGACATCGACTACGGCCTCTACGAGGCCAAGACCACCTTCGGTCGCATCGGCGTGAAGGTCTGGATCTACAAGGGTGACATCGTCGGTGGTCGTCGTGAGCTGACCGCCGCCGCCGCTGCTCCGGAGCGCCCGCGTCGCGAGCGTCCGAGCCGCCCGCGTCGTTCCGGTTCCGCCGGCACCACCGCGACCTCGACCGAGGTCGGTCGCGCCGCCACCGCTGTGGCGGACGCACCGGCAGAGAACCAGGAGGGCTGACGCATGCTGATGCCCCGTCGCGTCAAGCACCGCAAGCAGCACCACCCGTCCCGCTCCGGCATGTCCAAGGGCGGCACCGCGGTGGCGTTCGGTGAGTACGGCATCCAGGCTCTCGAGCCCGCCTACGTCACCAACCGTCAGATCGAGTCGGCGCGTATCGCGATGACCCGCCACATCAAGCGTGGCGGCAAGATCTGGATCAACATCTACCCCGACCGCCCGCTCACCAAGAAGCCTGCCGAGACCCGCATGGGTTCCGGTAAGGGTTCGCCGGAGTGGTGGGTCGCGAACGTGAAGCCCGGTCGGGTCATGTTCGAGATGTCTTACCCGAATGAGGAGATCGCTCGCGAGGCCCTGCGCCGCGCGATGCACAAGCTCCCGATGAAGTGCAGGATCGTGACCAGGGAGGAGCAGTTCTGATGGCTACCGGAACACCGGCCGCAGAGCTCCGCGAGCTCAACGAAGAAGAGCTCGTGGCCAAACTGCGCGAGAGCAAGGAAGAGCTTTTCAACCTGCGCTTCCAGATGGCGACGGGTCAGCTCGACAACAACCGTCGTCTGCGCGTCGTCCGCCACGAGATCGCGCGCATCTACACGGTCATGCGTGAGCGCGAGCTCGGCCTGGCCACGGCACCCGCTGGCAAGGGAGACGCGGCATGAGCGAGAACAAGGAAGAGCGCAACAGCCGCAAGGTACGCAGCGGCTACGTCGTCTCGGACAAGATGAACAAGACGATCGTCGTCGAGCTGGAAGACCGTCACCGGCACAAGCTCTACGGCAAGATCATTCGCACCACCTCCAAGGTGAAGGCGCATGACGAGAACGAGATCGCCGGCGTCGGCGACCGCGTTCAGCTGATGGAGACCCGTCCGCTGTCGGCCACCAAGCGCTGGCGTCTGGTCGAGGTCCTGGAGAAGGCCAAGTAAGGTCCCTCCTCGATCCATCGAGATCGTACGCACGAAGGCCCGTTTCCCCGAGGGAAGCGGGCCTTCGTCGTTGTTCCGGTTCGGAATCCGGCTCGGTCAGCGGGCATCGGGGCGCGGGACGTCGCCGCGCCAGGCGCCGGTCTCGTGGCCGTGCGCTTCGATGAACTCCTTGAACCGTCGCAGGTCGCCGTTCACCCGGTGCTGGAGAACACCGAGTTTGTCGGCGGCGTTCTCGACGAAGCCCTCCGGGTCGATGTCCATCTGGGCGGTGACCCGGGTGTGGGTGTCGTCCAGGCGATGGAAGGTGATCACACCGGCGTGATCGGGTCCGCTGTCGGACCGCCACGCGACCCGCTCGTCCGGGTGCTGCTCGGTGATCGTGGCGTCGAACTCCCTGGTCGACGGGCCGACATGAATACGCCAGTGCGTGTGCAGGTCGTCGAGCTGCTGGACCGTCTCCACGCCCTCCATGAACTGTGGGAAGGACTCGAACTGGGTCCACTGGTTGTAGGCGGTGCGGACCGGGACCTCGACATCCACGGTTGCGGCCAGTGTGCTCACGGGAACCCCTTTCCTCGATTGCGGTTCTCATCCCGGGCCTACCCGGGGCAGAACATCGCAAACAGCGGCTGCGGTCGGGGTCAGCCGGTGAAGGCGTAGGGCTGGCGGATCTTTCGGGCGAATTCGACGATGTTGGTGACGGTGGTGCCGGAGACGCCCACCTCGGCGCCGATGCTGCGGGCCGACCAGGACTGGTCGGTGAGTTCGAGGATTTCCTCGATCTGGTCGAGGGTCAGGCGCAGGGGGCTGCGGTGGGCGATCTGGCGGGCCAGGGCGCGGACTTCGTTGTCGTCGTCGAAGTCGTAGTCGGGGGTGAGGTCGTCGCTGTCGAGGCGCGGTTCGGTGGGTGCCGCCGCGTCGTCGTCGCGCGGGAGGTCCTTGGCGTCGGCCGCCGCGACCTCGGTCGCCGGCTTCTTCGGCACGGGCGTCACGAGTTGCCGGTCGGGCGCGGGCTCCGTGCGAGTCGGGACGGCGTCCAATTCGGTCGTGAGGGTGAGCTGTTCGGGCTCGTCAGCCGTCGGCTGTGGATCGATGTGCACCGGCTCGGGTGCCGCGGTATCGCCGTTGCGGTCACGGGCGACGGAGCCGGCGTGCGCCGTCGCCTCGGGAACCGGGTCGGTACCGGTGGCCGCGCCCGCTGTGGCCTGGGCGGCGGCGGTGGCCGGTATTCGCCGCACGGTGGGGGTGGCGCCGCTCGTGCGGGCGTAGTCGGCGGTGCGCCGGTGATCGACCGCCGCCTTGTGGATCAGCTCGAGCGTGCCCGGCGCGGTCGCCTTGTCGACCGACGGATGACGCCCGGCCGGGAGCTTGCGCTCGATCCGCGCGGGTGCCACGACTTCTCCGGCAGGCTGATCGGCCGACGCCGGACGCTCCGAAACATCCTCCGCGGCAACGGAGTCCAGATCGGCTTCGGCGACCGCCCGAGCCGCACCGTCGAACGAGGAATCGGCGACTGCGCCGGTGCGCGGACTGGCACTCGTCGAGTCCGTACCGAGCACCTCGGACCCGGAGGCGACGCCGTCAACATCGGCCGGGGTCGCCATGTCGTCCGCCGCGGCGCTGCGGCTCGCGGTGGAAATATCGACGGCGTCGGTGGATCCGGATGCCGCCGACGCTGCGACGCCGCTTGTGTCGGACGGGACGACGGCGTCGGTAGACCCGGATGTCGCCGACGTGGCGACGCCGCTCGCGTTGGTCGTGACGGCATGGTCAGGACCGGTGCCGTCCGTGTGGGAGGTGATACCGGCTGCGGCGCTGACTGCCTGACGCGCGCTGGTGGTGTCGGCCATGATCGGCGCGGCTCCGCCGATGACATCAGGCGCGGAGCCGGTCGCGACGTCCGCCGGATCGGTTGGTGACTGGTCCGCAGCGCTATCCGGGACCGCGGTGTCGGCCTGGGCGGGCTCGGCGGCCGCCTGCGCGGTCGGCGCGTAACTCCGGTCGGACGACGGTGCGGTAACCGCCGAAAGCGCCTGGTCGAGAACAGAACCCGTTTCCCGCACGGCGCGAACCTCCGACACCCGTTCCGACGGCGCGAAACTCGTGCCGACCTCCCCGGGCAATTCCACCGACGCACTCTCGATGAGCAGGGCGTAGCGTGCGGAAACCCAGGCGTGCAACCAGATAACGACGCCGACCATGACCGGGGCGATCGAGTATTCGGCCGCGCGGCCCCAGGCTCCGGCGGCCAGGTGGGGGCCCGCGTTGAGGGCGACGGTGGTGCCGAGGAGGGCGAGTTCGAAGACCAGGACCTTGCCGCGTTCGAGTTCGCGGCCCCAGCGGGCGGCGGTGGTGGCGGCGACCATGATGGTGATGATCGGGATCGAGATCATCGCCTCGATCCCGAAACTGAGCCAGTACAGCGGATCGCTCATGTCCCCGCTGGGGACGAGGTTGTGCTGCACGTTGACCCCGGCCCACACCATGCCGAGCACGACGACGCCGATCAGCGCCCGCGACGACCACTCCGCGCGGCGGTAGAGCTGCGCGAGCCGGGCATCGGCGCTGGAGACCCGGCGGCGGGCGGCCAGTGCCTTGCGATGCCAGCGCGCGTCGGCCTCGTCGGTGCGGCGGATGAGCGCCCCGGTGCGCCGGTCCCGTTTCTCGGCGGCGAGTTCGTCGGCGACGGCGCGACGGCGCTGCTTGCGGCGCTGGGCGCGAATCCATTCGGCGAGTTCACGTTCGGCGCGGATCTCGGAGTCGGAGAGCGCGTCGTAGAGGGCGGTGTCGTGCTGGAGGGGGAGCTTGCCGCGCGCGGTCGCGACCTGCTGCGCGAGTGCCGTGATCTCGGTGTTCGGCGTGCTGACGGCATCATCGATCGACCGCTCGTCGGACATCTGGCGCCTTCCGGTCACTCGAACATATGGACTATCGAACATATGTGTGATTGCCAGAGAGCGTAAACGCCGACCGGTCGCCGGTCAACGACAACGAACGATCAGGGGGTGGCGACACCCCGGCGGCAACGGCCTGAACGGGGCGAACGATCCGTCCGGCTACTCGCGCGATTCGGGTCCGGTGATCCGCCGCTCGTAGTCCTTGCGCGCCGACGAGCTACCAACGGCGGCGACCTGATTCGGCACCGTGCGGCGCAGCACGATGTCGCGCGCACGCTGCGGCAGCAGGCCCGCCAGCCGGAGCAGTGGACCGACCTCCGCGGGCAGCACGACCTCGAAGCGCGGGCGTTCGACGACGTTCAGCACGGCACGGGCGACGTCGGCGGGCTGGAGGAGTTTCGCGGCGCCGGTGGCGGTTCCGGCGGCGAGTTCGGTGTCGACGACGCCCGGCATGATCGCGGTGAGCTCGACGCCGCTGCCGCGCAGTTCCTCGCGCACCCCGGTCAGATAGCCGAGGACGCCGTGCTTGGTGGCGGCGTAGGTGGATTCCCCTGCGGGCGAGACCTTGGCCGCGATCGAGGCGATGGTGACGATGTGTCCCCGCCCGCGCGTGCGCATCGCCGGCGCGGCCAGCCGCACACCACGGATCACCCCGTGCAGGTTCACCGCGAGCATCCGCGCCGTGGCGGTGTCGGGCTCGGTGTCGAAGGACCCGACCCACATCACCCCGGCATTGTTGACCAGCACGTCGATCGGCCCGAGCAGGGCCTCGGTGGTGGCGAGGAAGTCGTGGAACGACCGCTCGTCGGTGACATCGAGCTCGCACCCGTGCACGGTCCCTGGCAGTTCCCGCGCGGTCGTGCGCGCCGCCGTTCCGGACAGGTCGCCGACGCAGACGCGGGCGCCCGCCGCGGCGAACTGGCCGGCGATCTCGCGGCCGATGCCCGCGGCGCCACCGGTGACAGCGATGACCAGCCCGGCATGGGTGCGTTTCATCGGCGAAGCCTTTCGATCCAGCGGGAACACGCCTTCTGACATGTCGTCATGTCAGAAATTTGCGCCTAGTATTCCACGCAGTCGCACAGAAGGACAGGCGTCGATGACAGAGGAGTCCGCCGATCGTCCGGCGGGTCGGCGGTATTCGGGCCGCACCACCGAGGAGCGCGTCCAGCAGCGCCGCTCGGCCCTGCTCGCCGCCGCGCTCGAACTCTTCGGCACCCAGGGGTACGCGGCCGGATCGGTGAAGCAGTTGTGCGGCATCGCCGGGCTCACCGAGCGCTATTTCTACGAGTCGTTCCGCGACCGCGAGGACTGTCTGTCGGCCCTCTACGACGAGCTGACCGCCGCGCTGCGCGAGCGCACCCTCACCGCCCTGCGCGCGACCGGTCGCGATCTGGACGACCTGATCGCCGCGGGTCTGGCGGCGTTCATCGGCTACCTCACCGAGGACCCGCGCCGCGCCAGGGTGGTGCTGATCGAGGTGGTCGGCGTCTCCGCCGCGATGGAGGCCAGGCGCCACGGCGTCCTGCGCGACTACGCCGAACTGGTGGCGGACCTGTGGGCGACGGCGCGCGCCGAGCCGCTGTCCGAACGGGGCCGCCTGACCTGTGTCACCGTGGTCGGCGGCGTCAATCACCTGCTGGTCGACTGGCTGATGGACGGCCGCGCGACCGATCCGGACGACCTCGTCGAGGTCTGCGCCGGTGTCTTCGCCGCCGTCCGGGCCACCGACCCGGCTCTGGCCGACGGCCGCTGACTCAGCGCAGCGCGGTGTGCCAGACGATGGCCGCGGCGAGCGCGCCGGCGCCGTTGAGCGACCAGTGCAGGGCGATCGGCGCGAGCAGGCTGCCGCTGCGCCTGCGCAGCCAGGTGAACACCACGCCCGCCGCGGCGGTCGCCGCGACGGCCAGGGCGATGCCGACGATCTGACCGAGCGGCCCGCCGCCGACGATGCCGGACAGTCCGGCGTTACCGCTGGTGAGGCCGAGGGAAGAGGCGATGTGCCAGAGCCCGAACAGCAGCGAGCCCGCGGCGAACAGGCCGCGCACACCGAGCACCCGGTCGAGGGTCCCGTGCAGGACACCGCGGAAGGCCAGCTCCTCCGGGATGACGGTCTGCAGCGGGATGACGATCATCGACGCGATCAGCGCGCCGGAGACGGTGGCGTACCGGTCGGCGAGGAAGAACGGCCTGGTCACCGGCAGCAGCGCCCCGATCGCGACGGCGGTGAGCACGATGCCGACCGCGCCGAGCGCGTAGATCGTCCCGCGCCGCCAGTGCCGGGGCGACAGGCCGAGTTCGGCCCAGCCGAGCCCACGCTTGCGCATCAGCGCCAGCAGCGCGAAGGCCGCGATCGGCACGGTGACGATATTGGCCCACGCGGTGGTGAAATGCGCGATCAGATTGGTCCCGGCCAGCACGACGACGACCACGGCGATATCGATATAGGCGTGCAGCTTCGGTCGGGGCGCGGTGACGGGAACGGACACCCGACCGAGTGTACGGAAATATCACGAAATGGAAACGGCGGAGTGAAATCGATTACCGGGGCGGTGCGCCGGCCGACCAGCCTGCCGGATCCGTCCACGCCTGCAGCGTGCGCCGCGTCTCGAATCGGCGCGGCTGCCTGCTGATCGGATCGGTGAATTCCAGCGAGGCGGCGAGCAACTGCAGCGGGCGGGTGTAATCGTCGACGGATTTGTCGGTGACGACCGGATAGAAATCGTCGCCGAGGATCGGCACCCCGAGGCTGTTCATGTGCAGCCGGAGCTGGTGGGTCCGTCCGGTGTGCGGCCGCAGCCGGTACCGGCCCAGTCCGTCGCGGTGCTCGACCAGTTCCACCTCGGTCTCGGCATTGGGCTCGCCGTCCACCTCGTAGGCGGCGAGCACGTGCTTCTCCTTGACGATCCGGCTGCGCACCACCCGCGGCAGCTCGAGCGCCGGATCGTAGGGCGCGATGGCCTCGTACTCCTTGCGGACGGTCCGGCGGTGGAACATCGTCTGGTACGCGCCGCGCGCGGCCGGGTTCACCACGAACAGGACCAGCCCCGCGGTCACCCGGTCCAGCCGGTGGGCCGGGATCAGGTCGGGCAGGTCGAGCTCGCGGCGCAGCCGGACCAGCGCGGTCTGCAGGATGTGCTGTCCACGCGGGATGGTCGCCAGGAAGTGCGGCTTGTCGACCACCAGGAGGTCGTCGTCGCGGTGCACGATCCCGATCTCGAACGGCACCTCCCGCTCCACCGGCAGATCGCGGTGGAACCACACCGCGCCGCCGGGGACGAACGGCGCGTCCGGGGCGAGCGGCCCGTCGAGGTCGACGATCTCGCCGGCCCGCAACATCTCGTCGATCCGCGCCGGGTCGACCCGCGGCAGCCGCTCGACCAGGTGCTCGCGCACCGTCGCCCACTGCCCGTCCTCCGGGAGCCGGAGCCGGGCGGGGTCGAGGCCGTGCCGCTTGGGCAGCGGCGGCTGCTGCCTGCGTCGCATGGCACCAGTCTCGCCGGATCTCAGCCCGCGCGTTCCGCCAGCCCCGGATAGTCGACGATCAGACCGGCCGCGTCGTACTCGAGGACGGCCTGGAAATCGAACACTTCGGCGGTGTAGTCGTAGCGCTGACCAGCACCGTCGACGATCCTGCGGTAGTGCTGGGACAGTCGCGAGACCGCCAGGTCCTCGGCCGCGACGTAGACGGCGGGCGCGTGCGCGCCGTCGCCGACGGCGAGGCCGAGCCGGTGCACGGGTAGCGCGTTGGTGAACGCCGATGCCGCCAGGTCCACATCGAGACATCCGTCGAGGTGCGGCGCGTGCACGCCGTCGACCTGCCAGCGGCCGAGCCCGTCGGAGTGCAGCACCAGCGAGCGCCGGGCCTCGGGATACCTGGCGGTGATCTGCGCCGAGCGCGTGTGCCAGCTCCCGTCGACCCGGAGCCGGTAGTCGATGGCCCAGACGTGGCCGTCCTCGACCGCGGTCGCGCACCCTTCGATGATCACCCCGCGCGCGTCGTCGCGGAAATAGGTCACTTCGAAGCCGGTGCGCGCCTCGCGATGCGTCCAGGCGGCCGAGGTGGGCAGGGGAGTGAACACCACTGAGGAATTCCCGAATTCGGGCGGGTCAACCGGCGCGCTGATCCAGCACCATCAATTTCGCCTCGACGAGAGTATGGCGCGCGCGGCGGCGCACCCGGCACAGCTCGACGCTGCATTCGAGGTGGATCTGCATGGCTCGATGCGCCTGTTCGGGCGTGAGCTTTCCGGGATCGGCCTGACAGTCCGCGATTGTCGAAATTATTGATGTGACAAACATTTTCGTGCTCCCGCCACTGAAAGTCTCTGAGAGGTAGGGAGAAAACTACGCCCGGAATGTCGAATAGCCGAGGGGGTTGACCGGCAGTTCACACAACCTTCCCCGCACAGCCACAACCGCTCAACTTAGGCTAACCTACCCTTGGCGCATTGCCGTGGACAGTCGAGAGGGCGAGAACGTTATGACGGTGCAGGTAGCGCCGCCGCCGGGGGCGGAGTCGGGCAACCGGCCACCCAAGGCCGCGGCGAAGGCGCGTAAACAAGAGGAAGCGCGGGCACGCAAGGAGATCCTGGCCCCCGTCTCGGGCATGCTGACGATCGCGAGCCTGCTCGTCGCCGTCGCCTCGGTGTGCACCGTCGTGCCGTTCCTGCTGATCGTGCAGGCCTGCCGGGAACTGCTCGAGACCCCGGTCGACACCGATCGCGTGTGGTGGCTGTTCGGCGCGGCCGTCGCGGTGCTCGTCGTGCGGGCGCTGCTGCAGGCCGTGGCGCTGACCTGGTCACACGCCCTCGACGCCGGCTACCAGCTGACCCTGCGCCGCTTGCTGGCCGACAAACTCACCAGGGTGCCGCTCGGCTGGTTCGGCGAGCGCAGCTCCGGTGAGGTCAAGACCTATCTGCGCGACGACGTGGAGGCCCTGCACTACCTCGTCGCGCACGCCCGGCTGGAGTTCGTCGGCGCGCTGGTGGTTCCGCTGGTCACCCTCGGCTACCTGTTCACCGTCGACTGGCGGCTCACCCTGGTGCTGCTGATCCCGCTGATCGCCTACTTCGTGCTGTTCGGCCGGATCATGGACCGCGACGGCCGCGACCGCCTCGCCGTCTACACCCGCTGGGAGCGGCGCACCGCCGAGGCCACCATCGAATTCGTGGACGGCATCCAGGTGGTGCGCGCGTTCGGGCAGGCGGGCAAGGCGCACACCGAGTTCCAGACCGCCGTCGACGGGCAGGTGGCCGCGGCGCAGCGGATGAAGATGCCGATCATCCGCGTGCAGTCGGCCTCCGACATCGTCGTGATGCCGGTGTTCGTGATGCTGATCGTGGTCGTCGGCGGGCTGGCCTTCATCGGACTCGACTGGGTGAATCCACTCGATCTGCTGCCGTTCCTGCTGGTCGGCCTTGGTATCGGCAGCTCGCTGCTCGGGCTCGGTTACGGCTCGCAGGCGCTGCGGGCCGGTGGTGCTGCGGCTCTGCGCCTGCACGAACTGCAGCAGACGCCGGAACTCGACATCGTCGAGTCCGCCACCCCGGCCACCGGGCAGGGCGGCGTCGTCCGCTTCGACGGCGTCGAATTCGCCTACCGCACCGGCCACGACGTGCTGCGCGGCATCGACCTGGAACTGACCCCGGGCACCATCACGGCGCTGGTCGGGCCGAGCGGCTCGGGCAAGTCGACGCTGGCCAAGTTGCTGCCCCGGTTCTACGACGTCGGCGCGGGCCGGATCACCATCGACGGCCGCGACATCCGCGAATTCACCAGCGAAGAGCTCTATCGCACCGTCGGATTCGTCTTCCAGGACGTGCGCCTGATCCGCGGCTCGATCCGGGAGAACCTGCTGATCGCGCGCCGCGACGCCGACGACGCCGCCCTCGAACGCGCCTGCCGGGCCGCCCAGATCCACGACCGGATCATGGCGCTGCCGCGCGGCTACGACTCCGAGATCGGCACCGACGCCTCACTGTCCGGTGGTGAGGCGCAACGGCTTTCGATCGCTCGCGCGCTGCTCGCCGACACCCCCGTCCTGGTGCTCGACGAGGCCACCGCCTTCGCCGACCCCGAGTCCGAGGCCGCGGTGCAGGACGCGCTGGCCGCGCTCGTCGCCGGGCGCACCGTGCTGGTGATCGCGCACCGCCTGCACACCATCACCGAGGTCGACCGGATCCTGGTGCTGGAGAACGGAACCCTGGTCGAGCAGGGCACGCACGCCGACCTGCGGGCCGCCGGTGGGCTGTATCAGCGGCTGTGGGAGATCAACGAGGCAGCGCTCGGCACCCTCGCCCTGGTGGAGGAAACACGATGATTCGCAAGGTTTTCCGCCTCGTCCCCGACGAGCTCAGCCCGCTCATCCCGCGCCTGCTCGCCGCCATCGTGGTGCAGGCGCTGTGCCAGGCCATCGCCTATCTGCTGCTGGTCCCGGTGCTGGAAGCGCTGTTCGGCGACGACCTGCGCGGCGCCTGGCTGTGGGCGCTCGGCATGGGCGTCGCGGTGCTTGGCGTGGTGGTCTTCGGTTACCTGCAGGCCGTCATCGGACTGCGGATCGGGCTCGGCATGCAGCGCTCGCTGCAGACGAGTCTCGGCGACAAGCTGAACGCGCTGCCGCTGGGCTGGTTCGAGGGCCGCGACGCCGGACCGCTGTCGCGGGTGATGGTCGAGCAGGTGCGCGAGATGCAGGGTCTGATCGCCTACCTGCTCACCAAGGTGCTCACCGGCGTCATCGTGCCGCTGGTGGTCGCGGTGGGCATGTTGTTCATCGACTGGCGGGTCGGGCTGGCCATGCTGCTCGCCGCCCCGGTGCTCTACCTGGTGAACAACCTCGCCAATCGCGCCTACACCGGCGCCGACGCCCACCTGCACACCGCCGCGGCCGAGGCCGATTCGCGGGTCGTCGAGTTCGCGCAGGCCCAGCCGGTGCTGCGCGCGTTCGGCGCGGTCGGGGCGGGCAACAAGGCGCTCGACGCCGCCCTGGTCGCCCAGCGGTCGGCGGTGCGCAAGATGATGGTCGCGACGGTGCCCGGCCTGATCGTGTTCGCCCTGTTCGTACAGGCCGTGTTCCTGGTCCTCGCCTACCTGGCGGTGGTCCAGGTGACCGATGGCGCGATCTCGGCCGCCGCCGCCATCGCGCTGATCGCGGTGAGCTCGCGTTTCATCGAGCCCGTGAACCAGGCCGCCCAGCTCGGCGCCGCCCTGCGCTCGGCCGCTGCCGCGGCCGACCGGATCACCGATCTGCTGGCCGAACCGACCCTGCCAACCCCGACCGACCCGGTGACTCCGGGTGCGCCCGCGGTGGTCTTCGACGAGGTGAGCTTCGGCTACCGCCCCGGCGAGCCGGTACTCGCCGACCTGTCCTTCACCGTCCCGGCCGGGACGACCACGGCCATCGTCGGTCCGAGCGGTGCCGGCAAGACCACCTTGTTGCGTCTGGCCGCCCGCTTCTACGACGTGGACTCCGGCGTGGTCTCGGTCGGCGAACACGATGTGCGCGAACAGCCCTCGGACACCCTGCTCGATCAGCTCTCGCTGGTCTTCCAGAACGTCTACCTGTTCAACCGCTCGGTCGCCGACAACATCCGCATCGGCAAGCCCGACGCCACCGATGCCGAACTGGAGCGCGCCGCCGTGGCCGCGCGGGTCGACGAGATCGTCGAGCGGCTGCCCGACGGCTTCGATACCGCCGTCGGCGAGGGTGGCGCCTCGCTGTCCGGTGGTGAGCGGCAACGTGTTTCGATCGCGCGCGCCCTGCTCAAGGACGCCCCGATCGTGTTGCTCGACGAGGCGACCAGCGCGCTCGACCCCCATTCGGAGGCGGTCGTCGTCCGCGGCATCCACGAATTGACCAGGGACAAGACGGTTCTCGTCGTCGCGCACCGGCTCTCGACCATCGCGCACGCCGATCAGATCCTGTTCCTCGACGGTGGCCGCATCGTCGAGCGCGGCACGCACGCGGAGCTGCTGGCGCTGGACGGCCGCTACGCCGCGTTCTGGAACGAACGCGAACGCGCGACCGGCTGGCGGCTGGAGCCCGCCGCCGTCTGACCCGGGGAACCCTCGGCGGGCCCGCGGGGCGCCCGGCCCCCGGCCCCCGGGAAGGAGACCCGCCGCAGGGGCGGGGGGGGACGGGG
>NZ_JARWOJ010000068.1 GCF_029868625.1 Nocardia neocaledoniensis | reverse complement strand
TCCGGGTACAGCACCTTGTCGAGGTTGCTGAGCTCAACCTCGATCTCCGGCTCACCCGGCGGACCCCGGAACTCCCGGCGGACCATCGACGTGCTTCGGCGGCGGGGACCGATCAGCTCCGGCCCCCGCCAACTTTCGGGTGCCTGGGGTAAGACCCGCGCGAGGGCCTCGGCGTCGACGGGCGCCTTCGGCTTGGGGCGCGGCTGGAAGAACGCCGGGATCAGCGTCAGCAACGCGAGCACGACGGTGACCCAGTAGGTGGTGCTGAACGCGTCGGCGGCCAGTTCCAGTCCCTGCTCGATGATCGAGGGCGGGATCTGCGCGGCCAGGTCCGGCTGGACGGTGGCACCGATCGCCATCTTCGCCTCGGGGTGATCGTTGAGCTGAGCCGCGAGCACCACCGACATCGTCGCCGTGCCGATCGAGGCGGCGGTCTGGTTGATGATGTTCATCAACGTCGACCCGCGCGCGACCTGAGCGTGCGTGAGCGTCTGGATGGCGGCGGTCATCACCGGCATCATGGTGCAGCCCATGCCGAGACCCATCACGAACAGCGCGCCACCGATCACCAGGTAGGAGGTATCGGCGCCGAGCTGGGTGAACCCGGCCAGACCGAGGGTGATCAGGGTGATGCCGAACAGGACGATCTTGCCCGGTCCGATCTTGTCGACCAGGAAGCCGGCGATCGGCATCGTCAGCATGGCGCCGATGCCCTGGGGCGCCATGAGCAGGCCCGAGTCGAAGGCCGTCTCACCACGGACCTGCTGCAGGTAGTTCGGCAGCAGGAAGCCCGCGCCGAAGAACGCCGTCGCGAACAGCGACATGGTGAGCACCGAGAAGCGCAGCGAGGTGTTGCGGAACAGGCGCAGATCGATCAGCGGGTGCTCGGTGCGCAGCGCGTGGAACACGAAGGCCACCAGCAGGATCGCGCCGATGATCGCCGGGATCAGCACGCGCCCGGCGAGCACGGTGCCCTTCTCCGGGATGGAGGAGACACCGAACAGGAACAGCGCCAGGCCGGGCGAGGCCAGCAGCATGCCGACGAAGTCGAACGCTTCCGAGGGCTTGGGCTTGTCGCGCTCGAGCACGATGAACGCCAGCACCAGCGCGATCAGACCCAGCGGCAGGTTGATCAGGAAGATCCAGTGCCAGCTGAAGGAGTCGATCAGCCAGCCGCCCAGGATCGGGCCGCAGATGGGGCCGAGCAGCATGGGCACGCCGAGCACGGCCATGACCCGGCCGATCCGCTGCGGGCCCGCGGCGTGGGTCATGATCGTCATGCCCAGCGGCATGAGCATGCCGCCGCCGATGCCCTGGATGACGCGGAAGGCCACCAGCGACTCGATGCTCCACGCCATCGAACACAGCACCGACCCGATGATGAAGAAGGTCAGCGCCGTCAGGTACAGGCGTTTGGTGCCGAAGCGGTCGGCGGCCCAGCCGGTCATCGGGATGACCGAGGCCAGGGCCAGGGTGTAGCCGGTCATCGTCCAGGCGACGACCTCGACGGAGGCCTGGAAATCGGTCATGAAGGTCGGAATCGCGACGGTGACCACGGTGATGTCGAGAATCGACATCACGGCACCGAGGACGACCACGCCGGCCACCTTGAGAACGGCGGCGTCGAGCTTGTCGGGAGCGGGATCGGCGGCGCCGATATCCGGAGGTTTCGTCACCGGTTAACAGTGGCACCTTTCCTTCGCGATGACCAGTGAAATTTTCTGTTCGTCGACAGCGCCCGGGTCAGACCGGGGCGAATGTCGCCGCCGCGCGCACCGCCACCGCGGTCGATTCCGGGGCGGCGGGCAACAGCGGCAGACGCACCGCCGCACTGGGAATCAGACCCTGGTCGGCCAGGACCGCCTTGACGACCGTGGGGTTGGGTTCGGCGAACAACGCGGCGCCGAGCGCGTCCAGGCGATGGCCGAGCGCCCGTCCCCGGGCGGCGTCGTCGGCGAGCCAGGCCGCGATCAGCGCGGCGTAGGCGGCGGGCGCGACATTGGCCGCCGCCAGGATCCCGCCCCGCGCGCCGAGCGCCAGCAGCGCCGAGGCGAAGCGGTCGTCGCCGCACAGCACCGTCGTCGTGGCTCCTGCCCGCGCCAGCAGTTCTACGCTGGCCGCGTCGACGCCGCCGACCGAATGCTTGAACCCGGCGATGTTCGGGATTTCCGCGAGCCGCACGAGCGTGTCCCCGCTGAGCGGGCGCGCGGTGCGATAGGGCACGTCGTAGACGAGCAGCGGTGCGGGACTGGCCGCGGCCAGCGCGGTGAAGTGCGCGACCACGCCCTCCTCGCTCGGCCGGACGTAGTACGGCACCACGGCCAGCACGGCCGCCGCCGGATACCGCAACGCGCCGACGGCGCGCACCGATTCGGCGGTGGCGTTGCCGCCGGCGCAGACGATCAGCGGCGCGTCACGTTCGGCGCACACGGCGGCGCAGCGATCGAGGACCTCCGTGCGCTCGTCGGCGGTGAGCGCGGAGGGCTCGGCGGTGGTGCCCAGCGCGACCAGCCCGGTCGCGCCCGCGTCGAGAACGCGGTGCGCGTGGGCTTCCAGTGCGGCGGGAGCCACGGCGCCGTCTGCGGTGAACGGCGTGATCATGGGGACGAACAGGCCCTGCATCGATGTCATGGCTCCATCGTCGAGGTCGGCAATACATCAGGTCCAGTTCACATTCGTGACGTGCTACGTAAGCTGAACTGATGCTGGACGTCCGCAAGCTCCGCCTGCTGCGCGAACTCGCCCACCGCGGCACCATCGCCGCTGTCGCCGAGGCGCTGCGCTACACGCCCTCGGCCGTGTCCCAGCAGCTCACCGCGCTCGAACGCGAGGCAGGGGTGTCCCTGCTCGTCCGCACCGGCAGGCGCGTCACACTGACCCCGGCCGCACACGTGCTCGTGGGGCACACCGAGACCATCCTCGCCGCGCTCGAACGCGCCGACGCGGAACTGGCCAGGGTCGGCGACGAACTCGTCGGCACCCTGCGCATCGGCGCGTTTCCCACCGCGGCACGCACCCTGCTCTCCCCAGCCCTGGTCGGCCTGAGCACCGAGCACCCGCGCCTCGAGCTCACCGTCACCGAGATCGATCCGGCGAACGTGCCGGACGCGTTGCGCGCGGGCACCCTCGACATCGCGCTCACCCACGACTACGACCTGGTCCCCGCCACGCCGGACCCGGCCATCCACACCGAACCCCTCTACACCGAGACCGTCCACCTCGCCACCCGCGATCCCGCCCCGGCCGACGACCCGTTGCGCGCGCACCGCGATTCCCCCTGGATCGCGGGCACACCCGGAACCCTCTGCCACACCGTGACCCTGCGCGCCTGCCAGGCAACAGGTTTCACGCCCCACATCCGCCACCACGCCGACGACTTCGACACAGTCCTCGCCCTGGTCGCGGCGGGCGCCGGCACCGCCATCGTGCCCGCCCTCGCCCTGCACTCGCCACCGCCGGGCATCGCACTGGCTCCGCTGACCACCCGCCGCCACACCCACCTGGCCTACCGCAACGGCACCGCGACCCACCCCGCCCTCCGCGCCGCGCGCACCGCCCTGCGCGCCGCGGCGGGGGAAACAGCCTGAAGCACCGCCGTCGCCGACACCGCGCGTGACCGCTTCCGGATACCAAGCCACGCACCGCACGCCGGCCCGCAAGATTTACGACGCCCCAGCCCAACGCACGTTCAGGTCGGCCGGATCGAACTCCTCGCAACACAGGCCGACCGATCGACCACGAACCACAGGCCGAGGTTTCCTACGAGTGCAGGACAGCAACCACGGAAGTTCGGTCGGGGTCAAAAGTCGTCGTCAGTGCCTTCGCATCGCGAAATATGGTGACGCTGATCGTGCTGCCACCGACGAAAGATATCCGTGCCGGGCAGGCCCCTTCGGACTCGAGCCACACCAGTGCCTGCCTGCTGAAAAGCCCGCCGCGCTCCCGAAGCCATACGCGGCAGCCGGAGTCGAAAGCGTAGTAGGGCACCGCGACCACTTCATGACGGCCATCGGGGCTGACCACGGTGTTCTCGACCTTGCCGGGATCGTCGGACAAGGCTGCTATCAACGACGTCGATATCCACAGCGGTAACGCCACCAGCGTGACGACAGCAACGAACATCCTCCACACCCACTTGCGGTACCGGCTCAGCGTCGGAGCGCACACGAAGCAGAGCACCACGGCAGCCGTCCACAACATCGGGGCGGCGACCAGGGGGATGCCGTCGAACCGGTAGAAGCGCACTGCCAATCCATCTCCGGGCACAGCGATGAACCACGCCGCGATCGCTGCGGCGAACACCACGGGGACGGCGAGCAATCCGCCGAGCCGTACTCGGCTCCGCGTCTCATCCGCCCCGCTCACGCGCACTTCCGAGGCGATGGAGGACATTCAAGCCGATTTCTCGCGTTGCGGCGCGCGCTGCCGGGTGCGGGTGGCCGTGACGGGGTCGATCTCGGGCATGGACCACTGCGCGGAGAGCGCGAGGCTGGGTTCGCGCCCCGAGGCCACGTGCCGATAGGCGATCTCGGCGGCGGCCTCGGCATCGCCCGCCGCGATCGCGGCGTAGAGGTCCTCGTGCTCGTCGCACTGGGTGCCGGGATCACGCTCCTTGGTCAGGTGGAACAGCCAGCGCACGCGAGATTCCAAGGGGCGCAGCAACGATTGCAGCAGCGGGTTGCCCGAGACCTCGACGATGCGCGCGTGGAAACCGGCGTTGGCGGCCGCGATCGCGGCCTGATCGCCTGCGGCGGTGGCGCGGCGCGCGGCCTCGAGCTGCTCGCGCAAGGCGGCCAGGTCGGCGGGCTCGGCCCGCTCGGCGGCGAGCCGGGCGGCGAGCACCTCCAGGCTCTCGCGGACGTCGAACAGATCGCGCACGTCGGTGACGGTGAACGGAGCGACGATCGCGCCCTGCCTGGGCACGATCACGACCAGCCCCTCCCGCTCGAGCAGTTGCAGCGCCTCGCGCAGCGGGATGCGCGAGATCTCGAGTTCGGTGGCCAGGTCGCGTTCGACCAGCCGCTGTCCCGGGCTCAGCCGCAGGTCGACGATCCGATCGCGCAACTCCTCGTAGGCCCGATCCCGCAGCGACTTCTTCGCCGGTTCCTCCGCCACCGCACCGTCCTTCCGCTCCTGTCCGACTCCAACCGTAGCGGCGCGCACGGCGAGCGACCGTTTCTTACGTTTCGGTAATCCGCCTGTCATCTGCGGGCCCCAGGCTGACACTTAACGGTATACCGCTAAGCGTGCGGTTCGTCAGATCAAGGAGTACCCCGTGCACAAGTCCACTCGGCGCGCGATCGCCTTCGGCTCGGCCGCACTGGCCGCCGCCGCCCTGCTGTCGGCCTGCGGCTCCTCCGACTCGGCCGCCTCCGGCGGCAAGCTGAAGGTCGGCGTGTTCTTCCCCGGCTCGCTCTCGGACACCGGTTTCATGCAGTCGGGGTACCTCGGCTACCAGCGCATCGCCGAGAAGCTCGGCGACAAGGTGGAATTGAGCAAGGTCGAGCAGGTCGCCGCCAGCGACTACCAGCAGGCGCTGGTGCGTTTCGCCTCGACCAACGATCTGGTGATCTCCCTCGGCGGGCAGACCGACGCCGACGTCCGCAAGGTCGCGCCGCAGTTCCCCGACGTGAAGTTCGTCGAGATCGGCGGCCCCGCCGACGCGAAGCCCATGGCCAATCTCGCCTACTACGACCCGCAGCAGGCCGAGGCCGAGTTCCTCAGCGGCGCCGTCTCGGCCGCGGGCGCGAAGACCGGCGCGGTGGCCTTCGTCGGCGGTGTCGAACTGCCCGCGATCGTCAACGCCGCCAACGCCTTCGGCAACGGCGCCCGCTTCGCCAAGGCCGACGTGAAGGTGCTGACACCGCAATACGTGGGTGATTTCAACGATCCGGCCAAGGCCAAGCAGGCCGCCCTGGCCGACTACGGCGCGGGCGCGGGGGCGCTCGGGCAGATCGTGAACCTGGGCAAGGCCGGGATGGAGCAGGCCGCGGCCCAGTCCGGCGCGACCATGGTCGGCGGTCCGATCCCCGGCGATTGCGCCAACCCTGTCTACCTGGGCTACGTGCACACCGACATCGGCGCGGAACTCGAGTACGCGGTGAACGCGACGCTGGACAACTCGTGGAAGGCCGAGAACGTGCGGTTCGGGCTCACCTCGCCCAACAACGGCACCGATTTCGTGCTGTGCAGCAAGGACCCCGCCGTGGCCGACGCGCTCACCAAGGCGAAGTCGGCGCTGGCCACCGGCGCGGTGAAGCCGTACTGAGCCCATGAGCGCACCCGCGTTGACCCTGCAGGGGTTGGGCAAGAGTTTCGGTGACGTGCGGGCCCTGCACGATGTGGACGTCACCGTGGAATCCGGCACCGTGCACTGTGTGCTCGGCGAGAACGGCGCGGGCAAGTCGACGCTGTGCAACCTGGTGTTCGGCGGCTGCCGGCCCGACACCGGCCGGATGATGCTGGGCGGCACCGAGTTCCGGCCCGATTCCCCCGCCGCCGCGATGGCCGCCGGCGTGGCCATGGTGCATCAGCACTTCAGCCTCGTCACCACCATGACGGTCGCGGAGAACCTGCTGCTCACCCAGCGGGGCGCCCGGCTGCGTCGCCGCGAGCTGACCGACCGGCTCGACGAGATCGCCGCGCGCTATCGCCTGCGGGTCGACCTCGACCAGCGGGTGGCCGCCATGCCGGTGGGCGCGCGGCAGAAGGTCGAGATCGTCAAGGCGCTGCTGCCCGATCCGTCGCTGATCCTGCTCGACGAGCCCACCGGCGTGCTCGATCCGGCCGAGATCGACGCGCTCATCGACACCTGCCGGGCCGTGGCCGCCGACGGCAAGGCCGTGGTGCTGGTGACGCACAAGCTCGGCGAGGTCGCCCGGGTCGCCGACGCCGCGACCGTGCTGCGGCGCGGCACCGTCGCCGGCGGCGGGCGGATGTCGAACACCGGCATCGCCCAGCTGCTCACCGCGATGGTCGGGCGCACGGCAGCCGATCTGGATCCGACCGTCGCCGCCACCATCGGGCTCGAATCCGCCCCGGAGCCGGAGTCCGGTCCGCGGCCGGAACAGACCGAACCGACAGGCGACACCGCCTCGCCCGCACCGGTTCTCACCGTCGACGGCATCACCGTGCGTCGCGACGACGGGAGCACCGCGCTCGATGACGCGCACCTGATCGTGCGCCCCGGGGAGATCGTCGGGATCGCCGGCGTCGAGGGCAACGGGCAGAGCGAGCTCCTCGCCGTCCTCGCGGGCGGCACCGCGGTGCACGGCGGCACCGTCACCCTCGACGGCGTCGACATCACCGCCGCGCCACCGGCGACCCGGACCCGGCTGGGCCTCGGTGTCGTCCCGGAGGACCGGCACCGCGACGCGATGGTCGCCGACATGACCCTGGCCGAGAACCTGTTCCTCGGGCAGCTCGGCCGCTTCCGGCGCTTCGGGCTGCTCGACCGGCGGGCGATGGGCCGCGCCGCGGCGGCCGAGCTGGCCCGCTTCGATGTCCGCGCGGCCGGACCGTGGGTGCGGATGGGCTCGCTGTCGGGCGGCAACCAGCAGAAGGTGGTCCTGGCCCGCGAGCTGTCGGCCACGCACCTGCGCTGCCTGGTCGCCGGGCAGCCGACCCGTGGATTGGATATCGGCGCGGTCGATTTCGTCCTCGCCCAACTGCGCCGGGCCGCCGCCGACGGGTGCGGGGTCCTGGTGGTGTCGAGCGAGGTGCCCGAGCTGCTCGCGCTGTGCGACCGGGTCGTCGTCGCCTATCGCGGCGCCCTCGCCGGACCGGTCGACACCGCCGATCCCACGGCGGCACACCAGATCAGCGAACTCATGATGGGAGTGTCGGCATGACCGCCACGAACGCGAGCCCGCCCCCGGGGCGCCCCGCCGAGATGCGGCGGCTCGACCCACGACAGTGGGCGCACCAGCCGATCGTCGTCGCCGCCGCGGCCATGGTGGCGGCGGGACTGATCGGGTTGGTCCTGGCCGCCCTGGCGGGCGCGGCCCCCGGTGCCACCATGACCGCCCTGTGGGAGGGGATGTTCGGCAGCGACTACGCCGTCGGCGCCTCGCTCAATGTGGCGGCCACACTCATGCTGGTCGCGGTCGGCTTCACCATCGCGCATCGGGCCGGGCTGGTGAATGTCGGTGGCGAGGGCCAGATCTGCGCGGGCGGCATCGCCGCCACGGCGATCGGCACCACCATGACCGGCGCCCCCGCCGCGCTCACGCTGCCCGCGGTCCTGCTCGGCGCGGCCGCGGCCGGCTGGCTGTGGGCCGCGATCGCCGCCGCTCTGCGGGTCCGGCGCGGGACCAGCGAGATCATCACCACGCTGCTGCTCAACTTCGTCGGCCTGGCGATGGTGCTGCTCGTGGTGCACGAGCCCGCGCTGCTGCGCCAGCCGGTGACCTCCTCGGAGACCCTGCCGCAGTCCGAACCCCTCACCGCCGCGGCCCATCTGCCGCTGCTCGGGATCGAACGCTCCCCCGCCACGATCGCCCTGTGGATCGCCCTGGTCGCCGCGCTGGGCACGGCGATCCTGGTGCGCCACACCGCGCTCGGCACCCGGCTACGAGCGGTCGGGCTCAACCCCGACGCGGCCGACCGGCTCGGTGTTCCGGTGCGGCGGCTGCGTTTTCTCAGTTTGTCGGGGGCAGGCGCGTTCGCGGGGCTGGCCGGTGGGCTACTCGTGGCCACCGCGCCGTTCGTGCTCGCGGAGGGGTTCTCCTCCGGGTACGGGTTCTCCGGTCTGGTGGTCGGGCTGCTCGCGCGGGGCTCGCTGGCCGCCGTGGTCGCCGTCTCGCTGTTGCTCGGTTTCCTCGTCTCCGGCGGGATCAACCTGCAACTGGCGGTCGACGTCCCCGCCTCGACGATCTCGGTCGTCGAGTCACTGATGATCGTGTTCATCGCCGGCGCCGCCCTGTGGACCAGGAGCGCGCGCCGATCCGAGCCGGCGCGGCCCGAGCCGAGCGCGCAGGTCGGCAGCACCGACACCACCGATCTCGCAGGAGCGTCCCGATGAGCCTCGACACGGTCACCGACATCGCCACCAGCGGCATCGGATTCACCCTGCCCATCCTCGTCGCCGCCGGCGGGGAGCTGATCAGCGAGCGCGCCGGTGTCCTCAACCTGAGCCTCGAAGCGATGATGCTCACCGGCGCCTTCGCCGGCGTACTCGGCGCCGTCGGCACCGGATCCCCCGTCCTCGGCGCCCTCACCGCCGTGGTCGCGGCCCTGGTCTTCGGTGTGCTGCAAGCGATCTGGAGCATCGAGCTGCGGGCCGACCAGATCGTGGTCGGCATCGCCAGCAACGCGCTGGCGCTCGGTGCCACCACCTACGGTGCGCGACTGCTCCTCGCCGACGGCAAGGGCCAGAGCGTGCCCGGCTTCGATCCCCTGCGCATCCCGCTGCTGCACCGCATTCCGGTCGTCGGTCCCGCCCTGTTCGGGCAGACCGCCCTCGGCTACGTGTGCATCGCCGTGGTGGCCGCCCTGGCGGTCGTGTTCTCCCGCCGCACCAAGCTCGGTCTGGTGATCGACGCGATCGGTGAGGACGCCGTCGCCGCCGACCGCACCGGTCTGTCCGTGCGCGCGGTCCGCGCCTGCTGCGTGCTGCTGGCCGCGTTCGCCGCCGGTCTCGGCGGGGCGCAGCTCGCGCTGTCGGAGGTGCATTCGTTCAGCGACAACATGACCGGCGGCATCGGCTACCTCGCCGTGGTCGCGGTGATCGCGGGCCGCTGGCGCGCGCTCGGGGTGATCTGGGCGTCGGTGTTCTTCGGCATCGCGCAGGCATTGCAGTTCGCGCTGCCCGCCCTCGGGATCGATGTGCCGTTCGCGGTGCTGGTGATGCTGCCCTACCTGATCGCGATCGTCGCCGTCAGCGGCCTGGTCGGCAACAGCCGCTCGCCGCGCGACCTGACCGTCGCCTTCGCCCGAACCTCCTGACCCGCACCCATTTTCGAGGAGCTGCCCCCGTGACCCTGATCCTGTCGCATTCCGATGTGACCGCCGTGGGGGGCCCCCCCCCCGGGCGGGCCCCCGGCGGGCCGGGCCCCCCCCCCCCCCCCCCGGGCGCCCCCCCGGGGGCCCCCCCCCCCCCCCCGGCACACCCCCCGGCCCCCGGGGG
>NZ_JARWOJ010000067.1 GCF_029868625.1 Nocardia neocaledoniensis | reverse complement strand
CGGCACCTGGAGCGGGTCGTGCAGGCGGAGGGTCCGCAGACCATCGCGGCCATTCTGGTCGAGAGCGTGCCGGGCACCGGGGGGGCGGGCACCCCGGTTCCCCCCAGCCGCACGGTCATCGCGCCGCGCCCCAGCGCACGGCGGCGGCGCCGGCGAAATCACCCGCGTGCGCGAACGCCGACAGCAGCACCACCGACCCGTTGCGTAGGCGTCCGGCCCGGTTCTCCACATCCAGGGTGACGGGAATGCCCGCGGCGAACAGGTTTCCGCACCGGTCGAACGTGTCGGGATGACGTTCGGCGGGCAGTTCGAGCGCGTCGTGCCAGTTGCGCAGGAACAGCCGGTTGGGCTGATTGGTGACGAAGGTGTCGATATCGCGCCCCTTCACGCCGATGTGGTCGCAGACCGCCAGCGCCACCTCGGGGACGAGGCGATTGCCGCGCGCGAACACCTTGGTGATCTTCGATTCGGTGAAGCTCACGCAGCCCTGGCCCTCGCCCGGTTCCCAGTACTTGCGTGGACCGTTGGTGGAGAAGTCCATGTCACCGGCGAATTCGGGGTAGGTGCGGCATTCGATGTCGAGGATCGGCGCCGTGTCGTCCTTGCGCAGCAAGCCGATACCGCAGCCGTCACCCGGCACCGGCGCCTGTGCGAGCTTGCGGATCTCGGGCTGGGTGAACACCGGTCCGGCGCAGTTCTGGGTGGCGACGATCAGCGCGGTGCGGGCATCGCTGGTGGCCATGATCATCCGCGCCAGCGACATCATGTGCACGAAGGCCGCGCAGCCGCCGTTGTGCACGTCGAACACGTGCGCCGGCTTCGCGCCGAGCCGTCGCGCGAGCTCGGGACCGGCGCCGAGCACCGGATTGTCGGGGAGCTGGGTGTGGGTGATGATGATGTCGATCTCGCCGGCGAGGCCGTCACCGTGCCGTTCGCGCAGCGCCGCGAAGGCCCGTTCGGCCATGTCGACGGCGGTTTCGTCACGAGAGACGTGATGACGGCCGGTCGGGGACCGGAACATCACGTTCTTGGCCATCCGGTCGGAACGCGAGAACTGGGTGAAGTACTCGGTCGGGACGGGGTCGCCGGGCAGGTAGCTCGCGACGTCGACGAGGCTGACAGTCGGGAGGTTCATCGCATCCACTCCGGCTTGATCGGCAGCCCGTGCGCCGCGCGGTATTCACAGATGGCCTTGAGGTTGTCCAGCTCGAGCTGGTGCCCGGCGGAGAACATCTCCCAGAAATCGCCCACCCACACCGGCCGCTTCGGCGGCGCTGTCTCGGGATAGCCGTTCTCGTCGTAGAAGGGGTGTTTGCAGTTGACCCACAGCACCACCGAGCCCGGCTTGTCGAACACCACCTGCGCGTCGACCACCCGCATCAGGTAGATCATCCACAGGTGCTCGGACTGGTCCCAGGCGCAGTGGTAGTCCACGGTCATGGCGTCGGGGTGGGCGACGGTTCTGGTGTAGCACTTGGTCGCATCGCCGAGCCGGTCATAGGACAGCCACAGCCCCGGCTCGTCGGTCTCGGTGAATCCGCGCAGGCTGTAGGTCCATTCCTCGAGCGAGCGGGTGTCGGCGAGATACTCGAAGACCTCGCGCGGTGGTGCGGCGATGTAGGTCTGCACCGGGCAGTAGTCGCCGTAGATCTGATCGTGCGGGTACACCGACCGCAGCATGTCCATGATGATCGGCGTCGTGGCGTCCCGGTCGGAGTTCTCGATCCGCAGGACGCCGGGGATCACCGCGTCGGGGATGTCGCTGAGGGCGGGCAGGGCGCTGGTGGTCACGGGGTACTCCTCGAAGCGTCGATGGTCGACAGAAAGGGCAGGAACGGCGGTATCTCGTCGGGGTCGCACAGGATTTCGAGAAAGGACGGGCCGGTGGCGGTGACACCGGCACGCAGGGCTGCGGCGAGTTCGCCGGGCTCGGCGACGGTGCGCGCGGGCAGCCCCGGGAACATGGCGGCGATGCCGGCGCCGAGGTGCGTGCTACGGAACCTGTTGAAGCTGTAGCGATCTCGGTAGTAAAGCTGTTCTCTGGTGACGCACATGGCGTGCGCGTTGTTGTTGAACACCACGAAGGTGACGGGCAGGTCGTGTTCGACGGCGGTGTGCAGCTCCATCCCGTGCATGTAGAACGAGCCGTCGCCGGCGATCACGATCGTGCGATGCGGACCGTCGGCGGCGTGGCGGCGGGCGAACGCGGACCCGATGCCCGCGCCGAAGGCGTATCCCATGCCGCCCATCCCGAGGGCGACGACGAATCGTCCGTCCTCGGGCACCCGTAGGTAATGCACCACGGCCGCGCCGGTGTTACCCGCGTCGACGAAAATGTCCGCGCCGCTGGGGAGTTCGCGCTGAATCGCCTCGACGACAGTGCGATACCGCAGGCCGGGACCGTCGGCCGCGGGCACCGGCATCGGGGTGAGGTCGGCCGCCGCCTCGCCGCGGGCCGGGGCGGTGCCTAGCCGCGTGAGCAGCTCGGTGATGGTCGCGGCGAGGTCGGGACCGTCGAGGTGGCGCGCCGCCGGATGCGGCGGCAGCACCCCGATGCTGAGGACGGGAAGTTCGGTGAGGAGTGCGTCGAGGCCGGCGCGGGCGGTCACCGGGAGGCGGGTGCCGACCAGCAGGCAGGCACTGGCCGACCGCAGCGCCTCGACGAGTTCGGCGTGGCCCATGCTGCCCGCCACGCCGCAGTAGCCGGGCCCGGTGTTCGGGTAGACGTCCTTGGCGTCGGGCGCGAGGCCGATCGAGGCGTCGAGCGCGGCGACGAGTTCGGCCAGTTCGGCGCGCGCGTCGTCGCGGGCGACCTGGTCACCGGCGATGAGCACGATCTTGCCGGTGCGCCGGGCGGCGGCGAGTTCGGCGGCGAGTTCGGCGACCGTCGGATGACCGTCGGCAGCGCGGGGCCGAGTCGCCCTGCTCGGCGGAGCGGGCGGATCGATCGGCATGGATTGTTGCTGAACATCTTTGGGCAGTAGCAGGACGGCGGGGCCGCCGCCTTTCGCCGCGGTCACCGCCGCCGCGAGATGTCCAGGCAGCTCGGCCGGGTCGTCGACGCGCGCGCAGTATCGGCTGACGGTCGCGAACAGTGCTGCCGCGTCGATGGATTCGGCCAGTCCGCTCGAATCCTGAAAGGCGCCGCGCCCTTCCAGGCTGGTCGGTGGTTGTCCGATCAGCGCGAGGACGGGCACCCGCGAGGTGTAGGACTCGGCGAGCCCGGCCACCAGGTTCATCGCGCCACCGCCCGAGGTGGCGACGACGATGCCGAGCCCGCCGGTGCTGCGGGCGTACCCATCGGCCATGGTGGCGGCGGAGAACTCGTGCTTGGCGACGACGCCCACCGGCCCGTTCGCGTCGAAGATCGCGTCGTAGACGTCTTCGATATTGGCGCCGTCGACCCCGAAGATATGGGTGATCCCCAGATCGGCGATCATGTCCACCAGATAGTCGACCACTCGGCCCGGCATCGGCCCTCCTCCTGACACGCCCGCCGTGTCCAGCGGACGACGACGGACGGATCGTCCGTACACGAGTGATACGGCGCCGCGCCGAGGACGGTTCACCGGGCCGCGAAGTTCCCTCTTGCTTGTACGTATACATCTACGTATAGTGAGTTCATGCCCAACAAGACGATCTACGTTTCCGACGACGACCTGTCGCTGTTCCAGCGCGCGCAGGAACTCGTCGGCGGAAATCTGTCCGGCGCGGTCGTCACCGCGCTGCGTCGCTTCATCGACCTGGAGGAAGGTCGCCAGGCGGGGTTCGACGAGATCGTCCTGCAGGTCGGCCGTGACGGCGTGCGGCAGGTGCGCTTCCAGGGTTCCCTGCTGGGCGAGTGGCGCGATGTCGGCGACGAGCGCGTCCTGGATCAGAAGGTCTACCGCAGCCGCAAGGGCAAGCTCGTGCTGCACACGCACACGGCCCTGTGGAAGGACTACCCCACCGGCGAGGCGGCCGGTGACATGAAGGACTGGAAGTACTGGCGCCGCATGTTCGGCATCGGCGACCGGCCCTGGGACTGGGGCGATTACGAATACGAGATCCTCGACGACGTCGCGGCGCTGAAGGGTCGCGTCCCGGACAAGCTCTACCGCAAGGTCGAGGACATCTACTCGCATCCGCAGATCGAGGAGCTCGACATCTAGCGGCTCGCGACAACCACACACCGACAACCAGCACCGCAGCCCCGGAGGGGCTGTGTGGGTAACTCATGCGCTTATTCGCAACAATGAATGCAATTCTCTGGAAAGGGACGACCATGGTCAACTCGGCCATCACCGCACGCGGCCTGCGCAAGGCCTATGGCGAGCACACGGTCCTCGACGGCATCGACCTCACCGTCGCCGAGGGCACGATCTTCTCCCTGCTCGGCCCCAACGGCGCGGGCAAGACCACCACCGTGCAGATCCTCACCACGCTGATCGGCGCCGACGGCGGCGAGATCACCGTCGGCGGCCACGATGTGGTGACCGGGCGGGACGGGGTACGTGAACTGATCGGCGTCACCGGGCAGTTCGCCGCGGTCGACGAACTGCTGACCGGCCGCGAGAACCTGCACCTGATGGGCGATCTCAACCATCTGCCCCGCCGCGAGACCAGCCGCCTCGCCGCCGAACTGCTCGACCGGTTCGACCTGATCGAGGCGGCTGACAAGCCCGCGAGCACCTACTCCGGCGGCATGACCCGACGGCTCGATCTGGCCATGACACTGGTCGGCGACCCGCGGGTGATCTTCCTCGACGAGCCGACCACCGGCCTCGATCCGCGCAGCCGCCGCGCCATCTGGGACATCATCCGCACGCTGGTCGACGACCGCGGCGTGACCGTCTTCCTCACCACCCAGTACCTCGAGGAAGCCGACCAGCTGGCCGACCGCATCGCCGTACTCGACCACGGCAGCATCGTCGCCGAGGGCACCGCGGCCGAACTCAAGCGCCTGATCCCCGGCGGCCACATCCGCATCGACTTCGCCGATCAGCGGGCCATGACCGCCGCCCAGTACGCGTTCGGCTCGACCGCTCGCGTCCTCGAGGGCGGCGACGGGCTCACCCTCGCGGTGCCGAGCGACGGCGGCGTGCGCTCGCTGCGCGCGGTACTCGACCTGCTCGACGCCGAGCACATCGAAGCGGGCGGCATCTCCGTGCACACCCCGAATCTCGACGACGTCTTCCTCACCCTCACCGGCCGCGCCACCACTGAGCAGGAGTCTCTGGCATGAGCACACCGACCGTTTCGAACCATGCGCTCGCGGACACCATGACGATGTTGCGGCGCAACATCATTCACGCCAAGCGCTACCCGAGCATGGTGTTCGGCATCCTCATCATGCCGACCGTCCTGCTGCTGGTGTTCAACTTCGTCTTCGGTGGGGCGCTGGAGAAGTCCTCCGGCGGCGAGTACATCGACTATCTGGCGCCGGGCATGCTGCTGTTGCTGCCCGCGTACATGACGGTCTCGGTGGCGGTCTCCATCGCCACCGACAAGAGCAAGGGCATCGTGAATCGCTTTCGGGTGATGGCGATCTCGCAGTCCTCGATGCTCACCGGGCACGTCATCGGCACGCTCATCCAGGCGCTGGGCGGCATGGCCGTGATGACCGGCGTCGCGCTGCTGATCGGCTTCCGGCCGACCGCGAACCCGGTCGAATGGGTGGCCGCCCTCGGCCTGCTCATGCTGGTGACCTTCGCCTTCGCCTGGCTGGCCATCGCGCTCGGCCTGCTCTCGCCCAACCCCGAAAGCGCGAGCAACGCACCGTTTCCGATCGTGATGATGCCGTTCCTCGGCAGCGGCCTGGTGGCCACCGACACCATGCCGATCGGCCTGCGCCAGTTCGCCGAGTACCAGCCCTTCACCCCTATCACCGAGACCCTGCGCGGGCTGCTGATGGGCACCGAGATCGGCGTCAACGGCTGGGTCGCGCTGGCCTGGTGCGCCGTGATCGCCGGCGGCGGTTACCTCTGGTCGAAGTCCATCTTCCGCAAGCAAGCTGACTGATCGGGCGTCAACGGATCCGGCCACCCCGCGCGGGTGGCCGGATCTTCGGCGTTCACACCTGGGCGACCAGGACGGTGCGCCCGGAATCCACCGACGTGATCTCCACGGCGTCGACGGATTCCGGCGCTGCGTCGATCGTGCGGTCGACGGTCAGTTCGGTGCCGGGCCCGGCGGGCCACTGGTCCAACGGGATTCGCTCGCCGTCCACGGTGACCACCAGGCCGTAGTCGTAGGCGGTGCCGTAGCCGTAGTCGACGCCGCCGTAGCGGCAGGTCATCACCAGGCGGGTGCGGTCGCCGTCGCGGACCAGTTTCACCTCGGCGGTGATCGGGGTCTGCTCGACCGCGCGCATCTGCTGCTGGGCAACGACCTGCTCGGTGGGCGAGTCGGACCCGGCGACCGTCATCGTCACCGGCACGGCGACCGCCACCGTCGCGGCGACCGCGGCCACCGCGCTGCCGATGCCGAGCAGGCGGGTACGCCGCCTGCGCCGCTCGGCCGCCGCGGCCAGGGTGGGCAGCAGGTCGGGAGCGGCGGACGTCGCGGGCTCGGGCGATTCGATCATCGACAGCGCGGTGTCGCGGTCGACCAGCGCGAGCATGCCGGGCAGCCCGGCCAGCTCGGCGACGGCGTTCTGGCAGTGCGGGCAATCGCGCAGATGGGCCTCGAATTCGCGGCGCTCGGCGGCGCCGAGGGAACCGAGCACGTAGGCGGCGTCCCAGGTGCTGTACTCGTCGGCGAGATCGGTCATCTGTTGGTCACCCCCATCTCCTGTAAGGCCAGGCGCATCGCGCGCATGCCGTAGTGCAGCCGGGATTTCACGGTGCCCGGCGGAATGCCGAGCTCGTCGGCGATCTGCTGCATGCCGAGCCCGCGATAGTAGGCGCGCACGATCACCTCGCGGTGATCCGGGCTCAGCTTGCTGAGCGCGTCGGCGACCAGCCAGCCGTCCAGCGCCCGATCGGACTGGTCGGGACTCACCTGCTCCGGCGGGGTATCGGTGCCGAACTCGCGGCGGTGGCGGGCGCTGCGGTGTTCGTCGACGGCGAGGTTACGCGCCACGGTGAACAGCCAGGCGCGCGGCGAGGTCTCGGTCTGTTCCAGCACCGCGGGCCGCTGCCAGGCCCGCAGCAGGGTCTCCTGCACGATGTCCTCGGCCCGGCCGGGATCGCGGGTGAGGCCGAGGGTGAAGCGCCACAGGGCGGGCGCGTGCTCGGCGTAGAGCGCGCGCATCAGTTCGTCGCGACCGTCGTCCATCGGCGGCCGTGCTCACTGCTCGTCGATATTCATGGGTGTCACTCCTGCCTGTTCGAAGGAGTAACGGGGTCAGTTGCGCTCGAGTTCAATCGGATGCGTGGCCAGCAGGGCCAGCGGCAGCGGCTGACGGCGCAGCACGGCCGCCCACAGATCGTGCTGGTCGGTGGCGAGCGGGTCCGAGGGCAGCGCCGAGACCACGACCCAGTCGTCGTTGTCGAGTTCGCCGTCGAGCTGACCCATCGACCAGCCCGCGTACCCGGCGAAGATCCGGACGCCCTCGACGAGCGGCCCGATCTCGGCCGGATCGGCGTCCAGGTCGACGAGGACCACCCGGCCGTCGACCCGCCGCAGCCCGCGGACATCGGAGATGTCGGCCCCGGTGCGCAGCGTGCCGAGGCACAGCGCCGCGTCCCGTTTCACCGGCCCGCCGATGTACAGGTCGGTCGGCGCCGCGGCCAGCGCGCTCCACGCGGGCAGCACATCGCGCACCGGCGTCTCGCTGGGCCGGTTCAGCACGACGCCGAGACTGCCCGCGTCGTTGTGCTCGATGACGTACACCACGGTGCGCCGGAAGGTCGGTTCCACCAGGTCGATCGCCGACACCAGCAGGTTGCCGGCGCGCACGCCCACCGCGGGTTGCCCGCGCCGCCGGTCATCGCCGTGCCCGTCGCGAGTCCGGCGCTCGTCCGGGTCGTCTCCGCGTGGTGCCACCGAGCCATCATCGCACTGGACGGGCGTCGCGCGCTCCCCGGCGACGGCTCCGGACCGGAAAATTTCTCCTCCGACCGGCCGCGGGCGCGCCCGGTAGGGTCGCGGCATGCACTCGCCCGAGGTTGTTCTCGAAGACAGCGACGCCGTGTACGACTACTACCTGCGACATCAGCAGAACCGCTGGAAGGCGCTGGCGTCCTATGCCGTGCTGGCCCGCCGCTTCCGGCCGAGGGTGAGCTTCGCCGAGGGCGCGAAACAGCAGTTGAAGGCCCTGCTCCGCAGCGGTCGTCCGGTGATCTACGCCATCAACCACCTCTCCACCAGCGACCCGTACACCGTCGCGGCGACGGCATGGCGCTCCCCGCTGCGCACGAAGATCGGGCGTGTGCGGGTGCTGGCCAAGGACGAGTTGTTCCTCGACGCGGAGCAGCGCCGCAAGGTCGACATGATGGGCGGGATCCCGGTCTTCCGCGGCAAGGACCACGGGATCAGAGCGGTCAACGCCGCAGGTCAGCGCATGATGGACGTGTGCGCGCAGCGGCTGGCCGCCGGTGACCACCTGGCGATCTTCCCCGAGGGCACCTGCAACGACGCCGATCCGGCGAAGGTCCAGGCCGTGGGCAGCGGGATCGGGCACATCGCCTTCCGCGCGGCCAAGCTGGACGCGCCACCGGCGCTGGTGGCGCTGGCCATGAGTTACGGACCGCATCTGGAACCGACCGCCGAGCAGGTGCGCTCGGCGAGCTTCTACTTCCGCGCGCCCGTGCTCGAGTTGCCGCAGCGGCCCGCCGACATCGCGCGCCTCGTCAAGGACGAATTGCAGCGCGCGGTCGACGCCGCGGTCGCGAACTACTGAGGCAATCCGAACAGGGCCCTGGCCCGCTGCGGCACCAGTGCGATGTAATCGGGGTGGGTCGTGATGAAGTGCAGGACCATCGGACACAGCGGCAGCACCTCGAAGCCCTCGCCGCGGCTGGCGTCCAAGGCGTGCTTGACCAGAACGTTCGCCAGTCCCTGCCCTTCGAACCGGGGAAAGACCTCGGTGTGCACGAGGGCGCGTTCGGCCCCGGTGTCCTGATACTCGATGTAACCGGCGGGCACCCCGTCGGCCGTGAGTTCGAACCGCTCGAGCGCGGCATTTTTCCGGACCTCGGTCGCCATGCGTCGAAACTACTGGAAGGGGACAATGTCGGGATGACCGATGGACCACGTGTGGTGCTCGCCCCGGACAAGTTCAAGGGTTCCCTCACCGCGCCCGAGGTCGCCACGGCCCTCGCGGCCGGGATCCGGCGCGCCGACCCCGGCGCCGACGTGCGCTGTGTGCCGGTCGCCGACGGCGGTGACGGAATGGTCGACGCGTTCGTCGCGGCGGGCTGGCGGCGGGTGGAGGTGGCCGCCCCCGGCCCGGTCGGCGAGCCGTCGCGCGCGGTGTACGCCGTGCACGAGCGGACGGCGGTCGTCGAGTTGGCCGCCGCCGTCGGCGCGGCGAAACTGCGCGGCAGGCTCGACCCGCTGCGCTCGAACACCTACGGCCTCGGTGTCGTCGTCGCGCACGCGCTCGACAACGGGGCGGAGGAGATCGTGCTCGGCCTCGGCGGCAGCGCGTCCACCGACGGCGGATCCGGCCTGCTGCGCGCCCTCGGGCTGCGGCTGCTCGATCGCGACGGCGTCGAATTGGACGGCGCCGCCAGCGACGTAGTGACGCTGCTCGACACCGTGGCCTCGGTCGATCGGGCAGGCCTGCATCCGGCGATCGCCCGGACCAGGTTCACCCTCGCCTGCGATGTGGACAACCCGCTGCTCGGCCCGGCCGGTGCGGTAGCGGTGTTCGGGCCGCAGAAGGGCGCGGGCCCGAAACAGATGCTCGAGCTGGAAGCCGCGCTCACCAACTGGGCGGCCGTGCTCGGCACCGGCTACGCCGAGATCGGTGGGGCGGGCGCCGCGGGCGGCACCGGATTCGGCGTCCTGGCCGTGCTCGGCGCGCAGGTGCGCAGCGGCATCGACGTGCTGCTCGAGCTGCTGGAATTCCCCGACCTGGTCGGCGGTGCCGCGCTGGTGGTGACCGGGGAGGGCTCGCTGGATCACCAGAGCATGCACGGCAAGGCGCCGGTCGGGGTCGCCGCGGCGGCCAAGGCGGCCGGGGTTCCGGTCGTCGCCGCGGTCGGGCGGACGCTGTTGTCGCCGGGGGAGATCCGTGCCGCCGGGTTCGCCGGGTGCTACGCGCTGAGCGACCTCGAACCCGATCCGGGACTGTCGATCGCGCACGCGGCGGAGCTGCTCGAGCGCGTCGGCGAGCGCATCGCGGCGGAGCGCTGGTAGCGGCTCAGATCGCGATGCTGGTGGCGGGGCGCGGTGGCGCGGGCACCGGGGCGGGCGCGGACAGTTCCGCGCGGTGGGCGTCACCCCACTGTTCGAGCGGGACGAGCGCCTGGCGCAGGGTCTCGCCGAGCGGCGTCAACGAGTACTCGACCCGGGGCGGGATCTCGGGATAGATCTCGCGGTGCACCACGCCGGTGCTCTCCAGGTGCCGCAGGTTCTCGGCGAGCACCTTCTCGCTGACGCCGTCGAGCATCCGCCGGATCTGCCCGAACCGCTGCGGGCCGTCGCCGAGCACCCACATCAGGTGCAGTCGCCACTTGCCGCCGACGACGTCGATGGCCAAACTCATGCCGCACACATCGTGATCTACGTCACTGCTCATCTTCGGGGCGCCCTTCTGACCGTATTTCGAACCTCTGGGTAAGCAACCGCACGTCGACGTTCGGTCTTCCCCGACGATACCGACGCGACCACCATTGATCTCGGCGCCGAACCAGCAAGCAACGAGAATCGAAGGGACACCCCATGTCCGAGCAGAACACCCCCCGCTCCGTCTCCGTGCTCGGCCTCGGCCCGATGGGCCAGGCCATGGTGCGGGCGTTCCTGGACGCCGGCGTCGAGGTGACCGTGTGGAACCGCAGCACCGCCAAGGTCGACGCCATGGTGGCGCTGGGCGCCAAGCGCGCCGAGACGGTCGCCGAGGCGCTCGCCGCCAACGAGGTGTCGGTCCTGAGCCTGACCCACTACGCCGCCATGTACGACGTCCTCGGCCAGGCACCGGAGGCGCTGGCGGGCAAGGTGATCGCCAACCTGTCCTCGGATTCGCCGGAGAAGGCGCGGGCCGGCGCGGCCTGGGTCCGTGAGCGCGGCGCCGAGTTCATCTCCGGTGGCGTGATGTCGGCGGGCGACAACCTCGTGCACCCCGCGTCCTACATCTTCTACAGCGGCCCGAAGGCGGTGTTCGACGCGCACGCCGAACTGCTGCGCCCGCTGAGCCCGCAGGAGTACCTGGGCGCCGACGACGGCCTGGCCCAGATCTACTACCAGGCCCTGCTGACCATCTTCCATCCGTGGCTGCTCGCCTTCGACCAGGCCACGGCGGTGATCGCGAAGTCGGGCCACGACATCACCGGGTTCGTCCCGTTCGCGATCCGGGCGAGCGAGGCCTTCCCGCACTTCATGACGGAGTTCTCGAAGGCCAACGCGGCAGGCGGCTGGGCCGATCTGGCCAGCCTGAAGATGATGGACGCCGGCGCGCAGCACATCATCGACGCCAGCGAGGAAGTCGGCGTCGACGCGGGTTTCTCGCACCTGGCGCAGTCGTACTGGCGCAAGGCCGTCGCCGCCAGCGAGGCCGCGGGCAAGGCGATCTCCACCTTCGAGCTGATGCGCGACGGTCAGCGCTGACCCGCACGGACGAAACCGCCCGGCATGAGCTGCCGGGCGGTTCGTCTCACGCGGTCTCGGCGCCGAGCCGGGGGAACGGCTCGGTGGCGAACACCACCTCCACCGCCACCTCGAAATAGGCCGCGATCCGCAGGGCCAGATGCAGGCTGGGACTGTATTCGCCCCGCTCGAGGTAGCCGACGGTCTGATAGTGCACACCCAGCGCCTCGGCCAGGTCCCGTCGCGAGATGCCGCGTTCGGCGCGCAGCATCGCGATGCGGTTGTAGATGACCTCAGAAGGCACGCTGCATCGCCTTTTCCTTTCGCGCCGCCATGGTCGCGCCCGACTCGCGCTCAGCCATCCGGCGCAGCACCACCGGTGCGAGCAGCAGGCCAACGGCGGCCCAGGCACCCAGTACCGCAACGGTTTCCAGATGACGCCAGGACTGTCCGAGCTCGATGGCGACCGCGTCGGCGGGCAGCAACGCCGAGCGCATGCCGAGGCCGAGCCAGTACATCGGGAACACCTGGCCCACCGCCTGCAGCCAGCCGGGCAGCGCGGTGATCGGATAGAAGATGCCGGAGACGGCGATCAGTCCCATCAGCGGCATGGTGAGCAGGAAGGCCGACCTGGTGTCGAGGTAGCTGCCGAGGATCGCGCCGAACGGCAACACGGCCAGCAGGCCGAGCGCGACGACCCACGCGAAGGTCGCCACCGCTCCCGCTCCGCTCAGCGAGGAGCCGCCGATGATCACCATGCCCACCCCGAGCACGATAACGACCTGCGCGAGCACCGAGCCCGCGGTGGCCACGATCTTGCCGACGAAATAGCCGACCATGCCCTTCGGCACCGCCTTCGCGCGCAGCAGCGTGCCGTCCTCGCGGTCCTGCACCAGCACGTTGAGCAGGGCGTACATGCCGTTGAACGCGATGATGCTGCCGAGCAGACCCGGCACGGCGAGTTCGGCGACCGACATGCCGCTCTCGCCGTACATCTTGTCGCGCAGCAGGAACAACACCCCGATTGTGATGGCGGAGGTGAGGAATTGACCGATCAGGTCCGTCGCGTTGGTGAACTGTTGCCGCAGCTCGATCAGGCCGCGGCTGATGCCGATTCGGATCGCGTTCATCGGGTGACCTCCGCGAGAGTGTGGACGGGGGCGGCGTCCTCGCCGGATTCCGCGCGCCGGACCAGTGTCATGTAGGTGTCCTCGAGGGAGGCGCGCCGCACCTCGAGGTCGCCGACCGCCTCGCCGTGCTGCTTGAACAGCTCGTGCACGTACTTGGTCGACTCGGTGGTGGTATGCACGAAGCGCTGCCCGTCGACGGTCCAGCTCACCTGCGCCTCGCCGGCGATCGAGCGGGACAGCTCATCGGGCGAGCCGTCGGCGATGACGCGACCACCGGCCAGGATCAGGATCCGGTCGGCCAGCTTCTCGGCCTCGTCGAGGTCGTGCGTGGTGAGCAGCACGGTGGTCTCCTCCAGGTCGGCGAGCCGGTGCACCAGGTCGTGGAAGTCGCGCCGCGCCGCCGGGTCGAAACCCGCGGTCGGTTCGTCCATGAACAGCAGGTCCGGCTTGCCCACGACGCCGATCGCCACATCCAGCCTGCGCCGCTGTCCACCGGAGAGGGTCGCGATCTTGGCGTCGGCCAGCTCGGTGAGTCCGACCAGCTCGATGAGTTGGTCGGTGTCCCAGGGTCGTTGGGTGCGGGCCGTCGCGTAGGGGCGGTAGTACGTGCCCAGATGGGTGAGCAGTTCGCGGACCCGCCATTTGGCGTGATCACGCCAGGACTGCAGCACGACGCCGATCCGCGCCCGCCACTGCTCGTCACCGTGTTCGGGATCGGTCCCCAGCACCTCGACCTGACCGGCCGACCTCCTGCGGAACCCCTCGAGGATCTCGATCGTGGTGGTTTTGCCCGCGCCGTTGGGCCCGAGCATCACGAGCACCTCCCCGCGCCCGGCCTGAAATGTCACGTCGTGCAGCACATCCGTCTCGGCATACCGCATACGCAGTTGACGGACGTCGAGAACAACGCCGTTGCTCGAAGCCATGAGTCCTCCCAGTCATCGACCTTCGATGGTATGTAGCATATGTACTACATTTCATCGTGGCAATACTTCAGGGGAATCCGACATACCGGAAAGTGAGAGCACTGCTCTTGACAACTGCCCCCGTCGCGCGCATGCTTCTATCAACAGAGAGCAGTGCTCACAGTTCAGGAGTGATCAAGATGGACAACGCGACCCGCTACCTCCGCCCCACCGGCCTCGACCCGATCATGAACAAGATCGCCAACCTGCTGCCCAAGCTGGGCATCAGCGTCGCTGGTTCGCGGCTGCTCGCCGTGCGCGGCCGCAAGAGCGGCGAATGGCGCACGGCCATGGTCAACGTGCTCACGGCCGCCGACGGGTCGCGCTACCTGGTCGCCCCGCGCGGGCACACCCAGTGGGTGCGCAACCTGCGCGTCGCGGGCGACGGTGAGCTGCGCCTCGGCCGCAAGGTCGAAACCTTCACCGCCACCGAGGTTCCCGACGCGGCGAAGGTGCCGCTGCTGCGGCTCTACCTGGAGAAGTGGGGTTGGGAGGTCGGCAAGTTCTTCGAGGGCGTCGACAAGAACGCCGACGACGAACAGCTCGCCGCCATCGCGCCGGGGTTCCCGGTCTTCCGTCTCGCCTAACGCGAGCCGAGGAACTCGATCGCGGCGGCGTAGCCCTGGATGCCGAGGCCCGCGATCACCGCGGTCGCGATCGGGGAGACGAACGAATGGTGCCGGAACTCCTCGCGGGCGTGCACATTGCTGATGTGCACCTCGACGATCGGCACCTCGGGGATGACGAGCGCGTCGCGCAGCGCCACCGAGGTGTGGGTGAGTCCACCCGGATTGATCACGATGGCCGACACCTGGCCGCGCGCCTCGTGGATCCGATCGATCAGCGCGCCTTCGTGATTGGACTGGAAGGCCACCACCTCGCGCCCGAACCGGGCAGCCGTCTTCGTGCACAGCGCGACCACGTCGTCGAGGGTGTCGGCACCGTAGATCTGCGGCTGACGGGTGCCGAGCATGTTCAGGTTCGGCCCGTTGAGTACCAGGATCGGACCGGTGGCCTGCACGTTCTCCATGCAGGCCACCTTAATTCACAGTCCGGTCGGGCCCTCCGAGCGCAGGTCGTCGACCTTGCGCATGGCCTCGCGGAGTTCGGCCAGCCAGCTCTCGGCGTGCTTGCCCGCCAGCTTCACCGTCCAGGCCAGCGCGTCGGCGCGGGAGCGGGCGACGCCCGCGTCGATCAGCGTGTCGAGGACCTGCCGTTCGGGCTGGCGCAGCCGCGTCATCACCGGAACCGCGAGGTGGGTGAACAGGACGCGCTCCCCGTCGAGCCGCACGCCCCAGGCGACGCTGCGGCGATAACGGCGCTGGGCCTCGTCGGCGATCTGCATCCGGGCGGGGCGGGTCGACTCGCGCCAGCGGGCGAGCGCGCCCTCCTTCGTGGCCGCCGAGACCGGCGCTCCGTCGGCGGCTTCGGGCGGCGGCAGTTCGCCGACGACCACGATCTCGTCGCGGTCGATCTCGATCTCGGGCGGCCCGGTGAACCAGTCGGCGGGCAATCGTCCGGCGAACCAGTCCGGCGCGTCGGACGGGTCGGGGAGGTCCGCTTGCTGCCAGCCGCCTGGCCGGCCGAATCCGCGTTCGCGATGAGCGTTCCGCATGGCAATCACCTGCTGTCTGTGTAGCGCACGTTGCGTTGATTACAAGATTACGCCGATATATGCGCGGTGACTTATGCTCTGCGAGAACGTCGCTTCCGGGTGGATTCCGATCGTCGGTCGCCGGGGTTGAGCGGGGGCGGGCCTGGGTATCCTCGCGTTGAATCGCCGGGACAATGCGAGATGCACACAACCGGGCGGGCCTGCCGGTACGGTTAGCGCGCCAGTTGTTGCCACTGGCTGGGCGAGGTTCGAAATCGGCCCCTCGGCAGGGGGAGATATCGGGCACAATCGAGGTGCTGTGGTCGGGTAGTCGTCCCGTGTTACCGGGGCATCGGAGACGGGTCAACTTCCGGTACGGTGGATTTGTTACCGGAGTGGCAAGAGTGAAGAGTGGGCGATATGGATGTGTGGGGATCCCGCCGCTTTCGGGTCCGGGGCGCAATGGCGATCGCGGGGGTCGCGACCCTCGCCATCGCGCTGTGCTCGTGCGGGGTGGGGGACAAGTCCAGTGAGTCGGAATCGGTTGTCCAGCGGTTCACCGACTTGCTCGACGAGCAGGACTACACCAAGGCCGCCGACCTGACCTCGTACCCCGCCGCCGCTTCGGCAACCATGAAGCAAATGTTCGAGGGCCTCGCGACCGGCACGGTCGACTACGAGAAGACCCAGGTCATCGATCTCGATCCGCAGTCGGCCATCTTCAGCATGGACGTCGCCTGGAACTTCGGTGAGCGCAAGGACTGGACCTATACCCTCCAGGGCACCGTCCGCAAGCTCGCCATCGGCTGGCGCATCACCTGGGAGCCCGCGGTCGTGATGCCGCAGCTCACCAACAATCGCACCGTCAAGCTGGTGCGCACCACCGCGAAGCCGCCGCCGCGGGTCGTCGACCTGGCCGGTGAGCCGCTGATGACCGAGCAGACGATCAATGTCATCAAGATCGATCCGAGCCGCACCGGCGACCTCGTCGGCTCGACCAACGCGCTGGCCGAGGCCATCGAACCGGTCGCGCCGCTGATCACCGGGCCCTCGCTGATGCAGCAGCTGGCCGCGTCGCAGGGACAGCCGGTGGTCGCGGTCAACCTGCGCGAGGGCGATTTCGCGATCCTGGAACCGCGGATGGCCAAGGTGCCCGGTGTGGTGATGGAGAAGCAGCCCAAGCTGATCTCGGCCGACCGGCGCACCTGGTCGCCCATGCTGGACGCGCTGCGCGAGGTGTGGTTCGACAGCCAGGAGGCCACCGCGGGCTGGGGCGTGCAGATCTTCGAGGCCGATGGCCGGTTCGTCAACCAGGTCGCCGGGTACCAGGGCCCGGCCGGGCCGGACATCTCCGCGACGATGGACCAGCGGTTGCAGCGCGCGGCCGAGGACGCGGTCGTCAGCGTCGGCACCCCGGCCTCGGTGGTGGCGATCCAGCCGTCCACCGGCGCGGTCGTCGCGGTCGCGCAGAACAGCTACGCCACCGAGAAGGGGCCGATCGCGTTCACCGGTCTGTACCCGGCGGGCGGCACGATGGAACTGTTCCGCACCGTCGCCGCCGCGACGAAGAACAAAGCGCCACAGGATGTCTCGGAGCAGGAGGCGGCCGAGGCGGCCACCGCGCTCGGCGTCGGCGTCGACTTCAAGGTGCACGGGCTCGACGAGGTGACCGGCCGGATCGCCGCGCCGGGACGCAGCACCGAACAGGTGCGGCAGGGAGCGGGCTCCGACGCCGTGCTGGCCAGCCCGTTCGGCATGGCCATCGCCGCCGCCGCGATCACCCGCGGCTCGGTGGTCCCGCCGATGATCGAGAACGGCAAGCCGAGCACCACCGAGACCCCGGTGCCCGCGCTCCCGCAGCCAGCGGTGGACCGGTTGCGCGCCATGATGCACGAGGGCATCGGCAAGCCGGAGGCCGCCGCGCTGCGCGGTTTCCGCGATGTCACCGCCTTCACCGCGACCGGCGGCTCCGACGGCTGGCTGCTCGCGGCCATGGGCGACCTGGTCTTCGCGGTGCACATCGCCGACGCCGACAGCGGCGACGCCACCTCGCGACTCGCGTCCGTCCTGCTGAAATCCCTGGCCACGCCCGAACCGTAAGCGCGGATGTGCGTGCAGATCGCGCACTGGTCAGGGGCGGTGGGGCCGGTCTCGATGTCGATCATGAACGGTTAGGCTCCAGGCGTGAGGAGATTCGCGCCGTTGCTTGTCGATGCCCTGCTGGTGATCGTTTTCTGTGCGATCGGTCGGCGCAGTCACGACGAGGCGGTGCTGGCGGGTCTGCTGAAGACGGTGTGGCCGTTCGGGATCGGGCTGCTCGTCGGCTGGGCGGTCGCGGTGTTCATCGCGCGTGGCAGTCGATTCGACGCGACGGCGGTGTGGCCGAGCGGGCTCGTCATCTGGGCGTGCACCCTCGTCGGCGGCATGCTGTTGCGGGCCGTGAGCGGGCAGGGGGTGGCCGTGAGCTTCATCATCGTCGCGGCGAGCGTCCTCGCGCTGTTCCTGCTCGGCTGGCGCGCGGCGATCCGGGCGCTGCGCTAGATCCGGCGCTGCCGCTTGAACTCCTGCTCGTACTCGTCGTCGTCGGCGTGTGGGGTGCGGTAGAGGAACGCGAAGACGATCCAGCCGACGATCGCGACGAGGATGAAGCTCACGAACCGGTAGACGAACGCGGCCGCCACCGCCTGTGAGGCGGGCAGACCGGCGCCGGCGGTGAGGCCGTAGATGAGAGTCGCGTCCACGTAGACGATGCCGCCCGGCGCGAACGGGATGGAGCCGACGGCCTTGCCCGCGGTGAACGCGATGAGCAGGCCGGACAGCTTGGGATCGGCGCCGACCGCGTAACAGGCCGCGCCGAGACAGGCCACGTCGGCGAACCGGTGCACCAGCGCCCACACCCCGACCAGCGCCGCGTCCTTCTTGCCCAGGTCCACCGATTCGAGCTGGGCCCTGATCTCGGCCAGCTTCGCGATGCCGTTGCCCGCGGGCTTCTTCCTGATCCGGTTCACCAGCGCGAGCACCCGCTTGAGGATCGCCTCCAGGGTGCCGGGATGCCTGGCCAGGTAGTTCGCCGCGATCAGCACCACGCCGAGGATCACCACCGAGGCGATCAGCTTGCCGCCGATCTGCGTGCCGACCAGCAGAGCGCCGCCGATGCCGAGCAGGGCCAGCCCGGCCGCGGCCACCACGCCGGAGAACACCAGCTGCCAGGACGCCACGATCGGGCTCGCTCCCCAGCGCCGGGTCTGGCGGTAGGTGAACGCGGTGGAGAACACCTGACCGGCGGGCAGCGTCACCGACATGGCGGTCGCGCCGTACACCACCGACACCGACTTGCGCTGGCTGACATCCACCCCGCCCGCGTGCAGCAGCTGCTTCTGCACCCGGCCGAAACCGCTCATCGACATCGCCTGCAACACGATGCACAGCAGCAGCCAGCCCCAATGGATCTCGGTGAGCGTGCGCCAGGATTCGTGCAGCCGCGGCCACAGGTAGACGCCCTCGCCGACGAGCAGGGCGAGCAGCACCGCACCGAGCACCCACTTGACCCACCGGAACCGGCGGCGGCGCTCGGTCGGTGGCGAGGCGGGTTCGCCTGCTAGGTCGCCGTCGGCCGTCACGGTCTCAGCCTAACGAACGCAGCTGTTCGCCCTGCTCCTCGTCGGGCGCGACCGCCGCCGGCTTCGGCCAGGCCAGGCGGGTTTTTCTGCGTCTGCCACGCAGCTGGACCTCGTCGCCGGTTTCCCAATGGTCTTGCTCGCTTTCGTCGGCGAAGTAGAGCGCGCTGCCCGAAGCGAGAACGCGGCCGGGTTGATCTTTGGCCAATTCGGTGAGCCGCGACGCCTCGTTGACGGGGTCGCCGATCACCGTGTATTCGAAACGATTTGCGGCGCCGATGTTTCCGGCGACGGCCAGGCCGGCCGAGACGCCGATGCCGACGTCGAGGCTGGTCACCTCGCGCAGTGCCTCCCGCAGATCGCGGGCGGCGGCCAGCGCGGCGCTCGGTGCGTCCGGACGGTCCAGCGGCGCGCCGAAGATGGCGAGCGCGGCGTCGCCGACGAACTTGTTGACGAAACCGTGGTGGCGATCGATCACGTCGACCACCACCCGGAAGAACTCGTTGAGCAGGCTGACGACCTCGGTCGGCGGTCGTTCGGCCGCCGCGGCCGTCGAGCCGACCATGTCGACGAACAGCACCGCGACGAACCTCGTCTCACCGCCGAGCTCGGTGCCGTAGTCGAGCGCGCGCTGGGCCACCTCCTCGCCGACGTGCTGGCCGAACAGTTCCTGCAGCTTGCGCCGCTTGGCCGCCTCTTCCATCATCCGGTTGAAACCGACCTGCAGCAGCCCGATCTCGCTGCCGTCGTACACCTCGACCTGCACGTCGCGCGCGCCGGCCTGCACCCGGTCGATGGCCTGGGACAGCTGCCGCACGGGGTCGGAGATGGACGAACCGGTCAGCATCGACAGCGCCAGCGCCTGCATGATCACCACGCCGCACAGCAGCAGGATCGAGATGGCCAGCGAGTTCGCGGAGAACTTCACGTCGGAGGAGATCTGGGTGACGCACAGCAGCACGATCGCGATGGTCGGCGCGAAGGTGCCCATGCCCCAGGTCATGGCCATCCTGGTGCCGACGCCCGGGGTGAGGGTGTGGTCGAAGGTGCCCTCGGTGAGCGCCTCGGCGGCGACCGGGCGCAGGATGCGTTCGCCCAGCATGTAGGTGAAGCCGAACACGATGGTGGCGGCCATGCATTCGGTGATGATCACCGCGCCGGCCAGCTCGGGCGATTCGACGATGATCAGCGCCGCCAGGATGCCGCCGCCGATGATCCACAGCACCAGGTGCACGATCGCCTGCCGAAGCGGCACATGCAGGGCCGCCATCTGCTCACGCCTGCTCGGCGGGCCGCCGCGCATCTGCCAGCGCATCACCGGCCGCAGCATCAGCGCCGCGGCGAAGATGCTGAGCACCGCGGCCGCGCCGAAGACGAGCACCGGCGCGAGCAGCCCCGTCTGGCGCACCGCACCCGCCTCCCCCTCGGGGACCGGCAGACCGTACTGGATGAACGCCCACACCAGTACGGCGCCGAAGGCGTTGGCCAGCAGCACCGACGTCAGATACAGCGGCCAGCGCGTTCGCATGGTCTGTTTGACCGCTTCCAGTGGCGCCGACACGACCACCAATCTAGCGTTCGGACCGATAGGCTCTCTCGGGTGACCGACCAGAAGGTAGATTCCGTGTCCCCGCCCGCGCCTTGGCGCGCGGACGCGGAGGCAGTACATCCCCTGGTCCGGAAAGCGGCGGCATGGAGCTGGCGGCTGCTGATCATCTTCGCCGCCCTCCTCGCGGTCGGCATGTTGGTCCAGAAATTCGCCACCGTGGTGATCCCGCTGGCGATCGCGCTACTCGCCGCCGCGCTGCTCGCGCCCCTGGTCGACTGGATGCAGCGGGTGGGGATTCCGCGCTCGCTGGGCGTGTTCGTCGCCCTGGTCGGGTCGATCGGGCTGCTCGCCGGGATCATGACGTTCGTCGTCGAGCAGTTCGTCGACGGTGTGCCCGGCCTGTCCAACGAGGTCACCAACAGCGTGCACAAGGTGCAGGACTGGCTGATCAACGGCCCGGCGCATCTGAGCGATCAGCAGATCCGCAGCGCGGGCGACACCATCGTGCGCACCGTCCAGGACAACCGCGAGGCGCTGACCAGCGGCGCGCTCACCACCGCCACCACGATCGGGCACATCCTCACCGGTGCGTTCCTGATCCTGTTCATCCTGATCTTCTTCCTCTACGGCGGCGACCAGATCTGGCACTTCATCACCAGGATCATTCCCACCGCGCATCGGGAAAAGGTCCGCACCGCCGGTGAACTGGGCTTCGGCACACTGGTCGGGTTCGTCCGCGCGACCGTCGTGGTGGCCGCGGTCGACGCGATCGGCATCGGTGCCGGCCTGGCGATCCTGCACGTGCCGTTGGCCCTGCCGCTGGCGTCGCTGGTGTTCATCAGCGCGTTCATCCCGATCATCGGCGCGTTCTTCGCCGGGTTCGTCGCGGTCTTCATCGCGCTGGTCACCAAGGGCCTGGTGACGGCGCTGATCGTGCTCGGCATCATCATCGCGGTGATGCAGCTGGAAGGCCATGTGCTGCAGCCGCTGCTGCTCGGGCGCGCGGTGAGCATCCATCCGCTGGCCGTGGTGCTGGCGATCGCCGCGGGCCTGGTCGTCGGCGGGATCGCGGGCGCGCTGCTGGCCGTGCCGTTGATCGCGGTCGGCAACACCGCGATCCGGTATCTGCTGGCCGACAGTCCCGAGGAGGTCTACGGCGAACTCGCGGGCGGCGAGGAACGCAGGCTCTTCTCGGCCGAGCCGGACAAGCCGGAACCCGGCCGGTTCGACATCACGCGCACGCTGCGCAAGGCGGAGTCCGGCGATGCGGACCCACACAGCTGAGCTGAGCTCGACCGACGCGGCGACCGCGCCCCTGTGGCGGGCCGCCCAGGCCTTCCGGCTGGTCACCCTGCTGTACGCGATCGGCCAGCAGATCGCCTCGGCGCCCTACTATCAGCATCCGCGGCTGAGCTGGGTGCTGATCGCGGTGATGGTCATCTGGTCGGGCACCTCCGCGCTGTTGCTCTCGCAGTGGTACTTCCCCGCCGCCACCGGGCGGATCCGCGGCTGGGTGGTCTTCGGCGACCAGGTGGTGACGGTGCTGCTGATCGCCTCGACCCGGCTCGTCGCCGATTACGGCTGGTACCACGGCCATCAGACGCTGCCGACCACGTTGTGGATCGCGAATTCGGTGATCTCCATGGCGATTCTGCGCGGCCCTGTCGCCGGGGTGATCGCGGGGCTGGCCATGTCGGCGGTGGTGGTGACCGTGCGCGAACAGTGGGGGCAGGACGTGTGGGGCGACGCGACGGCGCCGGTGCTCGTCTCCGTCGGGCTCGCACTGGGTTTGGCCGCCAACACCGCGCGCCGCGCCCAGGTGCAGGTCGAGCGGGCGCTGCGGATCACCGCCGCCGCCCAGGAGCGGGAGCGGATCGCGCGCGAGGTCCACGACGGTGTGCTGCAGGTGCTGGCCTACATCAAACGGCGCGGCTCCGAGATCGGTGGTCCTGCGTCCGAACTCGCGCAGCGGGCCGGGGAACAGGAAGTGGCGCTGCGGGTCCTGCTCTCGGAACAGGCCGAACTGCCCGATGCGGGCGAGGCCGAGGTCGATCTGCGGCCGCTGCTGACCGCGCAGGCCAGGCCGAAGGTGACGGTGGCGACGCCCGGTGACCCGGTGCTCGTCGCCCGCTCCGCCGCGCACGAGATCGCCGCCGCCGTCGCCACCGCCCTGTCGAACGTCGACCTGCATGCCGGGCCGGACGCGAAAGCCTATGTGCTGCTGGAGGACACCGGTGACATGCTGGTGGTGAGCGTGCGCGACGACGGCGTCGGCATCCCCGCAGGCAGGCTGGCGGCGGCGGAAGCAGAAGGGCGGATGGGGGTTTCGCGCTCCATCGTCGGCCGGATCACCGAGCTCGGCGGCACGGTCGAACTGCTGAGCGAGGGTGACGACCTCGGCACCGAATGGGAATCCCGGATTCCGCGCCGGCCGGCGCGGTGAGCGAAGGAGCGGCGATGACCGACGACGCGATCACGGTGATGGTGGTCGACGATCACCCGATGTGGCGCGAGGGCGTCTCCCGCGACCTCACCGAGGCGGGCTTCGCGGTGCCCGCCACCGCCGACGGCGTCGGCACCGCCACCCGGCGCGCCGCCGCCGTCCAGCCCGACGTGGTCCTGATGGACATGCAGCTCACCGACGGCAACGGCGCCACCGCCACCGCCGAGGTGCTGCGGGTGTCTCCGCACAGCCGGGTGCTCGTGCTGTCGGCCTCGGCCGAACGCGACGACGTGCTCGACGCGATCAAGGCCGGGGCCAGCGGTTACCTGGTGAAGAGCGCGTCGGCGGCGGAGCTGATCGAGGCCGTGCGCGCCACCGCCGCCGGTCAGCCGGTGTTCACCCCCGGCCTCGCCGGTCTCGTCCTCGGCGAGTACCGGCGGATGGCGACCGCGCCGGAGGCCGCCGACCAGCCGCATCGGCCGTCGCTGACCGAGCGGGAGACCGAGGTGCTGCGGATGGTCGCCAAGGGGCTCTCGGCCAAGCAGATCGCCTCGCGGCTGAGCCTGTCGCATCGCACGGTGGAGAACCACGTGCAGGCCACCCTGCGCAAACTTCAGCTCGCCAACCGGGTCGAGCTCACCAGATACGCCATCGAGCAGGGCCTCGAGTGAACGGAATTGGGGGTTTGCCCTGATGTGCCGACCCTGATCCGCTGGCTACCCTCGATCACATGGGCGGTCCCGAATCCCTCTCCGTACCCGGCGCCACGGCCTTCGGGCCGGTCGGCGACCGCGACCTGCGCGTCTCCGACGCCGAACGCGAACACGTCGGCCAGCTGCTGCAACGCGCCGTCGGGCTCGGCATGCTCTCGCTCGGCGAGTTCACCGAACGCATGGACACCGCGCTAGCCGCGAAGACCCGCGGCGAACTCAACGCGGTGCTCGTCGACCTGCCCGGCATGCGCGTCGCGGGCGCGCCGCAACCCGCCGCCATGCCGAGACCGCGCCCCGTTCCGCCCGGCGGGTCGACGCCCGGTCTGATCCGCAGCCGCCTGTCCGGCGTGCACCGGCGCGGGCCGTGGCAGGTGCCGCCGGTGCTGCACCTCAACAACCTCATGTCGGGCGTGACCCTCGACTTCACCGAGGCCGTCATGCAGACCCAGATCGTCGAGATCAAGATCGACGACTACTGCACCGGCATCACCCTGATCGTCCCCGCGGCCGCCACCGTCGACCTCAACGGCCTCGACCTCATCGGCTCCAGCGTCAACAACAAGGTCCGCACCGGCCCGCCCATCGGCCCGCTGCACCTGGTGGTGCACGGCCGCGTCCGCTTCGGCTCGGTCACCGCGAAGTACCCGCTGATGGTGCAGTGGCGCCGTTTCCTCGGCGCCTGACCGTTTTCGGGTAGGACCCCCACGCCCCACCGGGTGTTTCTACTCATGTCCTGAGCTGGCCGTTCGCCGACCATGAGGACATGAGTACCGCCATCGATCCCACCCTGGTCGCCCGCCTCGCCGACGAGTTCACCACCCTCGGCACCCAGATGGGCCGCCTCGGCGTCGACCTGGACGCGCTGCGTGCGCAGTTGCAGGGGTCCCGCCTGTCGGCCGCCGAGGAGGGGCCTGACGCACAGACCGCTGTGGACGCCTGTGGACAGTCGGCTCCACCATCGCGTGCGGACGACCCGCCACGGCGTACCGAGAGCTCGGGACCCGGCCGCGCTGCGGGCGCGCCACCCGCGGCCCAGCCTTCCGGCGTTGTGGGCGACACGGCTGTGGATGACGCGGAATCGAAGCGCGGTCGGACCGCTGTTCCGGCGGCGGGTGTGGGCGGTGCGGGGATGCCGGGATCCGCTGCGGCCGGGTCGGGTCTTCCAGCTGGGTGGGGGTATGGCGTGCCCGTTCCCGGTGGGGTTCCAGGCAACGCTGGTTGGGGGCGAGGTGGGTGGAGCGGGCATGTCGTTCCTCCGCCGGGTGTGGGCGCGCAAGGCGTTGGGGCGCAGGGGCAGCCGGGGCCGTACTCGGGTCCGCCGATGATGCGGGGTGGACGGGCGGCGCCGGGCTGGCATGGTGCGCCCGGCTATGCGCGCGGTGGGCCGGTGGCGGCTGGGCAGGGCGGTTGGGCCGCGCGGCCGCCGCGGACTCCGTGGTGGCAGCGGGAAGGGGTGATCTCGCGGGCGCTCGCGGTGGCGGGCGTCGGGGTGACCCTCGTCGGGGTGTTGATGCTGTTGGTGTTGGCGGCACAGGCCGGGTTCTTCGGGCCGGTAGCGAGAGTTGTTGCCGGTGGCGTCTTTTCGGCCGCGCTGGTCGGTGCCGGGTTGCGGGTGTTCGGGCGGCCGGGCGGCCGGGTCGGTGGGATCGCGTTGGTGGCCACCGGGATCGCCGGCGGATATCTCGACGTCGTCGCGGTGACCGGGTACTACCACTGGGTGCCGGCCGGCGTCGGGCTGGTGGCGGCGCTGGCTGTCGCGCTGTTCGGCCTCGGGGTGGCGATGCGGTGGCAGTCGCAGCCCCTGGCGGTCGGCGTGGTGCTCGGTGCCGCGCTGTTGTCGCCCGCGCTCACAGTCGAATTGATGCTGCTCGGCTTCCTGTTGGTGCTACAAGCGGTGGGAGTACCCGTGCAGATGCGCCGGAGTTGGCCGGTCCTGCATGTGGTGCGCACGTTGCCTGTCGTGTTCGCGTCGCTGTGCATGGTCGCGGTGCACGGTCTCGCGGGGGCGACTTCGACCAGCGAGGTGGTACGGCGCGGTGGGCTCACCGCCGCCGTTATCGCCTGCGCGGCGATCGGTGTGGTCGGCGCGCTGCTCGTGACACGCCGCCGCCCCGGCGATATCACCGCCGGCATCACCATCGCGGTCACGGCGCTGCCGGTGCTGGCCGTTGCGGTGCTGTTCGATCGGCTGCCGTCGGCGGCGATGACGGGCGGACTCGCCGCCGTCCTGCTCGCGCTCGCGGCGACCACACTGGTTCCCGCGCTCGCGAACGAGCTGCGCATCCCCGGGCACACCGCCCTGGTCTGCGCGCTGACCGGCGCTGTTGCCCTGCTCCAGACCTGCACCACGGCCACCGGTGCCGAGCCCGATCTGCTGCCCACCGCGCTCTTCGCTGTCGCGTTGGCCTTCCTCGCCGTCGCGGCGACCACCCACACCCGCGTCGGTGCCGGGCTCGGCCTCGCCTTCGCCGTACTCGGCGGCCTCATCCTGTTCGCGACGGCGAATCCGGAAACCCTTGCCCTGCAACGCCTCGCTGACCAGAACCTCGATCTCGCGACCGCCGTGTCGGCACTGCTCGGCCTCGGAGTCGCGGCCATGGTCGTCTGGACGGTCCCCCGGCTCCCGGGTTGGCGTGAGCAGGTGCTCGTCACCGGGGTGTGGATCGCTGTGAGTATCGGCGGACTCTACTTCGTGCTGGTCGCCGCCGTATCACTCGGCGTAACCTTTGGTGCCGCAGACGGTTTCGTCGTCGGCCACAGTCTCGCGACGATCGTCTGGATGGCCGCCGCGACGGTCTCGCTGTTCTACGGGCTGCGCAGGATCACCCGCTCGCCCGCGGTGGCGAAGGTCTGCCTGGCCTCCGGCCTCCTGGTCGCGGCCGCCGCACTGGCCAAGCTGTTCCTGTTCGACCTCGCGACGCTGTCCGGACTCGTGCGGGTCGCGGCCTTCCTCGCGGTCGGAATCCTGTTGCTGCTCACCGGAACGCGGTATGCCCGTGCCTTCGCCGACTCCGGCGTGTCCAAGACGTAGGGTCCCCCGGCAGCGAGCGAGACGAGCGCCTGCGAGACAACGGAACCCACGGCGCGATTCTCGCCGTGGGTTCCGCCGTGTCAGCTGATCGGCCCGCTCAGTCGGAGTCGTCCTCGCGGCGACGCAGCAGTTCGTTCACGCTCACCGTGCGTCCGTCACCGGCCTGGTGACGACCCTCGTCGGGGGTCGTGCTGCCGCGTCGCGAGGACCGCAGCTGCGCCATCCAGTTCTCGATCTCGTTCCGGTTGTTCTGTGGCGCATCGGCTGCCTCGTCGCCGGAGTCGTCGGTGGCGCGCTCACCGCTCGGCGTCGGCACGGCGGTGAATCCGGCGGGAGCCTGCCACTGACCGGCCGACTCCGCGGGGCCACTCTGCGAGTCATCCGCACCGCGGCTATCGGATTCGTTTGCGGCGCGCGTCGCGGACTCGGTATCGCCGGTGGGCACCGCCGTGAACCCCGGCGGCGCGACCTGCGGCCGAACCTCACCGCGCACCGAATCCTGCTCCGCCGCAGCCTCAGCCGGCGAGAAGCGTGCCCCGCCGTCGACCTGCGGGGCCTGGAACCCGCCGGGCGCACCCAAGGAGGCACGGCGAGGTCCGGCTGCATTCTCGCCACTCTGCGCCGGCTCGGCCGCACCGTCTCCGCGGCTCGTCCCGTGCGGATCGGCGGCCCTGTTGCGATGGCCAGTCGCCGCGAGGCCCTCGCGTCCCGGCGTGCTCGGTTGTGTGGTGCCGTAGCCGCCGTCGGCGGGTGCTGTGCCGCCATGACCCGGCGAAGCGGGGTGGGCGGCGCTGTCTCCGCGGCCCGGCGCGATCGGATCCGCGTCGTATCCGCGATCCAACGGTGCCGAGCCGGTCGCGCTGGTGCCGCGATCCGGCGTCACCGGGTCGGCGGGGTGCTCCGCGCGACTCGCCGCATCCGGCTGCCCGTCTTCGAAGTCCGGGGCGGCTCCGCGACGCGGCAGCGGCGGATTCGCGGTGCCGTTCTCGCGGCTACCGAGTGGGCCGACCGCCGGCGGGTTGGCAGGGGCGGCACCGAATCCACCATGGGCGGGACCGGATTCAGGGGCGCGGAATTCGTTCGCGGCCGTGGGGGCGCCGGCTTCCCGCCAGGAGGGCGAGGGCGACTGGGGCTCCACCGGGACCGGCGTGCCGAAGACGCCGCGTGCGGCGGGCTGGTCGGCGTCGGGGGTGTCGCCCGCAGGTGCGCGGTGGGCGCCCGGCGTCGCTTGGCTCGGCGGCGGGAAGGAGCGCGAATCCTGTTCGGGCGCGGGCCCTTCCGGCTCCGGTGCGGCCTCGTGACCGACCGGGGTGAATCCACCGAACGTGCCACCGGCGGGCGGGTCGACCGGTCGCGGCGTGGGCGAGACGATGCTCGGCGGCTGCGGGTTGGCGATCCTCGGCACCGGCGGGACGAGACCCGGCGGTGGGTTGACGATGCTCGGCGCGGGCGGCGGCACGATGCCCGGCGGCGGCGTGCTCACGCTGGGCCGCGACTGGTTGACGATCGGTCGCGCCGAATCCTCCACGGGCGCACCGAAGCCGGGCGCCTCATCGGGCGTCGACACCCTCGGCACGGGCGGCCGGTCGGCCGAAGGCGGCGTGAAGCCCGCCGGGGGCTGCACCCGCTCCGCACCGCGCGGCGGCGTGGTCTCGCGAGGGACGCGGGTCGGCAGCTCGCCGCCGATGACCCCCGGCGTACCACCGTCGCCGAAGCCTCCACCGATGACGCCGTTCTCGCTGAGCCCGGAACCCGAAGCACCACCGGTACTCTCGGTATCCCCGAACCGTGCCCGACCTTCGCCCGGCATGCTGAGCCGAGGCCCACCCTCCGGCTCGGAAGTCGCCGCGCCCGACGCACCGAAGGCCGAGCCGACGTTGGGGTCGGCCGAGTCGGGCCCGCTCGATGCGCCGCCGGAGCCGAGGTCTTCGCGCCCGCCGAAGCGATGTTCAGCCGACGCGTCGGAGGGCAGATTCAGGCGAGATTCGCCGGGGGCCACGGCGTGTGCGCCGCCGCCCGCAGGACCGCCCGGTGCGCCGAAGCTCGGGTTGCCGGAGGCCTCCGGGCCCGAAGTGCCGCGTGCGCCGAAGCGAGTTTCGCGCGCCGTGCCCGGCCCCGGCTCGCTGGACCCGCCGAAGCGAGGCTCAGGAGTTGTGCCGAAGCTCGGCCCGCCTGAGGTGCCGGAATCCGGTGTGTCGGCGACAGGATCGCCGAAGGCGCTGAAGTTGCCGGGATCGTCACCGCCGGTGCGGGATCCGGGTGCGGTATCGCCGAGGCGGGGGCCGAAGTCGCCGCTGGGCGGCTGCGGATCGGTGCCCTGGCCGGGCGAATCCGCTCGGCCGCGACCCGTTTCGGGGGGCGCCGCGTCGGGCTTGACGATCGGCAGGATCTGGGTGGGATCACCACTGCTCGGCGGATCCACTCGGCCCTGATCGGGTTTGGGCGCCTCGGGCTTGCGCGTCGGTCCGCCCGAGAGCATCGGGGCGCGAGGACGAGTCGGATCCGGCGACATCGGCGGACGCGGGCGGGCAGGCTCCGCGGGGTCGGTGTGCTCGGTGATCTTGTCCAGGTGCGCGGTCGGCGCCTCGGCCTCGATCTCGGCGACGGTGCGCGGGCGGCGCGGGGTCTTGGCCAGCTTGCTGTCGGGGACCGAGGCCAGCTGCATCGTCGGCGGATCGGTGATCGGGGTGGTCTTCACCAGGTCGACCACAGAGCCCTTCTGCGGGCGCTCGTCGTCGAGGATCGGCTCGCCGAGACCGATCTTCTCCTGGATCCGCTTCATCCACTTGGGTGCCCACCAGCAGTCGTCGCCGAGCAGCTTCATGATCGCGGGCACCAGCAGCATGCGCAGCACGGTGGCGTCGATGAACAGCGCCGCGATCATGCCGTAGGCGATGTACTGCATCATCACCATGTCGGAGAACGCGAACGCGCCGGTCACCACGAGCAGGATCAGGGCGGCGGCGGTGATGATCCGGCCGGTCTGCGCGGTGCCGATCCGCACGGCCTCGGTCGTCGACGCGCCCTGGGCGCGCGCCTCCACCATGCGCGAGAGCAGGAAGACCTCGTAGTCGGTCGACAAGCCGTAGATGATCGCGATGATCAGCATCAGCACCGGCGCGCTGATCGGCTGCGGCGTGAAGTTCAGGATCCCGGAACCGTTGCCGTCGATGAAGATCCAGGTGAGGATGCCCAGCGTCGAGCCGAGCCCGAGCGCGCTCATCAACGCGGCCTTGATCGGCAGCACCAGCGAGCCGAAGGTCAGGAACATCAGCACGAAGGTGGAGAACAGGACGATCAGGATCATCCACGGCATCAGTTCGAGCAGCGTGTCGATACTGTCGGCCATGAGGGTCGGCTGCCCGGTGACGTACATCGTCACGCCCTCGGGGACTTCGATCGCCCGCAGATAATCGATGGTCGGTTCGGCGTTTCCGGTGGGATCGACCAGGGTCGCCGAGGTCCGGTAGACGGTGCGGTCGTCCGGCGGGTTGGACGGCACCGCGAAGGGCTCGACCAATCCCGGCGCCTGGTTCGCCTGCTTCCAGACCTGACCGATGGCGTCGGTGTCGGACTTGTCCCCGGACTCGACGACGAACACGAGCTGGACCGGGTCGGTCTTCTTCTGCGGGAAGACCTCGTAGAAGTGCTCGAGCGCGGCTCGTGTCGAGTTGTCCGGCGGCAGGTACTTCTCGTTGATACCGCCGAAGGCCAGGTTCTTGACCGGGATGATCAGCAGCAGCAGCCCGACGGTGACCGGGATCGCGATCTTGAGCGGATGCCGCATCACCCAGCGGGTGAGCTTGCCCCAGAAACCGTTCTCGATCTCCTCAGCGGTCTTGTTCTTGCGGAACCGCTTGAGGCCGAGCATGTCCACGCGCGGGCCGAGCACGGCCAGCATGGCGGGCAGGATCGTCACCGCGGTCAGCGCGGCGAGCGAGACCGTCGCGATGGTGCCGTACGCCACCGAGCGCAGGAAGCCCTGTGGGAACAGCAGCACGCCGCCGAGGCTGGCGATGATCATGGTCGCGGAGAAGACGACCGTTCGTCCCGAGGTCACCACTGTTCGCCGGATGGCGGCCGGGGTGTCGTAGCCCTCGGCCATCTCTTCGCGGAAACGGCTGACTATGAACAGGCCGTAGTCGATCGCGAGACCGAGACCGATCATCGACACGACACCGGTGACGAACGAGTTGACGTCGGTGAAGTTGGTCAGCGTCATCACGATGCCGTTGGCGCCGATGATCGTCAGACCGCCGATGATCAGCGGCAACCCGGCCGCGACGATGCCACCGAAGATGAAGAAGAGCAGGATGGCCACCGCGGGCAGGGCCAGCACTTCCATCCGCTTGGTGTCGTGCGCGATGGTGTCGTTGAGGGTGACACCGAGCGGCTGCAGGCCCGAGACCTCCACATCGACGCCGGGTATGTAGAAGACATCCGCCACGACCCGGTAGTTGGCCATGATGGTGGTGTCGTTGTCACCGACGATCGCGATCGAGGCGAACGCGTGCTTCTTGTCCTTCGAGCCGAACGCCGACGGCACGGCGGGCGCGTCGCCCACCTTCCAATAGGTGCCGTTGATCTTGGCGATCTGATCCGGGTGCTCGGCGAGGGCCGAGGTCAGATTGCCGACGACCTTCTGCTGGAACTCCGGGTCATCGATCGTCTTGCCCTCCGGGGCGTTGTACATGACGATGACGTCGGCATTGTGGTCACGTCCGAAGGCGGCGTCGGCGATCTCCGCGCCCTGCACCGACTCCGAGCCGGGGTCGAACCAGCCGCTCTGCGTCAGGCGGTCGCCGAGTCCGGTGCCGTAGGCACCCAGCGCCAACAACGCGGCACCGACAACACCGATGACGGCGAATCGGAACCGATAGACCAGATCGCCCCAGCGGGTGAACACTTAAGCGACTCCTTGACCAGGGCGAGACGTGAGCAGTGCCGACAGCGGCCGGAACGGCTGCAGCCAGGCACCCTCGTCGGGCAGCGAATCGAGGCTCACCCGCGGTAGCGGTTCCCGGAATACGCCGGGGATGTCCTCGAGATCGACGAACTCGAGAGTATCGGAAGTGACAGCCCAACTCGCGTGCTCACGGAATCCGAGGACCTGAGCTGGGATTCCCTTGGCGGCGATCGCCTCCAGCGGTTCCCGGAACGCTTGACCGTCGGCCGAGGCGACCATGATGCCTGCCAGCCCGCCGGTGCGCTCGCGCAGCGCGATGTGGGCCAGCATGTCGGCGTCGACGTCGGAATCCTCGTCGATCTTCGGTTTGGCGAAGACGGCGAAACCCACATTGCGTAAGGCCTCGACCCACGGCCGGACCACATCGGCGGTGCCGGGCGCGATATTGGTGAACACGGTGGCCTCGGGTTCGACGCGGCCCTTCGCGCCGACCGACAGCTCGGCCGTGCGCGCGAGCAGCCACCGGCCGAGCGCGTCGAAACGGGGGCGATAAGCGGCGGTGGGACGTCCACCGAGGATGGCGCCGAGTCCCATGTCGAGGTTCGGTGCGTCCCAGACGAGCAGGACGCGCCGGACGTCGGAGCCGGAACTACCCAGCGCCTCGCTGCCGGCTGCTCCCTGGGCGATATCCGGCATCTCGGTGGCGATCTCACTCACGCTCATCTGTCGATCTTCCCCCATATGAACTCGTTGATGGCGCTACCGGCACGCAGGCCTTTGCCCTCGAACTTGGTGACGGGCCGTTCGAAACCGATCGGCGCGGTGATCCGGCTGGCCGCGCTGTCGCCACCCGTGGTGTCGTTCAGGCCGGTCAACAGTGGTTCCGCCGAGCCTACTTCGAGAATGTGCTCGGCGTAGTCGGCGTGGTCGGTGGCGACGTGCAACACACCGCCCGGCTTCAGCCTGCTGGCGATCAGCGCGAAGGTCGGCGCCTGCAGCAGCCTGCGCTTGTGGTGGCGCGCCTTGGGCCACGGGTCGGGGAAGAACACGCGGACGCCGGTCAGCGACTCCGGGGCAACCATGTTCTCGAGCACGTCGACGGCGTCACCGCGCAGCAGCCGGATGTTGCTGATCTCCTCGCGCTCGATCTGCTGCACGAGCTGGGCCAGCCCCGGCTGGTAGACCTCGATGCCGATGAGATTCAGGTGCGGTTCGGCCTGCGCCATGGCGGCCGTCGCGGTGCCGGTGCCGCAGCCGATCTCGATGACCAGCGGCGCGCTGCGGCCGAACCAGGCGTCGGCGTCGAGCGCCTCGTTGGCGACATCGCGGCCGATCACCGGCCAGGTGCGCGCCCAGGAGGCCTGCTGATTCGGCGTCAGCGCGCCGCGCCGCGAGCGGAAGCTCGTGACGCGGGGGTAGAGGCGCGATCCGGTGGTCGAGCGACGGCCCGCCTCGTGCGGGATCTCGGACAGCTTCGGATGGGACGGCTGCCCCGGCACCGACTCGACTGGGTGGTTGGCGGCGTCGTTCACATCGCCCATTGTCCAGCATGCGCCGAGCTACGTCGCAGCCGCGTGCGCCGGGTCGGCCCGCGCGGGCGAGGGCCCCGTCGTGTTGCGGCGGTGTTGCCGCAGGTCGGCAGACGGTTCGCGACGGCCGCCGCGCCGCCGATCTGACAGAATGCCCTCCGAAAAGGGGGTGTGCAGCATGTCGACAGCCACCGAATCCGCGCAGACACGGGCATCCGACCAGCTCGATCAGCTGATCTCGACGCTCGCGGCCGGTCGGGGTGGTGATCCGGCGGTCGCCGACCGGCTCGCCGCCGCGGTCGCCCTCCGTCGACGTCCGCTGCGGATCCAGGTCGCCGGGCGGGCGTCGAGTGGGCGCAGCACGGTGCTGCGCGCGCTGGCCCTGCTGTCGGCGGAGGAGACGGCGCCGGTCGACCAGCCGGGGGAGCCCGATCCGGTGCTCGACGGCGATCTCGTCATCTATGTGCTGGCCGGTGCGCCGCAGGCGGCCGATCATCGGGTGCTGGCCACGCTGCCACCGGGGCGGGGTGTCGTCGTGCTCAACAAGGCCGACGCCGTGGGCGCGCGCTGGGGTGAGGCGGTGGCCGCCGCCGACCGGTACGCGCGCGAACTCGGCCTGCCGATCGTGCCGGTCGTCGCCTCGCTGGCGGCCAGGACCAGGGCGGGCACGGTGGACCCCGCCGACCGCACCGACCTGCGCAGACTCGCGGTCGGCCCCGACGTGCCGTCGGTGCTCGCCGCCGACCTGTTCATCGGCAGCGGCTCCGACCAGGACGCGCGCCGACGGCTGCTCGCCAACTGGGACCTCTACGGCGTCGACTGCGCGCTCACCGCGCTGCGCGCCGACGCCGAGCTGAGTTCGGCCGCGCTGATCCAGATCCTGCACTCGGCCAGCGGCGTCGATCCGCTGCACCGGCTGGTGCACCGCCGCTACGAGCAGGTGGAAGCCGTGCGCGGCGGCGAACTGCTCGACGAGCTCATCCGGCTCGCCGCCAGGGCGGTGCCCGGTGACGGCGGCCGTGCCCGCGAACTCATCGAGCACTACCTCACCGGCGACGACGCCCTGTGGGCCGGACTCTGCGCCGGACTGGCCTGCCCGCAGGTCTCGCACCTCGCCGCGGGATACCCCTCGCCGACCCCCGCCGACGCCGACGAGGCCCTGGCCCGCGCCACCCGCTGGCGCGCCGTCGTCTCCAGCGATATGCCGCCCGCCGCCCGCCGCGCCGCCCTGCGCGTCCACAACGGCTACATCCGAGCCTGGGAACGGATGAGCAGTGCCGGACTCTGACAGACCGGCCCTCGATCCGGCGGCCGAGGCTCAGCTCCTCGCCGTGATCGAGCGGTGGAACCCGCAGGGTGTCGCCCTGTTGCGGGCGGTGGGGCAAGTCGGACCCGGCACCGGGACCGGAGTCGCGCTCCATGCCGTCGACGACGCCAACACCACCCTGCTGCGCACCGAACTGGCCCGCTTCGAACCGCGCATCGACCTGGTCGACCCCGCGGCGCCGGACCCGGCGGCCGCGCTGGTCCTCTTCGACGCGGGCAGCGTCCTCGGTGCCGACCTGCTTGCCCTCATCGACCGCCTGCGCGCCGCGGACCGACCGATCGTGCTCGCCATGAACGGCTTCCACGCCTACGCCGATTGGCAGGCGATCCGCGAGCGCAACCTGGCCCTGCTGGCCGACCGCGGGTGCGCCGATCTCGACATCATCGCGGTCTCGGCGCGCCTGGCCGCTGCGGCCCGCGCCGCCGACGACTCCGCCCTGCTCGACCGGTCCGGCCTCGCGGGCCTGCACGCCACCCTGGCGGCGGCCACCGCGCAGCTGCCTTCCGACAGTCCCCAGCGCGGCGCCGCCGTGCTGACCAGGGCGATCGCCGATACGCGGGCACGGATCACCGAGCAGATCGCGGCGCTGCGCTCCGGCGCCGAGTCGAGCCGGATCAGGGCGGAACGGGTCGCTCTGCTGGCCGAGCGCGACGGCGGCCGTCAGACCGGTCTCGCCTCGGTGCGCAGCCAGGTGCAGCTGGCCCGCGTCGACCTCACGACCGAGGTCGGCGCGATGATCCGCGCGCTGCACACCCGCTCCCGGGCCGAACTCGACCGCTGCGACCGGACCGAACTGCGCGAGTACCCGCGCCGCCTGCACCACGCGACGGCCGAACTGGCCACCGCGGTCGACCTCTCGATCGACGACCGCGTGCTCGAGACGGCCCGCCGGATCGGCACCGCCGCGCCCGCCGCACGCAGGCACGATCCGGCGCCGCGACTGGGACCCGACCCCGACCCGCGACACCGCGGTGTCGAAGATCACCTCATGATCGCGGTCGGCGCGTCGGCTGGCGTCGGCCTCGGTCGTCTGGTTGTCGCGCCGCTGTCGCTGGTGCCCGCGCTGGACGTCGCGACGGTCCCTGTGACGCTCCTACTCGGCGCCGGCGCGGCCTACTGGGTGGTGCGTGCGCGCGGCCAGCTCGCCGAGCGCAACCACATGGCGCAGTGGGTCGCCGAAGCGCTGGTGAATATAAAGGCCCAGCTCGAGCAGCGTGTCGCGGCGGTTCTGGTGGATGTGGAGGCAGAATTGGCCGAGCACGTCGTCCGCGAATCGACGGCACGGGCGGTGGCTGTCGACCGGCGCGTGGCCGAGCTGGACGGCTTGGCCCGGCGTTTGCAGGCCGAGCGCCCGGCGCAGCTGGCCGCGTGCGAGCGCGACCTCGCCGTCCTCGATCGCGGCGCGGGCACGATTGTTTGATCGACCTGTGGGTAAGTATCAGGGAACCCGATTCCGTATCGATCGTCATATCGCGTTAACCTTTAACCAGGAACCTGGGCGTCCGCTCCGTGCCAGTCGATGCGCGGCCTCCGTCCGTGGACGGCGCTGTACGCCGTCCATTTGGGGTTGTGCGGTGGTTGGTTCGCTGCGGACGCCTTCCCGCCCGGTGGCGATCGATGGACTTCGCATCGAAGAACCGCCCATCTCAGGAGAGTTTTCATGACCTCAGCGACCATTCCTGGTCTTCGTGGATCCGACGGCACCGCGCCGACCGAGCACAGTGAACTGCTCGCCTGGGTACAGGAAGTCGCAGAGCTCACTCAGCCGGACCGCGTGGTCTGGGCCGACGGCTCCGATGCGGAATGGGATCGCCTGACCACCCAGCTGGTCGAGGCGGGCACCTTCAAGAAGCTCGACGAGAAGAAGAAGCCGAACTCGTTCCTGGCGCTGTCGGACCCGTCCGACGTCGCCCGCGTCGAGTCGCGCACCTACATCTGCTCCAAGACCGAGGCCGACGCAGGCCCGACCAACAACTGGGTCGACCCCGCCGAGATGCGCGCCACCATGACCGAGCTGTACCGCGGCTCGATGAAGGGCCGCACCATGTACGTGGTGCCGTTCTGCATGGGCCCGCTCGGTGCCGAGGACCCCAAGCTGGGCGTGGAGATCACCGACTCCGAGTACGTGGTCGTCTCGATGCGCGTGATGACCCGCATGGGCCAGGCCGCGCTGGACAAGCTGGGCAGCGACAAGCCGTTCGTGAAGGCGCTGCACTCCGTGGGCGCCCCGCTGGCCGAGGGCCAGGCCGACGTGCCGTGGCCGTGCAGCGACACCAAGTACATCACCCACTTCCCCGAGGACCGCGAGATCTGGTCCTACGGTTCCGGCTACGGCGGCAACGCCCTGCTCGGCAAGAAGTGCTACTCGCTGCGCATCGCCTCGGCGATGGCGCACGACGAGGGCTGGCTGGCCGAGCACATGCTGATCCTCAAGCTGATCTCGCCCGAGGGCAAGAACTACTACGTCGCCGCCGCGTTCCCGAGCGCCTGCGGTAAGACCAACCTCGCGATGATCCAGCCGACCATCCCGGGCTGGCGCGCGGAGACCCTGGGCGACGACATCGCCTGGATGCGTTTCGGCGCGGACGGCCGCCTGTACGCGGTGAACCCGGAGTTCGGTTTCTTCGGCGTCGCGCCGGGCACCAACCACAGCTCCAACCCCAACGCGATGGCCACCATCGACGCGGGCAACACCGTCTACACCAACGTCGCCCTGACCGACGACAACGATGTGTGGTGGGAGGGCCTGGAAGGCGAGCCCGAGCACCTGATCGACTGGAAGGGCAACGACTGGGTCCGTCGCGAGACCGAGACCCTGGCCGCGCACCCGAACTCGCGCTACTGCACCCCGATGTCGCAGTGCCCGATCCTGGCGCCGGAGTGGGACGACCCGCAGGGTGTGCCGATCTCGGCGATCCTGTTCGGCGGTCGCCGCAAGACCACCGTCCCGCTGGTCACCGAGTCGTTCGGCTGGGAGCACGGCGTGTTCATGGGCGCCACCATGGGCTCCGAGCAGACCGCCGCCGCCGAGGGCAAGGTCGGCACCGTGCGCCGCGACCCGATGGCGATGCTGCCGTTCCTGGGCTACCACGTGGGCGACTACCTGAACCACTGGATCACCCTCGGCAAGAACGCCGACGCGAACAAGCTGCCGAAGATCTTCTACGTCAACTGGTTCCGTCGTGGCGAGGACGGCCGCTTCCTGTGGCCCGGATTCGGTGAGAACTCCCGCGTGCTTGAGTGGATCGTCGGCCGGATCGAGGGTCGCTCGGGCGCCGAGGCCACCCCGGTGGGCAACGTGCCGTCGGCCGCCGATCTCGACCTGGAAGGCCTCGACGTGGTCGTCGCCGACGTCGACGAGGCGCTCGCGGTGAACGTCGACGAGTGGCGCAAGGAGATCCCGTCGATCGAGGAGTGGTTCGAGTTCGTCGGCGACAAGCTGCCGTCCGGCGTGCGCGACGAGTTCGAGGCCCTCAAGGAGCGCCTGGGCTGATCGGCCCATGAACCGCGAACCGCCCGTACCGATTTCGGTACGGGCGGTTTCGTCTATTCGGCGAACGGCGCGAGCTTGATCAGCTGGAGGAAACCGGTCCCGTTGAGCCAGTGGATCCGGCCGTCGGGTACGGCGGCGGCCTCGGCGGTGAAGCGGGCGATCAGCTGGCGTTTGAAGTCGTGGCGCGGGTGGCGGGCGAGCAGCTCGTCGACCCAGTCGGGGGCGAGGTCGGCCAGTCGTCGGCCGATGACGTCCACCGAGGCGCCCGCGGAGACGAAACCCCCGGCATCGCCGAGATTTTCGGCCGCATTCGGATTGAGATGCGCGGCGATCGCGGCACCGATCGCCTCGGCCCGGTCCGCCGGGGCGCCGTGCCGCACGGCGAACCCGTGTGCGGATTCCCCGGATGCCACCGCGAAACACCTTCCCGGCGTGGGCTTTTCGAGTTTCAGGTCGTGCAGCAGACTCGCGACATAGGCGATCTCGTCGTCGTACTCGACACCGTCCAGCTCGGCCAGCGCGCGCGCGAAGAAATAGGTACGGAACGAATGTTCCAGCAGTGAGTCCGAAAGGTGTTCGCGTGCTTCGATTTCGGCGGCCCTGGCGAGTGCGGTGTCGGGAACACGCGCCTCGTTCAGGTCGAGTCGGCCCGCGCCGCGTCGGCCCAGCGCCTGGCGAACGCGCTGGGGCACCAGCGCCGGCACCACACGTACCAGGCCGACGGTGAGCGCGCGGCGCTCGGCGGCGGTGAGATTGCCGCCGGAGCGGGTGGCCCAGTCCCAATCCAGGGTGGGTGTCGCGATGGGCATGGTCGGTCTCCTCGAACGCCGAAGTTCACTGTCTCCTCGAGTGTGGCGAGGAGGACGACGGCCGTGAAGTGGCACGAATGCCAGCGATGCGTGGATTCATGCCAAACTGGAGGACATGATCGAGGTCGCGGCGCTCGCCCTGGACGGGGTGATGACCTTCGACCTGGCCTGCGCGGTCCAGGCGTTCCGGCACGGCCCCGGTGTCACCGGCGAGCCGGCCGGCTTCCGGATGCGTACCTGTGGGATCACGCCGGGCCCGGTGTGGACGCCGAACGGCTTCGACCTGCGTGTCGAACACGGCCTCGAGCTGCTGGCCGAGGCCGATCTGATCGTCGTCCCCGGCATCGGCCTGCCGACCCTGCCCACTCCCGAGCCCGCGCTCGACGCCCTGCGCGCCGCCGCCGAGCGCGGCGCCACCATCGCCTCCATCTGTATCGGCGCGTTCGTCCTGGCCCAGGCCGGCCTGCTCGACGACCGCCCGGCCACCACGCACTGGGGCTACTGTGACCAGTTCGCCGCGCTCTACCCCGCCGTGAAGCTCGACCCCACCGCGCTCTACATCGACGACGGCGACATCCTCACCTCGGCGGGCCTGTCGGCCGGGCTCGATCTGTGCCTGCACATCGCGCGCCGCGAACTCGGCGCGGCGGCGGCCGCCGACCTGGCCCGCTGGAACGTCGTGCCGCCGCACCGGGAGGGCGGACAGGCGCAGTACATTCCGCAGCCGATGGGTGGCGGCGATCCACACGGCGGCCTGGCCGCGACCCTGTCCTGGGCGATCGCGAATCCCGCGGCCGCCGTGGATGTTTCCGCCCTCGCCGCGCACGCGCTGATGAGTGAGCGCACGTTCATCCGGCGCTTCAAAGCCGAAGTGGGCGCCACGCCGGGCGCCTGGCTGGACGCGCAACGGCTCGGCCGGGCACGCGAATTGCTCGAACGCACCGACCTGCCCGTGGAGACGGTCGCGCAGCGCGCCGGCTTCGGCAGCGTGACCGCGTTGCGCGATCACCTCCGCGCTGTGACGGGCCTCACTCCATCGGCGTACCGGCGGTCTTTGCGCCGCTGACCAGAGTTCCTGTGCGGCGCCGAATTTCACCGCCGGAATCGGGCCTCAGGGCGGCGGAGACCGGTGCAAGCGAACTCGGAGTTTTCGCACGCCGGGGACATCGGACGATTTCCCCGGCTCGATTCTGGGTATATCTATCGATGTCAGAGGGTCGCTGGCGGTGGAAGGGCGTTGTCACCTATATTCCTGCGCAGGCTCCTCCGCACGTCGCACCATCCGAGCTAACTCCCCTTCGAGACTCCACACCGCCACAAGCGGTCCCGATGAGATCGACGCTGAGAGGTGGTTGACGCATGACCGATCTGGTGACCAGATCCGAGTCGGACACGTACTCCAGCACGCCCTTGCAACGGGTGGCAGGTCGGCTGCAGCGTGCGCTGCCGCCGGGGGGGGGGGGGGGGGGGGGGGGGCGGGGCCCCCCCCCCCCCCCCGGGCGGGCGCCGCCGGGGGGGGGGCGGGGGAGGGCGCGGCCAGGGACGAGACCACACCGCTGACGGCGCTGGCCTGCCACACGCTGCTGCGCCGCGCGGCGATCGACGTCGGCGCCGATCCCGAAGTACACCAGCTGGTCCAGGGCGGTGCCGCGGTCGGCGAGATCCTCGTCGAGGACTCCAGGGTG
>NZ_JARWOJ010000066.1 GCF_029868625.1 Nocardia neocaledoniensis | reverse complement strand
GTCACCTTCGTTGCGGCGGAACCCGGAACCACCACGGGGACGGTCATCGCTGTCACGACGGAACCCGCCGCGATCGCCACGGTCGTAACCGCCACGCGAACGATCATCACCTTCATTGCGACGGAAACCACCACGATCCGAACCGCCACGGGGCCGGTCGTCGTCGGTGCGGCGGTAGCCACCGCGGTCACCGCCGCGATCGAAACCACCGGCGGGACGGTCCGATTCATCGCGGCGGCGGTACCCGCCCCGGTCGCCGGAGCTGCCACGAGCCGCGTCGTCGCGCTTCTGGTAACCACCACGGTCACCACTGTCGCCACGACGGAAACCGCCGCGGTCGTTGTCGTCCCGCCGCTGGTACCCGCCACGTCCGGCATCGTCGCGGCGCTGGTAACCGCCACGGTCGGAGCCGCCACGCGAACGGTCGTCGCCTTCATTGCGACGGAAGCCGCCGCGATCTCCGGAGCCGCCACGGCCCGCATCGTCGCGGCGCTGGTAACCGCCACGGTCACCGCTGTCGCTACGACGGAATCCGCCACGGTCGCCACCGCGGTCGCGATCGTCACGGTTGTATCCGCCGCGCTGGCCCTCGGAGCCGGAACCGCTTCGGCCACCGCGACTGTCGTCGTTGCGGCGGAATCCGCCGCCTGTGCCCTTGTTCTCGCCGTGTCCGCCGCGGGGGCGGTCGGTCGGTTCGCCGCGCCGGCCGAAACCGCGGGCGTCTCCGTCCCGGCGGAAAGGCTTCCGTCCGTCGTTGTGTTCCGACACGGCGATCCCTTTCTGGATTCCCCGTTCCCGGGGAGTGTTGTCGTGGCCCCGCCTACAGGAATTCAACCACGGGCAGAGGACGGGGCATCGTCCGCCTGGGTGTGGTGGGCCGTGTTCAGCCCACAAACGCCGATAGGGGACCCAGATCTGGGTCCCCTATCGCGAAGGTATGTCCGGCGGTGTCCTACTCTCCCACACCCTGTCGAGTGCAGTACCATCGGCGCAGGTGGCCTTAGCTTCCGGGTTCGGAATGGGACCGGGCGTTTCCCCACCGCTATAACCGCCGTAACACTATGAAACTATCCACAACAGCGCTGGTCGCCATGAACGACCTGCTGCAGTGTTGTGTGTTGTTTCAGAAACCGCACAGTGGACGCGTAACACCTTCGATAGTAAGCCCTCGGCCTATTAGTACCAGTCACCTACACACATTACTGTGCTTCCAGCTCCGGCCTATCAACCCCATCTTCTGTAGGGGGCCTTAACCCATCAAGTGGGAGAGAAACCTCATCTTGGAACAGGCTTCCCGCTTAGATGCTTTCAGCGGTTATCCCTTCCGAACGTAGCCAACCAGCCATGCCCCTGGCGGAACAACTGGCACACCAGAG
>NZ_JARWOJ010000065.1 GCF_029868625.1 Nocardia neocaledoniensis | reverse complement strand
CCCCCCCCCCCCCCCGCCCCCCCCCCCCCCCCCCCCCATCTCGCCCGCCCCCCCCCGCCCCCCCCCCCCGGGCGGGCCTCGCCCTAGGCGTACCCGCGCCGCAGGGTGAACGCACCGGCGAGCAGGACCGCGGCCACGGCGCACCAGGGCGCGGCCGTCCCCCGGCCGCCGGCGGGAAGCAGGTCGAGCAGGGCGCCGAGCGCCACCGAGCCGAGGAGCACGGCGAACCCGCCGAGGGAGGCGAGCAGCCCGAAGTACGCGCCGAGCCGCCGCTCCCCCGCGAGGCGCGGCACCAGGTCGCGCGAGATGGGCAGGACGATCATCTGCCCGAGCGCGAGGAGCAGGACGAACGCGGCGCCCGGGAGCAGCCCGGACACGCCGCTGAGCCGCAGCGGTGCGAGCACCGCCATCACCGCGAATCCGGCCGCCATCACGCTCAGGCCCACGGGCAGGGCGGCGGCGGTGCGCACTCGCCGGGTGATGGGCACCTGAGCGGCGACGACGAGCAGCGACGACAGCGCGAAATACCAGCCCAGCGGCGCCTGCGACCCCCACGCGCGCTCCACCTCCAACGGCAGCAGCAGATAGAGCTGGTTGTAGGCCACCAGCTGGGTGCTCATGGCTCCGGCGAAGACGAGAAAAGGCTTGTTGGCCAACACTTCTCGCCAGCCGTCGAGCCAGCTCCCGGTGGCGTGCGCCGCGGGCGATGCGGGCAGCCAGCGCAGCTGGGCGAGCAGGATCGCGACGAAGACACCGGCGCCCACCAGGCACGCCACGGAGAAGTCGACCAGCAGCAGCACCGAGCCGAGCAGCGGTCCAAGGAACGCGCCGACCTGACCGCACACCGAGAACAGCGCGAAGGCGTCGGTGCGCGTCAGGCCCGCGGACTCGGCCGCGCCCGCGGCGGTGGCCAGCGCGCTCTCCACCGCGGGCGAGAACAGGGCGCCCGCGAAGCCGATCAGCACCGTCGCCACCACGATCCCCGGCACCGACGTGCTCACCGCCAGACCGGCGAAGCCCAGGATCCGGCACACGCACCCGGCAAGAACCACGGGCTTGACGCCCCACCGGTCCGCGAGCGCACCCCCGACGAAGAACAGGCCCTGCTGGGCGAAGGTGCGCAGACCGAGTACCGCGCCGACGAACGCCGCGCGCAGGCCGAGGTCCTCCGTCAGATACACCGACAGATACGGCAGCACCAGGAAGAAGCCGACATTGAACGCGAGCTGGGTGAGGACCAGCAGCCGCACCGCGGGCGTCGCCGCCGCCAGGCTCGCCGGCAGCGACCACCGGCCGATCCCGCGCCGGGTCGGCGCCCCGGCACCTGGCTTCGCCATCGAGCCGCCTCAGCGCGCGGAGACCGGCACCGGCCCCGGCTCGAACAGGATCGACAGCCGGTCCTTCGCCTCGTCGACGAGCACCTCGGCCCTGACCTGGTACACCCGCGCGATCAGTTCGGGCGTGAGCACCTCGATGGGCTTGCCGCCCGCCACGACCCGCCCGTCCTGCAGGATGATGACCGAGTCGCAGAACATGGCGGCGAGATTCAGGTCGTGCAGGGCGATCACACTCGTCACCGGCAGGCGCGTGACCAGGGCCAGCAACTCCAGCTGATGGCGGATGTCGAGGTGGTTGGTCGGCTCGTCGAGCAGGAGCTCGCGCGGTTCCTGGGCCAGGGCGCGCGCGATCTGCACGCGCTGCTTCTCGCCACCGGAGAGCCGGTGCCAGAGCTGGTCCGCCTTCGCGGTCAGCCCCGTATGCTCGAGCGCCGCCGTCACCGCGACGTCGTCGGCGGCCTGATCGCCGCCGAAGGTGCCGCGGTGCGGGATGCGGCCGAGGCGCACGACATCGCGGACCGCGATGTCGACATCGGTGTCGGCATGCTGGCTGACGACGGCGACCGCCCGCGCGATCTCCTTGCGCCGGGTCTTCGCGAGATCCTCGCCGTCGAGGGTCACCACGCCCGAGGTCGGCCGCACCACACCGTTGAGCAGGCGCAGCAGCGAGGACTTCCCCGAGCCGTTCGGACCGAGCAGGCCCACGGTGTCGCCCGGCGCCGGAGTCAGGCTCACCCCGTCGACGACCAGCGCGCCACCGCGATTCCAGGTGACCGAGTTCGCGTGCAGGCTCATCGGACACTCCCGCGGCGGAACAGGATCGCGATGAACGCGGGAACACCGACCAGCGCGGTGCCGACCCCCACCGGCAGCGGGGTCGGTGCGAAGGCGACCCGCGAGACGGCGTCCACCCACACCATGAACACCGCGCCGAGCACCGCTGTCGCGGGAATCAACCGGCTGTGCCGCGGCCCCACCAGCATCCGTGCCGCGTGCGGCAGCACCAGGCCGACGAATCCGATCGCGCCCGCCACACTGACCAGGGCCGCGGTGATGATCGCGGTGACGACCAGCAGCAGCATCCTGACCCGGCCGACGGAGATGCCGAGGGAGGCGGCGACCTCGTCACCGAAGGCGAAGGCGTCGAGGATGTGCGCGCAATACCAGCACAGTGCCGTCCCGAGCAGCACGACCGCCGCGCACAGCGCGACATCGTCCCAGCGCACCCCCTCCAGCGAGCCGAGCAGCCAGAACATCACGCCACGGGTCTCGTCGGAATCGGCGAAGGCGAAGATGACGAACGAGGTGAGCGCCGAGAACAGCTGGGTGCTGGCCACACCGGCCAGAATCACCCGGTCGTTGCTCCCGCCGGACACCCGCGCCAGGAACAACACGAGCGCGAACGCCACCAGCGAACCGACGAACGCCCCGCCGGAGAGTCCGAGCACGGCGCCGCCGACCCCGAGGACGCCCACGATCACGGCCCCGGTCGAGGCCCCGGAGGAGATGCCGAGGACGAACGGGTCCGCGAGTGGGTTGCGCAGCAACGACTGCATGATGACACCGCAGATCCCGAGCCCCGCGCCACACGCGGCGGCGACGAGCGCCCTGGGCAGCCGCTCCTCCCACACGATCGCGTTCTTCGACACGCGCACCGGGATGTCGGCCAGTCCGAGGTGGTTGAGCAGGACGTCGCGGACATTGACCAGCGAGATGTCGGCGGGGCCCAACGTGACGGCGACCAGGATCGACAGCACCAGCACGACGAGCCCGCCCACGACGACCAGCGTCCCGACGACCCACGACCGGCCCGCGGCCGGTGCGGGGACCGCGGTGTCGGCGCGGTCGCGCAGCGCGGTCAGTTGGGCACCTTCAGATCGCGTAGGCCGGCGGCGATCTTCTCGAGACCGTCCACCGCGCGGATCGACGGATTCATCTCCGCGCCGTGCAGCGCGAGGTAGCGCTTGGCGCGCACGGCCTCGAGATCCCGGGTGACCGGATCGGATTCGAGGAACGCGGTCTTGTCGGCCAGCCGGTCGCCCGGGAAGCGGTTGCGCAGCAGGTCACCGAGGACCAGGACATCCGGATCACGGTCCACCAGGATCTCCCAGCCGACCGCGGGCCAGTCGTCGGTGAGCTCCGCGAACACATTGGTGGCCCCGACCGCGGTGGCGAGCATGTTGGCCGAGCCGAGTCCGCCCGCCACGTACGGGCTCTTGGTGTCGGCGAACCAGAAGGCCATCGACACCGGTGCCCGCTGGATGCCGGCGACCGCGGCGGCCTCGCGTCGGCGCAGCTCGTCGACGAGCTGTGCGCCGCGCGCGTTCACGTCGAACACCGACGCGAGTTCGCGGATCTCCTGGTACACCGCCTCCATCGTCAGCGGGGTGGTGCGCTTGCCGCCGCCGTTGATGCTGACGCCCTTGTCGCAGTCGGTGGGTGAGAGATAGGACTCGATGCCCGTCTCCGCGAAGCGACCGCGCTCGGCGACGCCGCCCTGCTTGAAGTGCCTGCCGAACGAGGCGGTGACGAAGTCCGGGTCGGTGCCGAGGACGACCTCGTAGGTGGGCGCGTTGTCGGCGAGCCGGGGAACCGACGCGTTCGCCTCGGCCAGATTCTCGCGCACGGGATCGGTCCACGACGCCGTGCCGACCACCCGGTCACCGAGACCGAGCGAGAGCAGGATCTCCGTCGAGCCCTGATCCAGCGACACCACGCGCCGGGGCGGCGCGTCGATCGTGATGCTCTGCCCGCAGTTGTCGAGGGTCAGCGGATAGGTCGTGCTGCCCTCCCCCGCGGCGGCGGTCCCGGCGTCCTCGACCGATTCCGAACTCCCGCAGGCGACGAGCACGCTCGCCAGCACCGCGGCGGCGGACACGAGTCCGATCCGGCCCACAGAAATCTTCATGCTCGTCCGGTTCCTACTCGTCGCTGATGGTTCTCGCCTCGCGCGTCGACCGACGACCACAACCGCTGACGAGGAATCATCGGCAAGCTATCACGAAGTTAACCTAACCTAAGTACCGGGGCGCGGTACGTTGGAGCGCGTGGACCTACGGATCTTCACCGAACCCCAGCAAGGTGCGACCTACGACGATCTCCTCCGGGTCGCGCGAGCCACCGAGGACGCCGGCTACGACGCGTTCTTCCGCTCCGACCACTACCTGCACATGGGTGGCGTGTCCGGTCTGCCCGGACCCACCGACGCGTGGATCACCCTCGCCGGCCTGGCGCGCGAGACGTCGCGGATCCGGCTGGGCACCCTGGTGACCGCCGCGACCTTCCGGCATCCCTCGGTGCTGGCCATCTCGGTCGCGCAGGTCGACCAGATGTCCGGTGGCCGGGTGGATTTCGGTTTCGGCGCGGGCTGGTTCGCCGACGAGCACACGGCCTACGGGATCGCGCTGCCGGAGGTGCGGGACCGGTTCGACCGCTACGCCGAGCAGCTCGAGATCATCACCGGACTGTGGGAGACCCCGGTCGGCGAGACCTTCGACTATGTCGGCAAGCACTACGAGCTGACGCGGTCGCCTGCCCTGCCCAAGCCGGTCCAGCGGCCGCGTCCGCCGGTGATCATCGGCGGGGCAGGCAAGAAGCGCACGCCGGAGCTGGCGGCCCGCTTCGCCCAGGAGTTCAACCTGCCCTTCGCCGACCCGGACAGCGCCGCAACGCAATTCGAGCGCGTCGCGGCCGCCGCCCGCGCGATCGGCCGCGATCCGGGCGAGATCATCCGCTCGGCCGCGCAGGTCGTGTGTGTCGGCCGCGACGAGGCCGAGGTGGCCCGCCGGGCCGCGGCGATCGGCCGCGAGGTCGACGAGCTGCGCACCAACGGCCTCGCCGGCACGCCGGCCGAGGTGGTCGACAAGATCGGCCGCTACCGCGAGCGGACCGGCATCACCCGCCTGTACCTGCAGGTCCTCGATCTGTCGGACCTCGACCACCTCGAGCTCGTCGCCGCGGAGGTGGCACCACAGCTGCGCTGACTCCCACCACTCGTTCTCGACGAGCGGCCCTTGACGATTGGTAACTCATAGGTTACCAATTAGGTATGGACGTGTTCGAAGCCCTGGCCGACCCGGTACGGCGCGACCTGCTCGAACGACTCGCCGGTGCCCCGGCCCGGGTCGTCGACCTCGCCGCGGAGTATCCGATCAGCCGGCCCGCGATCAGCAAGCACCTGCGGCTGCTGACCGAGGCGGGCCTGGTCAGCGTCGAAGCGCACGGGCGTGAACGGCACTATCGCCTCGCCTCGGCGGGCCTCGAACCGCTCCATCGCTATCTGGAAGGGTTGCGGCCCGCCGCGCCCCCGATTCCGGAGCACGCACTCGACGGCCTCGACCTCGAGGTTCGCCGGACCACCAGGGAACGCCGCGCCACCGGCATCGAGACCGACAAGGAGCAGACAGCATGACCACTCCCACCGCGACCGGCCACCGCCACGATCGCACCGATGGCACCTACTGCGAATGGACCCGCACCTTCCACGCGCCGATCGAGGACGTCTGGGCCGCGGTCACCGAGCCGCAGCGCCTCGCGCGCTGGCTCGGCACCTGGACCGGTGACCCGGCGACCGGCCAGGTGACGTTCCAGATGCTGTTCGAGGGCGACACACCCGCCGAGGGGTTCCGCATCGACGAGTGCGAGGCACCGCACCGCCTGCGGATCACCACGTCCTCGCCCCACGACGGAGCCGATCCCGAACACTGGCAGCTGCGCCTGGATCTCACCGAGGAGGCAGGCATCACCACCCTGGTCTTCGCCCAGAACGTGCCCGACCCCGCCATGGCCGAGGGCGTCGGTCCGGGCTGGGACTACTACCTCGATCGGTTGGTCGCCGCCGAGGCGGGCCGCGACCCCGCCACGGTGAACTTCGACGACTACTTCCCGGCCCTGTCCGAGCACTACCGCAAGGAATTCGGCACGAACTGACTCCGTGTCGGATCTAGTCGATCAAGCCCTCGTTCCGCAACCAGTCGTAGGCGACATCGGCGGGGTCCTCCCCGTCGATGTCGACCCGGCCGTTGAGTTCCTGCATCAGGTCGTCGGTGAGGCGTTCGGAGACGGTGCCGAGCAGGTCCCTCAGCTCGGGGTGCTGCGCCAGGACCACGCCGCGCACGACCGCGGTGCCGCTGTAGGGCAGGAAGTACTTCTTGTCGTCGTCGAGCACGGTCAGGTTCAGGTTCTTGACCCGGCCGTCGGTGGTGTAGACCATGCCGAAGTTGCAGGGGGCGCTTCGCGCGGTGGCGGTGTAGACCACGCCCGCGTCCATCCGGGTGACATTGCCCGCGGGCACCCCGTTCGGATCGTTGTACGGGATCCCGTATTTCTGCAGCATCGGCAGGAAACCGTCGGAGCGGCTGAAGAATTCGTCGTCGACGCAGAAGGTGCGGTCGGGCACGGGCAGGCCGGCGACCGCCGAGAGTGATCGCGCGCCCAGCCGTTCGGCGGTGGGGGTCGACGCGGCGAAGGCGTAGGTGTCGTTGAAGTTGGCCGGGGCCAGCCATTCGAGGTCGTGGTCGCGGCGTTCGATGTCGTGCACGCGCCGCCACAGTTCGTCCGGGTCGGCGATGGTCTCGGTCTGGTTGTGGTAGTTCACCCAGCCGGTACCGGTGTACTCCCACAGCACATCGGCGTCGCCGTTGAGCTGGGCCTGGCGCGAGGAGGCCGAGCCGGGAGCACCGGTCAGGTCGGTGACGGCGGCGCCCGCCGCGGCCAGATAGGTCGCGGTGATCTTGCCCAGCAGCACGCCCTCGGTGAAGCTCTTCGAGGTGACGACGATCTTCGCGCCGTCGAGCGGACGTTCCCCGCCCGGCAGGCTCGCGTCGTGGAAGGTGCCCGAGGAACTCACCAGGCCGCAGCCGGTGAGCAGGGCCATCGTCGCGACGAGCGCGGGGACCAGCCGTCTCATGAGATACCTCGTGGGGTCGCGGCCAGTTCGACGAGCCGGCCGAGCCAGTCGATGGTCAGCGCCAGCAGGCCGACCAGGACGGCGCCGGAGATGAGCAGCTTGGGCAGGAACAGGGTGACCCCGGTGGTGATCAGGGTGCCCAGGCTGGTCGCGCCGATGAACGTGCTCAGCGTCGCGGTGCCGACGAGGATGACCAGCGCGGTGCGCACCCCGTTCAGGATCACCGGCACCGCGAGCGGCAGCTCGACCTGGAGCAGGGTGCGCGCGGCCGAGAAACCGATGCCGCGGGAGGCCTCGATCGTGCGCTGGTCCACCTGCCGCAGCCCGATGATCGTGTTCTGCAGGATCGGCAGGATCGCGTAGACGACCAGACCAACGATCGCCGTGCGGAATCCGGTGCCGAGCCAGAAGGTGAACAGCACGAGCAGCCCGACCGCCGGCGCGGCCTGACCGATGTTGGCGACATTGACCGCGAGCGGTTCGAGCCGCTTCAGCGCGGGTCTGGTCAGCGCGATGCCGAGCGGAATGGCCACCACCACGACGATCACCGTGGCGACGACGGTGAGCCGGATGTGTTCGCCGATGGTGGTCCGCAGCGTCGTCCAGCCGAGCGCGGCCTGTTCGGTCGGGGTGAAGGTCGTCGACCGGTACCAGAGCAGGTAGCCGATGCCGATCACCAGGATGACGATCGGTTCGAACCACACGTCGACCGGGACGCGGCGCCATCGGTTCACGACGGTTCGGCCGTTCCGGGGTGGTCGTCGGCGGCGACGATCGGGGTCGGCGTCGGGTCGGACCCGTCGACGTAGGTCTCGTAGGAGAGTTCGGCCTCGGCGGCGTGGCCCTCGGCCAGCTTGGTCTGGATCACCTCGGTCACCGACCCGATGCTGAGCGAGCCGACGACCGCGCCGCGGCCGTCGGTGACGAGCGTGGCGCCCTGGCTGGCGGCCAGCATCGCGTCGAGCGCGTCGTTGAGGGTGGAGGACTGCGCGACCACCGGCAGCCTGCGGTCCAGGTAGTCCGACACCTCCGGCTTGCTCGCCACCTCCGACAGCGACGGCCACGATCGCGGACGGCCCGCCGCGTCGACGACCACCACCCAGGTGTTGCCCGCCGCCTTCGCCCGCTGGATCACCGCCTGCGCCGGTTCACCGATCCGGGCGGTGGTGACCGGGTCGACGTCCACGTCACGCACGCGGGACACGGTCAGATACGCGAGCTTCGCGCCCGAGCCGACGAACTCCTCCACGAACGGCGTCGCCGGATCGGTGAGGATCTCCTCGGGGCGCGCGTACTGTTCGACGTGCCCGCCTTCGGACAGGATGAGCACCTTGTCACCGAGCTTGGTGGCCTCCTCGAAATCGTGGGTGACGATCACGATGGTCTTGCCGAGTTCGTGCTGGATCGCGATCAGGCTGTCCTGCAAGCGGACCCGGGTGATCGGGTCGACGGCGCCGAACGGTTCGTCCATCAGCAGCACCGGCGGGTCGGCGGCGAGCGCGCGGGCCACCCCGACACGCTGCTGCTGGCCGCCGGACATGTCCTTGGGCAGCCGGTCGGCGAAGGTGGCGGGATCGAGGCCGACCAGATCGAGCAGGTACTCGGTGCGCTCGGCGATCCGCGCGCTGTCCCAGCCCAGCACCCGGGGAATCGCGCCGATGTTCTTGGCGACCGACCAGTGCGGGAACAGCCCACCGGACTGGATGACGTACCCGATCGACTGGCGCAGCTTGTCGGGATCTTCCCTGGTGACGTCGCGCCCGCCGATGAGAATCCGGCCCTCGGTCGGCTCGATCAACCGGTTGATCATCTTGAGGGTGGTGGTCTTGCCGCAGCCCGACGGCCCGACGAACGCGACGATGTCACCGGCCTCGATCTCGAGGTCCAGGCGTTCCACGGCGGGGGTGTGCTGGCCCTTGTACCGCTTGACGACACCGTCGAGCGTGATGGACGCCCCGGTGACGTTGCGCTGGGGCGCCGCGGGGGTGGGCTGGCTGGTCACCTCGGTCATGACAGTCCTTCGGCGATGGTGAGGCGTCCGAGCAGGACGAGGAGGGCGTCGAAGACCAACGCGATCGCGACGATGAGCAGGGTGCCGGTCAGCGCCATCTCGAGGGCGTTGGCGCCGCCGAGCCGGGACAGACCGTTGAAGATGAGCGAGCCGAGGCCCGGTCCGAGCACGTAGGCGACGATGGCCGCGACGCCGACGATCATCTGTGTGGAGACCCGGATGCCGGTGAGGATCACCGGCCAGGCGATCGGGAACTCGACGGTCAGCAGGATCCGCCAGCGCGGCAACCCGATTCCGCGCGCGGATTCGACCACGGTGGCAGGTACCGCGCGCAGGCCGACGATGGCGTTGCCGATCACGGGCAGCGCCGCGAAGAAGGTCAGCATGAGGAACGAGGGCACCACGCCGAGCCCGAACGGCACGAGCAGCAGGGCCAGCAGCGCCAGGGAGGGGATGGTCAGCGCCACCCGGCTCGAGGTGAGCGTGAGCGACGCGGCCAGCGGCAGGCGGTAGACGGCGACCGCGATGAGCAGCGCGACGAGGGTGCCGACCAGCACGGTCTGGAAGGCCAGGGACGCGTGCTGGTAGGTCAGGAAGGCGAGCACCTCCCCCCGCCCCTGGACATAACTCCACAGGTTCACGGAAATCCCATCGTCGGGTCGGGCCGGTCAGGACCTGTACGCGCGTGATCACCGGGCAAACGTGTGGTCGAAGGGTAGTTCATGACGGGCGCCGGTCCGGGGACCCGACGCTCAGGAGGCGTTGCGGTGGCGATCACGTGCTGGGCCGCGCGTCCCAGCGGGGCACTCGCGTACGCGGCGGCGTCACCCGCGATCACGGTGCTCGGGGTGCCGTCGACGCCGACGGGGACCGGGCCGGCCAGCGTGATGCGGGTCAGCCTGCGGTGCTCGCCGTCGTAGTCGTCGACGGCGTAGTGCTGCGTGGCGCGGTTGTCCCAGATCGCGACGTCACCGAGGGACCAGTCCCACCGGGTGGTGTGTTCGAGACGGGTCACCCGATCCTGGAAGAGCCGGAACAGGGCGCGCGATTCGGCGCTGGACAGACCGACGATCTCCTGCACGAAGCAGCCGAGCAGCAGGGCGCGTTCCCCGGTCTCGGGATGGACCTCGACGACGGGGTGCTCGGTCTCGAAGTAGGTCGACTCGAATTCGCGGCGGTAGGCGCGGTCCTTGTCGTCGGGACGGTCCTCGGTGTCGGCGGCGTAGTCGTAGCGGTTGGTGTGCCGCGCGCGCAGGTTCTCGGCCAACAGGCGCAGCGGCGCGGGCAACGACTGATAGGCGGCGACCGTCGAGGCCCAGGTGGTCGTGCCGCCGTAGGTCGGCAGCGCGACCGCGCGCAGGATCGAGGCGCTGGGGACGCGGTCGACGAAGGTGACATCGGTGTGCCAGACATTGGACCGGGTCTGGTGCGAGTCGATCGCCAGGCTCTTCGCCCCCGCCGAGGTGACCGTGGGGTGCGGCGTCGTCGGCGTGCCGAGCAGGCGCGCGAACTCGTACTGCCCGTCCTCGGTGAGATGGTGCTGACCGCGGAAGAAGATCACCTTGTGCTCGTGCAGCGCGGCCCGGATGTCGGCGACGGTCCGCGCGTCCACCTCGGCTCCGAGCTGCACCCCCTCGATCCTGGCCCCGATGTGCGCCCCCAGCTTGACCACCCGCACACCGCTCCCGGAAACAGCTGCGTCTTCGACGGACATACGGTGGCCTTTCGCTCGAACCAGGAACTGGGTCACACGAAACCACCCCCGCCCCGCCCCGGCCACCATTCGGCTCACCGCGAGCCGAATCGGCGGTGCCGCGGCCCGCTCCGGCGTTATCCTCGATTTTCGAGAGACCTCGGGGAGTGCGGCCATGCCGAAGATCGTGTTGTTCGGCGCCGCCGCGAGGCGCCCGATGTTCGGCCGGTCCGCGCTGTCGGCGGTGTTCGCCGCGGTGGCCCTGCTCACCGCCGCGGTACCGGCGCAGGCCGACCGTGTCTCCGGCGTCATCGACATCCCATGTGCCGCCGATGTTCTCCACCAGGACGCCGACTGGTACCTGCCCGACGGCGTCCCGCGTGGCCTGGTCTGGCTCCAGCACGGGTTCGCGCGCGGGAGCGCCCACCTGGCCGATCTCGCGACCGATTTCGCCGAGCGCGGCTATCTCGTCTTCGCGCCCTCGCTCCCGTTCCTCGACATCCACGGGTGCACGCTGCAGAACCTCGGCGACAACACCGGCTTCCTCGGCCACGTCGCCGAGCTGTTCGCCGACCCCGCCCACACCCTGGCCACCGGTCTCGCCGCCGCGGCGCCGCACGGCGGCGGCCGAACACCGGAGCTGCCCACGGATCTGGTGTTCGTCGGCCACTCCGCCGGAGCCGAGGCCGTCGTCTACGCCGCCGATCATCTGCGCCGCGCGGCGCCGGCCACCTGGGCCCGCGTGCACGGCGTCGTGCTGCTCGATCCGGTGCCGTCGTTCCTCGGCGCCAACACCGACCGCGCGCTCGCCGGTCTGGCGACCACCGGACTCCCGGTGCTCACCGTCGCGGCGGCACCGTCGCTGTGCAACAACTTCGGCGCCGGAACCAGCGCGGTCCAGGCGCAGCTGCGCCGCCCGTTCGTCGGCGTCCGCTTGCCGCACGGCGCGCACACCGACGCGGAGGGCGCGAGCTCGGACCTGCTCGGCGAAACACTGTGCGGGCGGCCCGATCCGCGTGACGTCGCCGCCCTGAGCGCCCTGGCGGTCGGCTGGACCGACGACTTCGTCGACCACACGACCACCCCCGCCTGCTACCCCGATCCGCGCACCGGAACGGTCGCGGCCGCGCCGTCGGCGGTCGCACTGAGTGGCACCTGAACGGAACGCGTGGGGCGCCAGGGCGGCTCGGCGCGCTCAGTGCGGGAGATCGTCGGCCCAGCGGTTCGCCAGGAGGGTGAAGCTGGGGGTGTCGCTCAGGGAGGTGCGAGCCTCGTAGATGCGCTCGTATCCGGTGGCGGTGATCCGCCACTGCCCGTCCGGGTCCTTGCGGTACTCGTCGAAGTAGTAGCCGCCGCCGTCGATGCGCATCTTGTAGTCGGGCACGATCACCGTGTCCTCGAAGGCCCACGAACCGCGGGCGACGGTGCCCTCGACATCGATCTCGGGGTGGTTGGCGATGTGCACGGTGAGGATCTGCGGTCCCAGGTTCTCGGACATGAACTTCACGACGGCCTCGCGGGAGTCGTAGTGCAGCGGATCGCCCATCGCGTGGGTGCCGTACCTGGCCTTGATGTCGGTGGCCAGGCAGTCACCGAAGTCGTTCCACCGCTTGAGATCCAGGGTGCGGAAGTAGCGATACTTGAGGCGCTTGATCTCCTCGATCGCGATGAGGTCCATGCGTCCGATGATAGAACGTGTTCTAGTCCTGGTGGCCGGATCGGGCGCGATCGGTCCGGCTGCCGAGCGCCGCGGACACCGAGGTCTTGCTGGTGAGCAGCCCGATGCCGAAGCCGAGCACCGTGAGCCCGAAGAAGCACAGCAGCAACCCCCCGATCTTCGCCTCGGCGTCGGTATCGGGACTGCGCGCCGACCGCGAGGAACCGGCGACCACGGCGCCCGGGTCGACGATCGCGTCGATACCGGTGTACAGCAGTCCTGCCGCCACCAGGATCAGGGCGACCCCACCGAGTATGCGCTGAGCGCTACGGCGCGGTGGGGTGTCGGCGGGTTCGGGAGCACCGGAAGCTGACATGGCAGGCAACCTATCAGCGATGCCACCTCTTGTGTGCGCTCACGAATCGGCCCTCGTCCCGCGCCACAGCGCGACCAGCATCAGCACCGACACCATCGACCACGCCTGCGGCTTCGAAACCGGCCCGTCGGCCGCCTACCCGATCTCGCCGCGGCCGCCGAGGTGCCGGGCGAAATGCCGTTCGACAGCACGATAGAACCGGATCTGGTTCTCCGGGTTGGCGAAACCGTGGCCCTCGTCCTCCGCGACGAGGTATTCGACGGGGACCCCGCGGTCGCGCAGGGAGGCGACGATGTTGTCGGATTCGGCCTGCACCACCCGGACATCGTTGGCGCCCTGGGCGACCAGCAGCGGGGTGCGGATCCGGTCGGCCATGGTCAGCGGTGAGCGGGCGAGCATGTCGGCCAGCTGGGCGGGGTCCTCGGGGTCGCCGACATACCGGAACCAGCTGTTGACGTTGTAGGGCCGGACGAACGGCGGGAGGGTCCGCAGGAAGTTCGCCAGGTCGGAGATGCCGACGTAGTCGACCGCGGCGGCGAAGTAGTCGGGCGTCACGGTGACACCGACCAGGGCGGCGTAGCCACCGTAGGACCCGCCCATGATGCCGATCCGCGCCGGGTCGGCGTAGCCCTGGGCCACCGCCCAGTCGGCCGCGTCGATGAGGTCGTCGTGCATGGCGCCGGCGAATTCGCCGATCGCGGCGGTGATGTGGCGTTTCCCGTAGCCGGTGGAGCCGCGGAAGTTGACCTGCAGCACCGCGTAGCCGCGGTTGGCGAGGAACTGCGCCGGGGCGTCGTGTCCCCAGCTGTCGTTCGCCCACGGCCCGCCGTGCACCAGCAGGACCAGCGGCAGGTTCCGGGGTTCGACGCCGACCGGCAGGGTGAGGAAGCCGTGCAGCGGAAGGCCGTCGCGCGCCGCGAAGGCGACCGCGGTCATCGGCGCCGCCGTGGCCGGGTCGAGGCGCGGATACGCGCGGAACAGCAAGCGGCTCTCCCCGGTCTCGTGATCGTAGAACCAGGCCACCGCCGGGTCGCGGTCGTGGATGAAGGTCGCGACCCAGCGTCGCTCGGACTCGTCCGAGGACAGTGTGCCGAGCACGCCGTCGGACAGTCTCGCGAGCCGGGCGTAGACCTCGCCGAAGGACGGGTCGACGACCTCGATCCGGGGCCGGTCGCCGACGAACCGCGCCGCGAGCACCTCACCGGTGCGCCTGCTGCGGAAGACGGTGGGCGGCAGCACATCCGGCGCCATCGTGCCCATGATGTCCAGGCTGTGGCCCGGCACGGCGGCCACGACGCCGCGCTCCCCTGTTCCACGATCGATCCGGACCAGGGCCAGCTCGTCGGAGTCCTGATAGACGCCGACGAGCAGACCCTTTCCGTCCGGCGTCACCAGCTGCGGCTGCACACCGACCGGATGCTCCACCCCGCCGATGCGCTGGAGCGGGCGCTCGTCCCCGGTCTCGGGGTCGATCGTGTGGAACTCGATGGCACCGTCGTCGGCCTGCCGCGACACGAACGCCGGCCGCTCGCCACGATCGAGCAGGACGGTGGCGCCCGGTTCGGTCTGTTCCAGGTGCAGGGTGGTCGCCCCGGTCGCGACCTCGATGCGGAAGGTGTCCAGGAACATCGGCCGCTGATTCATCCACGCCAGCACTGTCCCCGGGACCTCGGCGGACCGCTCGATGCCGAACACACGGGAGCCGGGCGCCATCGGTGTCAGGTCGACGGCGGGTTCGCCCGGCGCCTCGAGGTCGACGCGGTACAGGTGCCAGTCCTCGTTGCCGTCGGTGTCCTGCAGGTACAGCAGCCAGCGCGGATCGTCGGTCCAGTGGAAGGCGGTGATGCCGCGCCGCGCGTCGTGGGTCACGCAGACGGCGTCCGCGTGGTCCTGGTCGATGCCACGGACCCAGATGTTGAGCCTGCCGTGGGCCGGCGCCCGGTAGGCGATGCGGGTGCCGTCCGGCGAGATCGTGGCCCCGGAGAACTCCGGGTCGGCGAAGAACTCCTCGATGGCGATCAGCTCGGGCCGGGCGTCACTCGTCGTCGTCATGGGTGGCTCCTTCGGACAGGATGGATTCGATGCGGCGCAGCACCCGTAGTTGTGCCGGGTTGTAGAGGTCGCGCAGCACCTGTGCGACGGTGTCCGCGGTGACCTCGACGCCGGGTTCGGCATAGGCGGCGGGATCGGCGGCCCAGGGGTGCCTGCGCTGGAGTTCCCGGATGACGGGCACCATTCGCCCGGCCAGGTCGTCGACGGTGTCGGTGCTCGCGTCGGCGGGCAGGTCGTCGAATTCGTCGTCGGTGGGGTGGCGCCGCGCCACCATCTCGGACAGTTGCGTCATCGCCTCGGCGGTGAACAGCCGCGAGTAGACGGTGATCAGCGAACGGTCCGAGGCGGACAGTTCCTCGGCGAGGTGACCGAATCCGGCGGGAACGTCGACCGGTGCCCGGTACCGCAGGAGCACAGCCAGTTCCGCGCGGATCCGCTGCAGCCGCTCGATCGTCGCCGCCAGTTCGGCATCCAGCACCCGGATGGCCGCGTCGGGGTCCTCGTCCGCGCGGCCGAGCGCCGCGATCTGTGCCAGGGGCACGCCGAGGTCGCTGAGCCGCTTGATCTGTACCAGCCGCACCAGATGTTCGGTCCGGTACTGCTTGTACCCGTTCGCGGTGCGCTCGGGCTCGTCGAGCAGTCCGATGTGGTGGTAGTGCCGCACCGCCTTGAGCGTCGTGCCGGCCAGTTCCGCGAGCTGTCGCGTACTCCAGGCCATCGGTCCCCTTCCCGCCGCGTCGTCCGCACCTCGACAACTACCAGTGGAAACCATGCCCTCGGGGCACAGTCAACCGCGCGCCGCGGATGAGGTCGCGGTCGACGGCCCCCAGGGCCGTTCGATCACCGTCGACCGGTGCGGGAGAATGAGCGGGTGAACACGCGCGACGACCTGGACCATGCTCTCGACCTGCGGGTGTTACCGGCGGTCGAGTGGCGGGCGCGCGCTCGCGACCATCACGAACGGCTCGACCGGCTGGTCGGGCCCTACCTGCAACGCAGGGCCGCGGGGACCACGCATCCGGTCATCGATTTCCTGTTCACCTACTACGGGAACAAGCCGTCGCAGTTGCGGCGCTGGCATCCCGGGTACGGGATCGGGATGGCCGACGCGCACGACTACGCCGGGGCGCGGGGGTACCACCGGGTGGGAGACGCGGTGTTCACCGCCGATCCGGCGTATCTGGCCAAGCGGCGCGACACCATCGCGTTCGTGGCGCGGCTGCTGAGCGCGACCGCGGCGCGACCCGCGCAGCTGTCGTGCTTCGGCTTGCACGAGTGGGCGATGGTGTACCGGACCGACGAGGTGCGTCATCAGCAGGTGCCGCTGCGGCTCGGGCACGCCGGGACCGACGCGGTCGTGGAGTCGATGTCGTTGCGCTGCACCCACTTCGACGCGTTCCGCTTCTTCACGCCGGAGGCGGTGGGCCGCAACGCCGAACCGCTGACGCGGGCCGACCAGGTGCTGCGGGAACAGCCGGGCTGCCTGCACGCGAACATGGACCTGTACAAGTGGGGCTTCAAGCTGGCGCCGCTGATCTCCTCGGAACTCCTGCTCGACTGCTTCGAACTCGCCTGCACCGCACGCGAACTCGACATGCGCGCGAGCCCCTACGATCTGCGCGAACTCGGCTACGAGCCGGTGCGCATAGAAACGCCGCCCGGGCGCGCGGAATACGTGCGCGCCCAGGCGGCGATCACCGAGTCCGCCGAGGTCCTGCGTGACCGTCTCCGTCTGGCATGCACGGAACTCTCGGCGATCCTGGCGCGGACCGGGAACTAGGTTCGGTCCAGCGGCTTGTCCACACCGAGCCCGTTGTCGAGATCGACCGGCTTCTCGATCACGATGACCTCCTCCATCGGCTCGGTCACCAGCGAGAAGTCGCCGTCGTGCTGTTCGGTGCCCAGGTCGACGGCGGTCTCGACGAGCTCGATGCCGCGATCGGCGCGCAGGATCAGCGGATCCTCCCGCAGGTCCTTGTACAGCGACACACACATCGCCGCCATCACCACCAGGAACGGCAGTGACACGACCGTCGTCAACGCCTGCAGGCCCGTCAGCGCGCCGCCGAGATCGTCGGAGTCGGCGATCACCAGCATGATGGCCGCCACCGCGCCGGTCGCCGCGCCCCAGAAGATGACGATCGGCTTGGACGGCTCGATGCTGCCACGCTCGGAGAGCGTGCCCATCACGATGGAGGCCGCGTCGGCGCCCGAGACGAAGAAGATGCCGACCAGGATCATCACCAGCACGGTGGTGACCCCGACGATCGGATACTGATCGAGCAGATGGAACAGCGTGAAGTTGGAGTCGACGGAGCCGTCGGCCTCGGTGAGCGCGCCGTCCTTGCCCTGTTCGAAGATGCCGGCCCCGCCGAACACGGCGAACCACAGCAGGCTCACCACGCTGGGCACCAGCAGCACGCCGGTGACGAACTGCCGGATGGTGCGACCGCGGCTGATCCGCGCGATGAACATGCCGACGAACG
>NZ_JARWOJ010000064.1 GCF_029868625.1 Nocardia neocaledoniensis | reverse complement strand
GTTGGCGAATCTGGCCACCCGCACGATCTTGCACGCATTGCCGGCAGATGTCAGTCTCCCCGATGGGCACTCTCGATGGCAGGCGACGTGGTGGATCGATTCCACGGCCGCTTCGATCATCGGCGCTCACTCGGCGCAGTTGATCAAACGCTCTGCGACGGTGGCGTACTTGTTGTCGGCGTTGGCTGGATCCCTTTTTGCAGGGCCGGCGCTGTGGCTGCTGAGCCGGCTCGTCTTCGTCGATGGCGACCAGTTCGTTGCCTTGGTTACGGGATTCTGTGTACTCGTGATCGGTATCCTTGTGGTGGACATGGTGCGTGCCCGTCACCGATCTCACACACGTCCGGTGCTTGCCCGAATCGCCTCTCTGCTAGCGATTCTGGGACTCGGCGGTATCGTGCTACGCCTGCCCGCCTACGCATACTTCGGCGCCTTGGGGTACCCGTCGGTCGCGTTTGAGATCACCTGGCATGAAGCAGTTCTGCATGCCGAGAAGTTCTTGATCGCTGTCGGTGTGTCTGCCCTGATGGTCGTGGTGTTCTGGATGACCGCGCCGCGCCTTCCACGGTGGATGCAGACGCCGGTTGGATTGGTTTTGGCTGTTGCCGTCGCGTCAGCGGTTTTTGCGCAGTTGGGCCGATCCGAGCGGATCGGAGCCGCGATCAGTGCAGACAAGATGACGACCGCATCATCGACAAGGATCGCGGCCTGCTTGATCGAAGGCAGTGGGCGAAAACCTGTTTGGGTGCTGAGTCAGCCGACGGGACGGCTGCTGATCGGCGACCGGGGCGTTGGAGATCCCGTCAGGCCGGTTTCGGTCACCGAGCTGCGTCTCCTTCCGGCCTCGGTCACGATACAAATGCATTCGGAGACCACCTGCAGCTGATCCTGCGGCTTCGGCCGCATGGTGTTCGCGGACTGTGCTGGGTATCGCCGCGGGGGCACCGATGCCCACCTGGACGGTCGGATCGCGTATGGACCCAGACGGCGGAGGAAGGGTCGCTATTCTGTGGACCGTTCATAGATGACCCGGTGCGGTGTGGTCGCGGCGGGTAGTCCAGCGATCTTCCCTTCTTCCGACAGCAGGGCCAGGCTCAACACCCTTGACCTGTTCTTGAGGAACTTTCTGATCCCGGATTCTCCTCGATAGCCAGAGGAGTGCTTGCCACCGTTCATCTCGGTGAGAAACACCGAACCTGCAAGGTTGTGACCGGCGGCGTCGTACACCGCGTCGTTCCTGGCGAGACTGACGGCCAGGTCGACATCGCTGAGGCGTTCGCGTGTGGGATCCAGCATCGACCCGAACAGGACCACCCGGTCGACGACATAGAGGTTCATCGGATCCGTGGCGACGTGGTCGACCCTCTGCAGAAAGCTGGCCAGTGCCTTGTCCGCCGTGGCCCGGCTGACGGGTTTGGCCGCAGAGGCATTCGCCAATGCGTGACCCTTGGTCGAGGTCCGATACAGACGTGCAACGACCTCCTCGAACCGGCCGCTGCCGGCATCCCAGGCCCAGACCTGGCCGGTGGCTCGGTCCCCCTCGAGCGGCTCGAGATAGCCCCGCTCTACCAGTACATCGAACAGGTCGGCCGGATTGTTGAGATGCGCACCGTGCGACTCTTCAAACCAGTACCTGTGAACATAGGACTGTGCGCACATCACGCGAACGCGGTCGCGGACCTGTAGATAGGTATTGCCAGTGTGCTCGAACTCCGCCTGACCGTCGATATTCATGAGTACCCCCGTCTGCGGTCGATCAGACCTACTGTAGGCCGCACGCGAGGCCACGCCCAGCCTCTGTGTGACGAGTGGGGCGTGGGCAAGGGGGTTGCCGAGGGTGGTGTCAAGCGGAATGCGTCGACCCCGCCGAGCAGGGCGTGACACACCCCGCTCCGTCATCAGTTTCCAGGCGTGCGGCGCGTAGGTTCTGCGCATGCCTCCGACGACTATCACCCGCCAGCCCGGCCTGACCAAGTTTCTGACCGACCTGGTCGAGGATCTGCGCGGGCTCGACACGAAATCAGCTTCCCCGACTGAGATGCTGTGCATCGCGGACAACGGGATATCGGCCGTCTCGCTCGTCGCGTCGCTGATGGCTCGCCGCAAACTATCAGCAGAGGCTGTCGCCGGTTATCACCTGGTCGGGAAGGTATGCGCACTGGGAACCTCGGCGATTGCCGAGGTCGCCGGAAGCGACACGCTCAACAGCCACTTCGATCCGTGGTTCAGCACTGTCGATCCCGATGCCTATCGCACTGTGGGAGGTGGGACTCTGCAGA
>NZ_JARWOJ010000063.1 GCF_029868625.1 Nocardia neocaledoniensis | reverse complement strand
CCGGTTCCCGGGCTCGGTGGGGTGTTGCCGCACACCACCGGGTCCGGGTTTTCTGTTCGCGGGAGCTAGTCGTTCCCCCTTTCGCCGAGTTCGGCGATCCGCGCGGCGGGCATGCCTTCGGCGTTACGTCTCGCCCCTCGGCGACGAGGCGGCCGAAACCCGTGGTGATCAGCTGAGTCCCAGGTAGTTCGGCTTGCGCTTGGCGACGAAGGCATCGACGCCTTCCTTGCCGGTGCTGCTGTTCGCGGCGGCGGCGATGCTGTCGCGTTCGGCGTCCAGCTGCTGGTCCAGGGTCGCGGAAGGCGACTGGGCCAGCAGCTTTTTCATGGTCGCGTACGTGGCGCGGGGACCCGCGACGAAACTCTGGGCCACCCGCAGGGCCTCGGCGCGGACCTCGTCGTCGGCAACGGTGCGGCTCAGGATGCCGAGGCGCACGGCCTCTTCGGCGTCGAGGACCGCGTCGGTGAGCAGGATCTCGGCGGCGCGACTCGCGCCGACGATGCGGGGCAGCAGCCAGGACATGCCGCCGTCGGGGCTCAGGCCGATACCGGGGTAGGCGGGGCGCAGTTTGGTCGACGGGCCACCGATGGCGATGTCGGCGGCGCACACCAGGCTCATGCCCGCGCCCGCGGCCCAGCCGTGCACCGACGCGACGACCGGAACCGGGGTGGCGGCCAGGGCGCGCACGAAGTCGTGCAGCTCGGTGGCCAACTGGTGCAGGTAGGCGCCACGATCCTCGGCGCCGGCGAAGTGGTGGACGTTGCCGCCCGCGCAGAAGTTGGCGCCCGAACCGGTCAGCAGCACGGCGCCGACCTCGGGGTCGAGCGCGCGCAGTGCCTCGGTGCCCTGGTTGATCAGGTCGAAGTTCATCGAGGTGCCCGCGGCGGCGGTGGCGATCGTCAGCTGCAGCACGCCGTCGACGAGGGTGACGGCGGTAACCGGTTCGGTGGTACTCATGGCTGCACCCTAGCGAGGGCCGCGTCGCCACAATTGTTCGGGCAGCAGGGTGAACGGGTCGACGCGGCGGACGCCGGTGTCGGCGAAGCCGTGCCTGCGGTAGAAGGCGTGGGCGCGCGGATAGTCGGCGAAGACCCACAGCGTGCACGGCGAGCCGGGGGCCGCCGCGTCGATCAGGGCATCGGCGACGCCGGTGCCGTGCCAGGCGGCCCGCACATACAGCGCGTCGAGTTCGGTGGCGGTGGCGGCCGCGAAGCCGATGAGCTCGTCACCGGACAGTGCGATCGGGATGCGGTGGACGCCGTCGGTGCGGCGCCGCTCCCACGTCTGCGTGGAGCGGTCGAGATCGAATCCGGTGAGGACGTGGCCGGGTACGAGGGTGTCGTAGGCCTCACGCCAGCTCGCGATGTGGCAGGCGGCGAGCGCGGTGACCAGGTCGGCGGTCAGCGGCGCGATCCGCCAGGCGGACACCGCGCTACCCGCCGACGACAAAGCCCCGGACCACCCACGCGGGGTGCCGGGGCACTGTCGGCAGAATGTACGGGCTGAGAATCAGCCGCGGACGACCTTGCCCGCCTTCAGGCAGGAGGTGCACACGTTCATCCGGCGGGTGTTGCCAGGGGCAACCTGCGCACGCACGGTCTGGATGTTCGGGTTCCAGCGACGGTTGGTGCGCCGGTGCG
>NZ_JARWOJ010000062.1 GCF_029868625.1 Nocardia neocaledoniensis | reverse complement strand
GACGACGAAGACGAGCACGACGACGACACCGACGACTACGACGACGATCCCGCCGTCGAGGTCGACGCCGAGGTGGTCGAGGACATCGACGACGACGTCGAGGTGAGCATCGCCGCGCCCGGCTCGGCGGCGCCGCCCGCCCCGCCCCCCCCCCGCCCCCCCGCGGGGGGGGGCCCCGGACGTCGCTCGTCGGGCTCGCTCCCGACATGGCTGGGTTTCCGCCGGAACTCACCCATACTTGTTCGGCCACAAGCCGATTCGTCATCGACCCCCGCCTCGGTTCCCGGGGCGGGGGTCCGTGTATCCCCGTTGGAGGACTCATGCCCAAGGTCAGCGACGACCATCTCGCCGCCCGGCGCAGCCAGATCCTCGACGGCGCGCGGCGCTGCTTCGCCGAATATGGCTACGAGGGCGCCACGGTGCGCCGCCTGGAAGAGGCGATCGGCCTCTCGCGCGGCGCGATCTTCCACCATTTCCGCGACAAGGACGCGCTGTTCTTCGCCCTGGCCAAGGACGACGCCGAGCGCATGGCAGAGGTCGCGGCCAATCAGGGCATCGTGCAGGTCATGCGCGACATGCTCGCTCGCCCAGAGGAATTCAACTGGCTGGGCACCCGGCTCGAGATCGCGCGCCGCGTGCGTACCGATCCCGAGTTCCGCGCGGGCTGGACCCAGCGTTCGGCCGAACTCACCGCGGCCACCCTGGCCCGCCTCGAGCGCCGCAAGGCCGCGGGCGCGCTGCGCGACGACGTGCCCACCGACGTCCTGCTCGGCTACCTCGACCTGGTCCTGGACGGTCTGATCGCCCGCATCGCCTCCGGCCACACCGACGACAACCTCTCCGCCGTCCTCGATCTCGTCGAGGCCTCGGTGCGCCGCAAGGAATCCTGAGCGCCGATTGCCCGCGCCGGGATCTTGCCCGGCGATAGTTGCGGTGTCCGGGATCGGCTAGTTCTCCAGGCTCCGCAACAGGATTCGGGCGATGCGGTCCAGCGATTCCCGGTCGGCGGGGTCGAGGACCGACAACATCGCCGTCTCGTTTCTGGTGTGGTCGCCGACGACCAGGTCGACCAGCGCCCGGCCCTCGTCGGTGAGCGCGACGCGCACGGCCCTGCGGTCCGCCGCGTCGGCGATCCGCCGGACCAGCCCGGCCGCCTCGAGCCGGTCGATGCGCCCGGTCATGCCGGCGCGCGAGAGCATCAGGGTGTCGGCCAACACCGACGGGTTCAGCTCGTACGGCGCACCGGCGCGGCGCAGTGCGGCGAGCACGTCGAATTCCCCGCGCTGCAGGCCGTGTTCGGTGAACACCGCCTCGATCCGTGCCAGCGCCACGGTCATCAATCTGCCCAGCCTCCCGAAGACGGCCATCGCCGTCAGGTCGAGGTCGGGTCGCTCGCGCCGCCACTGGGCGGCGATGGCGTCCACGGCGTCCGGTTCGTCCATGGACACGATTCTATTCGCCGAGATATAGTTCGGTGGCGAATTATCAGCCAGCGAATGGACTTGTCATGACGAACCAGCGCGACATCGCCCTCTGCCTGCCCGAGCAGGCCGAGACCCTCGGCACCGATTCCGTCCGCCTGCGCCTGCTCACCGACGCCGAGGCCAGCGGCGGCGCCGTGAGCACCCTGGAGGTCACCATGGACCAGGGCGCCGACGGCGCGGCGCCACACTTCCACACCCGCTCCGACGAGCTGTTCTACGTCGCCGACGGCGAACTCCAGGTGCTCGCGGGCGACCGCATCCTCACCGTGGGCGCGGGCGGCTCGCTGGTGGTCCCCCGGCACATGCCGCACGCCTTCGGCGCGACGCCCGACAGCGGCGCGCGCATCCTCATCGCGCTGATGCCCGGCGTGCAGCGTTTCGAGTACTTCCGCCTGCTCGACCGCCTGCTCCGCGGCGAGGGCACGCACGACGAATTCCTCGCAGCCCAAGAGGAATTCGACAATCACTTCGTCGACGCGCCCGCTTGGCGCGCCGAACGCGAGGCCCATCGCCGCTGATACCGAAGCCGCACGAGTGTGGCCGACATTGCACCCGAATCGGGAACATCCACGCCGAAGCGTGCGGTTCTACGGCGTATGACGTTCTCCGTACCGGTCCTCGTCCGCGGCTACGAGCTCGACACCCAGGGGCATCTCAACCACGCCGTCTACCACCAGTACGGCGAGCACGCCCGCTGGGAGCTGATGCGCGCGGCGGGTATCCCGCAGGACAAGTTCCTCGCCACCGGCATCGGGGCCGTGGTGCTGGAGTCGACGATCAAGTACCGCCGCGAGCTGCGCGGCGGCGACGAGGTGACCGTGACCTGCGAACTCGACTTCGACGGTGGCAAGGTCTTCCGCTTCCACCACGAGATCCGCAAGCTCGACGGCACCGTGTCGGCGGAGATCACCGTGGTGGCCGGCGCGATGGATCTGACCGAGCGCAAGCTGATCGCCGATCCCGCCACCCACTTCCGCGGACTCGCCGAACACCCCGAACTCCTCGGCCTCTGACCCGCGCGGCACGGCCCGCCTCCCCCAGCAATTCCGGGGCGACGCGGGCCGTCGCGCCGCCCGGCGCGTTAGCTGATCGATTGCCGAGGTGAGGCGGCGATCCGCGTCCCGGTTGTCCGAAATTCTGTTCCCGCTAGGCGATCACGCGCCGCTCGGCGGTTTGCCCGGCACTCCGCAAATCTCGCGATCCCCCTCGGCGACGCCCGCGCGCACGCTATGATCCGAAGCACCTTCGGGGGTTCTGGCAAATCGCGAGCAGACGAGAAGATCGGAGTGAGTGCCCATGACCGACGCCATCCACCTCCCCGCTACCGCGTCACCCCGGCATCGGGGTCCCGCATTGCGCGGATTGCTGGTGGCCGAGTCCGATCGCGACATCTCGGTGCGCGTGGACGACGGAACGTGGACCTTCGACCGCCGGGATGTCCTGCGGCTCACCGAAGATCACGCCGGGGCCGGCGAACGGCAGGTGCACGTGGACATCCGGCCAGGCGCCACCGCCGACTTCACCCGCCGGATGCGAGTCGACCTCGTCGACCGGCCGATCACCCTGGCCACCGATCCCTCCGAGGCCCTCGGTGACGACCTGCTGGCCCAGGCCACCCGCACCTGGGCGGCCAAGCTGCGGATCGCCGAACGCGGCGGCGTCACGGGCGCCACGTTCACCTTCCGCGACGGCATCAACTGCGACAGTCTCGACTGAAACGGCCACGGGTCATGGAACGCGCGACCGACGCGGTGCTCATCGTCTCCGAATCCGACGACCTGCACGCCGATGCGCTGGCCGCCACGCTCCGCGAACACCACCGGCTCGACCCGATCCGGCTGGATCTGCGTGACTTCCCCACCGAGACCGGTAGTTTCCGGCTCGACAAGGCGGGCACCAACCGCGCGCTCGCGCACATCCACGGTCTCGACGACGTGCGCGCGGTCTGGTGGCGCCGCCCCCATCCGTGCCGGGTCCCGCAGGGCGTGCGCGCGGCCGACGACGCGTTCCGCCAGGCCGAATGCGACGGATTCATCCAGGGCATGCTCTGGTCGATCCCGGCCTACTGGGTCAACGACCCGGCCGCCGAACGCACGGCCGGCCGCAAGATCGTCCAGCTGGAGACGGCGCAGCGGGCGGGCTTCGCCATTCCGGAGACCCTGATCACCAACGATCCGGACGAGGCCCGCAGTTTCGTCGAATCCCGTTCCGGCCCAGTCGTGTACAAGCGCACCGGCACCGGCCGCGGCGAATTCTCCGAAACCAGGATCATCACCCGGCCCGAGCTGAGCAGGCTCGCCACGATCCGGTCGACACCGACCACGTTCCAGGACTACGTCGAGGCCACCTGCGATCTGCGGGTGGTGTGGGTCGACGGCGTCGAGTGGACCGTGCGGATCGATTCGCAGGCCGGTGTCGGGCGGGTCGACTCCCGGCTCGACACTTCGGTCGGGTTCGCGCCCGACCGGCTGCCCGCCTCGGTCAGCAAGTCTCTGGCCACCCTCATGGGCGCGCTGGGGCTGAGTTTCGGCGTTGTCGATCTGCGCCTCGGTATCGACGGCGAGTACTACTTCCTCGAGGTGAACCCGCAGGGCCAGTTCGCCTACCTGGAGATCAAGACCGGGCTGCCGCTGTTCACCAGCCTGGCGCACCTGCTGGTGCGCGGGGACGGTGCCGTGCCCGGTTGGTGACCGCGCCTCAGTCGGCCGGATTCTTGCGCCGATTGGCGCCGCCGCGGCCGCGCAACTCGACGTGCGATTCGACCAGCACGTTGTGAATGAAGCCGTACGATCGGCCGGTGGCCCTGGCCAGCGAGCGAATGCTCGCGCCCGCCTCGTACTGCTTCTTCAGCTGGGATTGCAGCCGGTCACGGGACTTGCCCGTGACGCGCGTGCCCTTGCCCAGCGTGCCCTTGCCGATCGTCGTTTTGCCCTTGGCCGATCTGGCGGCCTGTCTCGCACTGTCGCTCATGGCTTCCTCCGAGTCGCCGAGCAGCTGATTCCAGGCTAGACACTCCAGCGTCGGTGATCAACGAAAACAGTGATCAAACTCACCATGAGGCCGCGAGTTCCCTCCCGACACAGCGTTTCACGCCCGACACACCGGTCGGGCGTGGCTCACGCGAGGTCGATCAGCTCGGCGTACTCGTTGGACCAGTGGTCCTCGGTGCCGTCGGGCAGCAGAATGACCCGCTCCGGGTTGAGTGCCTCGGCCGCGCCGGGGTCGTGGGTCACCAGGACGACGGCGCCCGCGTAGGTGCGCAGCGCCTCGAGCACCTGCTCGCGCGAGATCGGGTCGAGGTTGTTGGTCGGCTCGTCGAGCAGCAGCACGTTCGCCGCCGAGGACACCAGACCGGCCAGCGCGAGGCGGGTCTTCTCACCACCGGACAGGGTGCCCGCCGGCTGCTCCAGCTGCGGGCCGGTGAACATGAAGGCGCCGAGCAGGCTGCGCAGCTCCTGCTCCCCCGCGTCCGGCGAGGCGTGCCGGATGTTCTCCCAGACCGTCGCCTGGTCGTCGAGGGTGTCGTGCTCCTGGGCGAAGTAGCCGACCTTGAGGCCGCGGCCCTGCTCGATCCCGCCCGAGGTCGGCGTCTCCACTCCGGCGAGCAGCTTGAGCATGGTGGTCTTACCGGCGCCGTTGAGGCCGAGCACGACCACACGGCTGCCCTTGTCGACGGCGAAGTTCACGCCGGTGAAGATCTCCAGCGAGCCGTAGAGCTTGGTCAGGTTGTTCACCATGAGCGGGGTCTTGCTGCACGGCGCGGGCTCGGGGAAGCGGATGCGGGCGACCTTGTCGGCCACGCGCACGTCGTCGAGCTCCGACATCAACCGCTCGGCGCGACGCACCATCTGGTGTGCCGCAGCGGCTTTGGTGGCCTTGGCGCCGAGCTTGGCGGCCTGCTGACGCAGCGCGCTCGCCTTCTTCTCGGCGTTGGCGCGTTCGCGCACGCGGCGCTGTTCGTCGGTGGCGCGGGCGTCGAGGTACTTCTTCCAGCCCATGTTGTAGACGTCGGGCTCACCGCGCACCGCGTCGAGGAACCACACCTTGTTCACCACGGCCTCGAGCAGTTCGACATCGTGGCTGATCACGATGAGCCCGCCGTCGTGGTTCTGCAGGAAGCCACGCAGCCAGGTGATGGAGTCGGCGTCGAGGTGGTTGGTCGGTTCGTCGAGCAGCAGGATGCGATCGGAGCGGCCACCGGAACCATCGGAGGCGGAGAACAGGATGCGCGCCAGCTCGATGCGGCGGCGCTGACCACCCGACAGGGTGCGCAACTGCTGGCCGAGGACCCGATCGGGCAGTCCGAGGCTGTTGCAGATGCGGGCCGCCTCGCTCTCGGCGACGTAGCCGCCCAGCGAGGAGAACTGGTCCTCGAGCCTGCCGTACTTGCGGATCGCCTTCTCGCGTTCCTTCTCGTCGACGACCTCGGCCATCAACGTCTGCTGCTTCTCCATGTCGCGGATCAGCGTGTCGAGGCCGCGTGCGGAGAGCACCCGGTCGCGGGCGATGACGTCGAGGTCACCCTCCTTCGGGTCCTGGGGCAGGTACCCGATATCGGTGGAGCGCACGATCTTTCCCGCGTACGGCTCGCCCTCCCCCGCCAGGATGCGCAGGGTGGTGGTCTTGCCGGCGCCGTTGCGCCCGACCAGTCCGATCCGGTCGCCGGACTGCACCCGCAGCGCCGGCCCGGGGGCCGAGAGCAGGGTGCGGACTCCGGCCCGGACCTCCAGGTCGGTCGCCGTGATCACAGGGCTTCTCCTCGTGTCGGAAAGAAAGGTGGGCGCCGAACCGACCCATCGTGCACCGTCGGGCTCGGCGAGAACCACCCATTTTACCGACGCCGAACTCGGCCACCGAACCGGCGCCGCCCGGTGTGAGCGTGGTTACTCTCGATCCATGACAACCGACCTAGCGGGCAGGACCGCCCTCGTCACCGGAGCGAGCCGGGGCATCGGCCTGGCCACCGCCGCCGAACTCATGCGCCGCGGCGCGAACGTGCTGATCACCGCGCGCAAACCCGAACCGCTCGAGGCCGCCGCGCAGGAGCTGCGCGCGCTCGGCCACGCGGGGCAGGTGAGTGCCCTCGCGGGCAACGCCGGTGACGCCGACGCCAGGGCCGAGGCGGTGGCCAGGGCGGTCGCGGAGTTCGGTTCGCTCGACATCCTGGTCAACAACACCGGCATCAATCCGGTCTACGGCGCGCTGATGGACGCCGATCTCGGCGCGGTGAGCAAGATCTTCGACGTGAACGTCGTCGCCTCGCTCGGCTATGTGCAGCAGGCGTATCGGGCGTGGATGGCCGAGCACGGCGGCGCCGTGGTCAATGTGGCCAGCGTCGCGGGCATCCGGTCCTCGGGGGTCATCTCGGCCTACGGCGCGTCCAAGTCGGCGCTGATCCGGCTCACCGAGGAGCTGGCCTGGCAGCTGGGACCGAAGATCCGGGTGAACGCGGTGGCGCCGGGCGTGGTGAAGACGAAGTTCGCCGACGCGCTGTACTCCGCCGACGAGGAGCGCGCGGCGAGCGTATACCCGCTGAAGCGGCTCGGCGTCCCCGAGGACGTCGCCCGGCTGATCGCGTTCCTGGTCTCCGACGAGGCGGCGTGGATCACCGGCGACTGTGTGCGCGTCGACGGCGGCCTGCTCGCCACCGGCGGCATCTGAGTCACGACCGACCCCGCCCCCCGCCCCCCCGCGGGGGGGGGGGGGGGGGGGGGAGGGGGGTGGGGGGGGCGGGCAGCCACCGCCCCCCCCCCGCGCCCCACCCCCGCCCCCCCCCGCCCGCGCGGGGCGGGGGGGTGAAAAAGCTTGGGGGCGGGGGGCGCGGCGGAGCCAACACCCCCCACAGCCCACGCCGCCCCCCCCCCCCCCGCCG
>NZ_JARWOJ010000061.1 GCF_029868625.1 Nocardia neocaledoniensis | reverse complement strand
GGCCACGCCCACGACAAAACCAACCAATTTTACAACCCCCAAAAACCAAACAACAAAACCCCCCCCCAAAACCAAACAAAAAAAAAAACCAAAAACACCCAAAAAACAACCCCCCCCCCCCCACCCCCGACTTTCGCCCCTCCCGCACACCCCCCCCACCCCCTCTCCGCCGTCGCGGCCGGCCCCCCCCCCCCCCCCCCCCCCCCCCCCCGCTCGTTTCGGCTACTTGGTGGCAGAGGGCAGCGAATCGTAGCTGGTCAGCGCGTCTTTCGCGGACAGCGTCGGCCCGGGGACGAGCTGACCGATGATCGACCACGGCGCGAGGCGCGGCTTGTCACCGAGGCCGAGCACCGCAGCGGTGGCGGCGTCGGGAATGCCGTAGCGAATCCCGTTGTCGGCCACGTAGAACAGCGATTCGCGCCGGAGACTGCCCGGCTCGGCGCCGGTGACCTGCACGTATTCGCCGGTGGTCGGCGGCAGGTACACCGCGTCCATCCGGTCGCCGGAGCCGTCGGCGGTCGAGAGGGTCACCGGCTTGGCCGAGTCCGGCAGCGGCAGCTTCGTTCCGGCGAGCAACGTCACTGTGGCGCGTTCGGCGGGGCCGTCGACCGACTTGCCCTGCGCGGTGGCCTCGCCCGGATTCTTGGCCCAGTTCACGCAGGCCACCGGCGCGTCCTCGGCCGACAGGATGCGCGGCTTGCGCTCGGGGAAGTCCGTGATCGGCAGGGTTTCCAGGATCGGCATCCGGTCGAGCACATCGGGTGCCAGCTCGGCGATCTCGCGCATGCCGCGCGAATCGGTGTTGCGCAGCAGGTCGGCGGTGAATTCCGAGACGCGTTGCACGCCGTCGGCGAGCACCACGTACATGGTCTCCTGACCGGCGGCCTGGACCCCGGTGACCGAGATGATGCCGCCGATCGGCACATTCGACAGTTTGCCGGGGCCGGGTTCACCCGCCCGTTCGATGGCGGGCACGGCCAGCGGCGGGGCCTGGGTGGTCGCGCCGAGCACGGCACTGCCGATCGGGCGGACGTGCTGACCGCTCAGGCCGAGGGTGCGGGTGATCACCGAATTGGCCGGGTCGATCTCGGCTCTGGTACCCCGGTACACGAGGTAGGTCTTGTCGTCGTGGCGCACGAGCAGGGCGTCGTCGGCGCCCGTGGGGCCGATCCGGTCACCGGTCTCCGGCTTGCCGACGATGGCGGTGGTGAGGCCGCCGCTGGTGCCGGCCGCGCTGCCCGCGCTGGAGAGCTGGGTGGTTTCGCAGAGGGTCCAATTCGAGCTGGAACCCTGCTTGGAGCCCGGCATCGCGGCCGGGGCGCCGGGAATGCCGAGCAGCGGGCCGCGCGGCAGCGAACCGAGTTTGTCGTCCTTCACCGATTTCGGCGCCTGCGCGTCACCGGCGATGAGCCGGGCTGAGGCGAGATTGAGCACCGGGTGGAGGGTCTTCTCCCCCTCTTTGGCCTCGACGACCACATACATGGCGCCACTCTGTTTCCCCGTGACGATCAGGGCATCGCCGATCGCGCCCTGTGGTTTCAGGAAACCGAGAATGGCCGCGCCGGCCACGATGATCAGCCCGAGCACCGCGCCCACCATCATCGACCTGCTCTGCGACCGCATCGGATCGTGCAGCATGCGCACGTCCCGACGCACGAGCGCGTGGTCGAGCCTGCGCAGCAGGAAACGATAACCATTGACCTGGGCCTTGGTCGTCAGCTGTGCCGGCACAGGGACTCCATTGCTGCGTTGATCACCATCTCGTCGGACACGGTACCGTAAATCCGGAATTGTCCTTCACCATGATTCGACGTATGCCAAGCAGGGACAACGATTTTGAACAACAGTATGAACGCCGGGCAAACCGGCGGCGACAATGCCTACGACACCTTGCGTGATCCGGAATTCTGGTTGTTCCGGATGTATCCCCTGCGTGCGTGCGTTCCGGTCGCTGTGCTCGCGGCGATCGTGGCCTGGATCGTCCTGGCGACGAGCGACTCGGTCTACGGGGCGAGCGGTGGCGCGGCGGCCGTGCTGCTGATCGGGCTGGTCCCGATCCGGCGGCGGCCACCCGCGGTGCGCGTCGGCGACTGGTTCGGGCGTCGGCTGCGTGCTCGCGCCGACACCCTGGATCGGGCGCCCGCCTTCGACGTGCCGCTGCCCGAGGGCGGCGGCTGCGGCGTGCGCTGGGACGGCGACCTGCTGCTGACCATGCTGCGGATCGACCCGCCGCCGGACGCGCTGACCCTGCTGCGCCGCGGCTCGCTCAGCGCCGACCAGTTGCTGCCGCTCACCGAGGTAGCGCGCTGCCTGGACCAATTCGATGTCGAACTGGTGAGCATCGACGTCATCTCCACCGGCGCGCGCACCGCCGGCACCGGCGCCGCCGCGCACCTCTACAACCGGATCCTCGGGCCGCTGCCCGCGATCGCGCACCGCACCTGCTGGCTGGTGCTCCGCCTCGATCCGGTCGCCAACGCGACGGCGGTGGACAAGCGCGGCGGCGGCGCGACCGGCGCGCTGCGCACGATGATCATCGCCACCCGCCGCGTCGCCAACCGGCTGGCCACCCAGGGCATCGACGCGGCGGTGCTCACCGCGACCGAGATGAACAGCGCGGTCCGCGAACTGTCCTACGGCTTCGACCCGCTGCGGCTGACCGAGTCTGCGCACGGCCTCGAGTCCGAGTTCGGCCGCAATCTCACCCATTATCAGCTCACCGCGCCGATGATCGGCACCAACGGGCTGGCCGAGATCTGGTCGCTGCCGACGCTGTCGACCACGGTCACGCTGCGTCTGCACCCGGGCGCCTGGCGCAACGGCCGCGCCGACGACAAGGCGGGCACCGTGGTGCTCAACGCCGTGGTCCGCTTCGACACGGTGGAGCCGTTCGACGAGGCGCCGATCGCCGGTCTGCGTGAGCTGCCGGGCAGCCAGCGCCGAATCCTGCTCGACACCTTGCCGATCGGCGCCGCCGACGACCTCGGCGGCCGCGACGGCTATCGCGGCTCGCTCACCGCGCTCACCGACATCGCCGTGCCGACCACCGGCTGCGGTCAGCTGATCGGCGCGGACGAGCGTGGCCAGGGCATCGCGGTGCCACTGATCGGGGCCGGCACCCGGCACGTCGACGTGATCGGCAATCTGGACCTGGCCCAGCAGGTGGTGCTGCGCGCGACCGCGCTCGGCGCGCACGCCGTCGTGCACACCTCCCGACCGCAGGCCTGGCAGTCCATGGTCGCCAATCTGGCCACCCCTCAGCTGCTCTCGATCGCGCCGCGGGGCCCCCGGCCCCCCCCCCCCGCCCCCCCCCCCCCCCCCCCCCCCCCCCCCCCCCCCCCCCCCCCCCCCCCCCCCCCCCCCCCCCCCCCCCCCCCCCCCGCGTGTCTATCGGGCGGCGGCGTCCACCGGCAGGCGCACGAGCCCGAGCAGGGCGCAGCGGCGCGTCGACGGGGCCAGCGTGCGCTGCGCGTCGGCCGCGCGGCCCGCTCGGCGCAGGGCGCTGCCGAGCAGGAAACCCGCCCGCAGCGCGGCCATCGGACGGCGTTCGGCGTCGATGCCCGCCAGCAGTGCCTCGGCCCTGGCCACGGCGCGGCGGTGCTCGTCGGCGCCGGGTTCGGCCATGAGCAGCCGGATCGCGGAGTCCTCGTCGGTCTCGTCCACCAGCGTGCCGATGGCATCGTCGCGCCGGATCTCGCGCTCACGGAGCAGGGCGGCGATCACACCGGGGTCGAGGGCGAAGCCGAGGCGCACCCGCTCGTTGTGGATGCGGGCGGCCAGCCGGGGCAGCTCGAGCCGTTCGGCGTGCGCGCCACCCTCGTCGAGCAGCTCACGCGCGCCCTCACGGTCGCCGCGCAGGGTACGCACCCTGGCTCCCACCGCGTAGGTCGCGAGCATGAAGTCGACCCCGCCGCCGCCCTCGGCCGAGAGTTCCCTGCTGCGTTCGAGCAGCTTCGCCGCTTCGTCGAGACTCCCTGTCTCATAGCGCAATTCACCGAGCAACGCGCAGGCGAGCCGCGTCGCGTGCGCGGTGGCGCCCATGGTCTCGGTGGCGTGGTCGAGGGCGCTGGTGAACAGGTCCTCCGCGCCCACGATGTCGAGTTGCTCCCTGGCGGCCAAACCGGCGAAGCAACGCCCGTACACGGCGAGGAACGGGCCGGTGGCCTCGTGATAGGGGGTGGCCCAGAGTTGCCAGCGCCGTGCCGCGTCGAAGTCGAAACGCTGGATCGCCGCGAACGTCGCGATATTGGCGGCCACGCCGGGGATGCGCGGCGGGAATGCCTCCGGCCGCGCGAGCGCGTCGGCGATCAGCCCGTCCAGGCCGGAGACCTGGTCGGCGAACATCTCGCGCACGCTGATCGCGACATCGGCCTCGGTGCGCAGCTCGGTGCGCTCGGCCTCGGTGAGATCGGCGGCGGCCATGGCGGCCTCGAAGCGGGCGAGCGCGGCGGCGGTGGCCGCCGGTTTGCGCATGAGCAACTCGACCCACACGCCGAACAGGTGGAGCCGCGGCTTGGCCCGGCACACGGAGGCGGGCAGTTTCGGCAGAATGCCCTGCAGCACCACCACATTCGAGCGCTCCAAGAGGTACCGAGCACCCTCTTCGACGAGCTCGGCAGCCCGCTCGGGCGCCTCGGCCGCCAGCGCGTGCTCGACCGCGTCGTTGAGCAGATGATGCCGCGCGAACCACTCGGCCGCCCGCAGCCGCAGCGCGGCGATCTCGTCGGGCCGGTCCCTGGTCAGCCTGCGGCACAGGTATCCGGCGAACAACTGGTGGTAGCGGTACCAATCCGGGCCGGCGGGCAGCAGGAACAGGCCGCGGTCGGCGATGTCGGCGAGCAACTCGGCGGCATCGGCGCGGCCGGTCAGCGCGGTGGCCAACCCACCGCAGATCCGTTCGCAGATCGAGGTGGTCATCAGGAAGTCGAGGGTCTCGGGGTCCAGGGCCCCGAGCACGTTCTCGGCCAGGAACGCGCCGATATCGGGGTGCGCGGCGAGGCTGTCGAGCAGGTGCGTGGGATCCTCGCCGCCGCGCAGGGCGAGCACCGTCAGTTGCAGCGCCGCGACCCAGCCGTCGGTGGCGCGGGCGAGTTCGGTGATCTCCTCGCCCGTCATGTGCACGCCACCGGCCTCGGCGAGGAACGCGCGGACCTCCTCGGTGTCGAAACGCAGTGTGGTGGCGTCGATCTCGGTGAGCTCGCCGTGGATGCGCAGCCGGCTCACGGGGAGGTCGATGCGGGTGGTGCTCGTGATGACCAGCGGCAGATGGTGGCAGCCGTGCTCGAGCAGGAAACGGACGGCGGCGACGGAGGCGGCGCCGGTGACGCGCTGCCAGTCGTCGAGGATCAACGTCACCCGCCGGTCACCGGTGTGCAGGCTGTCGACGAGAGCGGTGAGTACGGCCCGGGCCGGATCGTCGGGATCGGCGTCCAGCAGCGCGGCGAGGTGTTCGGCGAGGTCGGGCACCGCGGTCCGGACGGCTTCGACGAGGTGGGTGAGGAACCAGACCGCGTTGTCGTCGTCCTCGTCGACGGTCAGCCACGCCACCGCGGCGCCGTGGGCGACCAATTCGTCGTGCCACTGGGCGGCCAGGGTGGTCTTGCCGAATCCGCTGGGCGCGTGGATGGCGGTGAGCCGGACGCGTTCGTTGGTGCGCAGCTGTTCGAGCAGCCGCTTCCTGGCCAGGGTGGCCCTGGCCGGTGTCGGGGGCCGGTACTTGGTGGCGGGAGTCGGTGGCGCGGTGGTCCGTTCGTGCGGCCGGGGGACCGGCGCGGCGAGAACGCCGGAACGCTGGGTGCTCGGTACGCGCAGCACGTCGACGGGGGCGCCGGTACTGCGCTGGGCCGCACCGAGTTCCGCGGCCAGCTCGGCGGCGCTGGACGGCCGGTCGGCGGGGTCGGCGGCCATCGTGTGTTCGATGACCGCGCGCACCTCGTCGGGAATGTCGGCCTCGGTGAGATCGGGCGCGGGCTGCGCGGAGACCCGCAGGAACTGCGACAGCACCTGCTCGCCCACCCGGCGCTCGAAGGCGACGTGTCCGGTGAGCGCGCAGAACAGGGTGGCGCCGAGGCCGTACAAGTCGGCGGCGGCGGTCGCCGGTGCGCCGCGCAGCACTTCCGGTGCGGCGAAGGCGGGGGACCCGGTGACGATGCCGGTGGTGGTGTGGAACCCGCCCTGGATCCTGGCGATGCCGAAATCGGTGAGTTCGGGTTCGTTGTAGTCGCTGAGCAGGATGTTCGACGGCTTCACGTCGCGGTGCAGGATGCCGGCCCGGTGCGCGGTCTCGAGCGCGCCCGCCATCTTCACCCCGAGCCGCAGGGTCGCCGACCACGCCAGCGGACCCGCGCTGTGGATCCGTTGCTCGAGCGAACCGCGCGCGTGGTACGGCATCACCAGGTACGGATGGCCGCCGTGGGTGGTGCCCGCGTGGAAGACGGCGACGATGTTCGGATGTCCGGAGAGCCTGCCCATCGCCTGCTGCTCGCGCACGAACCGCTGCAGTCCGTCGGGATCGAGGTCGGCGGTGAGGACCTTGACGGCCACGATCCGATCGAGATCGGGTTGCGTGCAGCGGTACACCACGCCGAATCCGCCGCGGCCGATCTCCTCGGCATCCTCGAAGCCCTCGGCGGCCAACCCCGCCACGATCGCGGAGGTGGAGCTGCGCTGTGTGGGCGGAATGTCGGCCATGGCGGCTCGATTCGGTGGGCGTCCTCGCGGCGACGCGCTGCTGCGATCGCCTCCTGTCGAGGATAACTCCGTGGACGCTGGACAGTCCTCAGGACAGCGGCGTGTACCGGTCGGCGAGCGCGGCGGCGCGCTGTCGCAGGGCCGCACGCAGGGCGGGTGGGTCGAGCACCTCGGCGTCGCTGGCAAGTTGCCAGAGCGCCCATTCGGCGTGTCGGAAATCTTGGAAGGACAGGTCGAGCAGCAGCGAACCGTCCGCTTCGGCGGCTTCACCGTGCACGGTCACCGCCGTGCCGACGAGTTCCTCGCGCCGCGCGGGACGCACCCTGACCCGCACGGCGAGCTGGTCGCCGCCGGCCCGGAACCGGGTGCCGCGCTCCTGCCAGGCACGATCCAGATCCACGCGGTCCGGCCGCTGCGCGGGCTCGTCGAGTGCCTCGGCGGCCTGGACCCGGGTCAGCAGGTAGGTGCGATCCGCGCCGGAACGGGTGGCCAGCAGGTAGCCGCGATCGCGGACGACGACCAGACCGATCGGGTCGACGGTGCGCCAGCGTGGACCCTGGTCGACGGGCGCGTAGTGGATGCGCAGCTTGGTCCCGGCGAAGACGGCCCGCCGGATCTCGGCCAGCACGTCGCCGGGGACCTCGTCGGTGACCACCCGACGCGACAGCAGGTCGGTCTCGGGTTCGATGAGCAGCCGCTCGGCGACATCGGCCGCGGTCTCGCGATAGCTCGCGGGCAGCGCGTCGACGACCTTGAGCATGGCCGAGGCGAGCGCCGAGCCGAGGCCGAATGCCTGTGCGCCGCGCCGTGATCCGGCGATGAGCAGGGCGAGTGCCTCGTCGTGGTTGAGCCCGGTGAGCTCGGTGCGGAACCCCGGCAGCAACGCGAAGCCGCCGTGCCTGCCGCGTTCGGCGTACACCGGCACCCCAGCTGTGGAGAGCGCCTCGATATCGCGCAGGACCGTGCGGGTGGACACCTCGAGCTCGGCGGCCAGCTCGGTCGCGGTGAGGCGACCACGCTGGCGCAGCAGCAGCACCAGCGACACCAATCGGTCGGCGCGCATGCGCGGAACTCTAGCGAAAATACCCGACACAGGATGTCGTGATTGCCGGGCAGGCTCACCGGCACGGCGTCGCGGACATCGGCCATCGGGCCGGTGGGGCGCCGGATCGAAGGGAGCCGAAGTGGCTGTGGAACGTACGGCGATCAACCCCGTGACCTGGTCGGTCGAGCTGGGATTCGACCAGGGCGAGCTGATCGCCGGGCACACCAGGACGCTGTACTGCTCGGGGCAGACCGCGATGGACGAGGAGGGCAAGCCACAGCACGACGGCGACATGGCCGCCCAGGTGGCGCTGAGCCTGGACAATGTCGAGGCCGTCCTCACCGGTGCCGGGATGTCGCTGACGAACGTCGTCCGGCTTGCGGTCTACACCACCGACGTCGACCTGCTCCTCCAGCACTACGGCGTGCTGGCGGCACGGTTGGGCGCCGCCGGTGCGGCACCGGCGATGACGATGCTCGGGGTTGCCCGGCTGGCCGTCCCCGGCCAGCTGGTCGAGCTGGAGGCGACCGCGGTCGACTGACCCCGGCGCTCAGCCGAGCGGCGCGGCACCTCGCACCCGCAGGTCGCGGGCCAGGTGGTCGCGCTGCTCGAGCACCAGTCGCCGCAATGCCGCCGGTGCGTCACGATTCTCGGCGAGCCACGCGTCCACGGGCGCGAGCGACTCGCTCGCGGGGAACAAGCCGACCACCAGGCGCCGGGCGATCTCGATGCTGCGCTGATCCCAGATCGTGCGCAGCGCGGCGAAGTAGTCGGCGTCGTAGCGGGCGAGGAGATCTCGGCGCGCTCCGGCGCGGAAGCCGTCGATGATCGCGTCGAGGTGGTCGTTGGTGAGCGTGGTGTCCCCGAGTGCCGTCGTCCACGCGTCGGCCTTGACCTGGCCGTCGGGCCGGGCGGCGAGGGCACGGCGGTGGGCGGTCCGGCCCGAGGCCGTGTCGTCGCCGGCGAGCGCGGCGTCCAGGTCGGCGGCGGTGGCCGCGCCGGTGGCCGCCAGCGCGGTCCACCACAGCCAGCGCAGGTCGGGGTCGAGCGGCAGTCCGTCGGGTGCGGGGCGCTCGCCGCGCAGGATCGCGGCGATGTCGTCGGCGCGCCGGTCGTCGACCGTGGCGGCGAGCGCCGCCGCGCGCGCGAACGCGAGCTGGGCGCCCGAGCCGGGCTCGGCCGAAGACAGACCGGCCCAGCAGGATTCGAGCCATTCGCCGCGCCAGCGGTCGCGCGTCGGTTCTGGCAGGTAGTGGCCGATCGCGAAGGCGGCGTTGGCCAGCACCGCCGAGAGCAGCGCGGTGTTGGGTTCGGCGGGCGCGAAGTCACGTGCCATCGCCACATAGCGATCGGCGGCGAGTTCCCCGTCCCTGGCGGCGTTCCACAGGGCCGACCAGATCAGCCCGCGCGCGAGCGGATCGGTGACGCGATCGAGCGAGCGCTCCACGGTGGCCAGGGATTCGGCGTCGAGGCGGATCTTGGCGTAGGTGAGATCGCCGTCGTTGAGCAGCCGCAGGGGCGCGGGCGGCAGGGTGACCGGCGTCCGTTCGCCGCTGAGCTCGAGTTCCACGCGTTCGCGGCGCACCAGGTCGCCCGCGTCGTCGAAGTCGTAGAGGCCCACGTCGAGCCGGTGTGGCCGCGGCTCGGTCTGCACGATCGCCGTGCCGTCGAACGACACCGTCGACACCCCGGAGGTCCGCAACCAGGCCTCGGCCCAACCGGTGAGGTCCCGGCCCGAGGCCGCCGACAATTCGGTGAGCAGGTCGGCCAGGGTCGTGTTGCCGAACGCGTTGGTCCGGAAGTACCGGCGCACGCCGGTGAAGAACTCCGCCCGCCCCACATAGGCAACGAGCTGTTTGAGCACGCTGGCGCCCTTGGCATAGGTGATGCCGTCGAAATTGAGTTTGGCCGCTTCCAGATCGGTGATGTCGGCGACGATCGGGTGGGTGGTCGGCAGCTGGTCCTGCAGGTACGCCCACGCCTTGCGCCGGTTCGCGAACGCCGCCCAGGCGTCGGTCCACTCGGTGGCCTCGGCGCTGGCCAGCGCGCCCATGTAGTCGGCGAAGGACTCCTTGAGCCACAGGTCGTCCCACCAGACCATGGTGACGAGATCGCCGAACCACATGTGCGCCATCTCGTGCAGGATCGTGTTGGCCCTGCCCTCGTACTGGGCGGCGGTGGCCGCGCCACGGAACACGTAGGCCTCGGTGAAGGTCACCAGGCCCGGGTTCTCCATGGCGCCGAGGTTGTATTCGGGCACGAAGATCTGGTCGTACTTGCCCCACGGATACGGATAGTCGAAGTGCTCGGCGAAGAAGTCCAGCCCCTGCTTCGTGACCTCGAGGACGGTGTCGGCGTCCAGATGTCCGGCCAGCGACGCGCGGCAGAGCACACCGAGCGGGATGGTGAGATCGCCGCGGCGCCACGCGGATTCGACACGGTGGTAGGGGCCGGCGGCGATCGCGGTGATGTAGGTGGCGATGGGCAGGGTGGGGGAGAAGTCGACCGTTTGCCGCTCGTCGTGCCGGACGACGTGCGCCGCCGGCCGGTTCGACAGCACCGACCATTCGACCGGCGCGGTCACCTGAAAGGTGAACGGCGCCTTCATATCCGGCTGTTCGAAGCAGGGGAAGACCCGGCGCGCGTCGGCGGGTTCGTACTGGGTGTAGAGGTAGGTCTCGCCGTCGACGGGATCGCGGAACCGGTGCAGTCCCTCACCCGACCGGCTGTAGGCGCCGGTGGCGTGGACGACCACCACGTTCGACGCGGCGAGTCCGGGCACGGTGATCCGCGCGCCGTCGTACTCCACCGGCACCGCCCGCCCGTTCACCGTCACCGATTCGACGGCGGGGCCGAGGAAGTCGAGCCAGGTCCGCTCGCCGGTCGCGTCGAAGGTGACGGTCGTGGTGGTGGTGAAGCCGGCGCGGTCGTGGTCGCGCGCGCCGGACAGGTCGAGCTCGACGCGATAGTCGCGGACGGTGACCGCGGCCGATCGCGCGGCGGTCTCGGCACGGGTCAGATTCGCGGTGTTCACGCCTGCAGATCCTGCCAGCAGAACGGTCGCCACAGCGGAAAACCCCTCCGGCCGTGGCCGGAGGGGTTCGGGTGACGCGGGATCAGGCCGCCGGGGGATGCTTGCGCGCGCTCATCGATTCGGCCGCGAACAGCAGCACGACCGCGGCGATGACGGCGAGCACGAAGCCCCAGAAGTTGAGCTCGGTGATGGAGCCGACGCCGATGAGACTCGCGACGACACCCGCGATGAGCGCGGCCGCCATCCCGAGCACCAGGGTCATCCCCATGCTCATGTTCTCCTTACCCGGCTTGAGCATCCTGGCGAGCACGCCGACCACCGCGCCGATGATCAGGAACCCACAGATCTGAACAATCGCATTCCACATCGCTCGTACCTCCACGTAGTGCCGTGCCGGGAAGTGCCGGTTCCTACGATCATTTCGCGCCACGGCCGGGGGGAGAAGCATCGTGTCCTCGGCGTTGCCCAACCGTTGCCGACCCGACGCCGGGTCACATCGGGTAGATCGGGTGTTTGCGCGGGTTGAATTCCGGCGCGAGCGGGTGCTTGTCGCGCAGCAGCCGCAGCGCGTGCCGGATCTCGAGCCGGGTGCGCGATGGCTCGATGACGGCGTCGATGTACCCGCGTTCGGCGGCGATCCAGGGCGTGGCCACGGTCTCGTTGTACTGGTTGATCATGAATTCGCGGGCCGCCGCGCGGTGTTCCTCCGGTACCGCGGCCAGCTGGCGTTTGCCGATGAGGTCGACGGCGCTCTCGGCGCCGATCACCGCGATGCGGGCCGTCGGCCAGGCGAAACTGATGTCGGCGCCGACCTGGCGGGCCGCCATCATGCCGTAGGCGCCGCCATAGGACTTGCGGACGACGAGGTTGATGATCGGCACGGTCGCCTCGATGATCGCGCGCGGCACCCGGCCGCCCCGGATGATCACCCCGGCGTCCTCCTGGTCGAGCCCGGGCAGCACGCCCGGGGTGTCGACGACGAACACCAGCGGGATGTTGAAGGCGTCGCAGAGCCGGATGAAGTAGGTCGACTTGTCCGAGCAGGCCGCGTCGATGGATCCGCCGAGTACCAGCGGCTGATTGGCGATCACCCCGACCGGATGGCCGTCGACCCTGGCGAAGCCCGTGATCAGATTGGGCGCGAACGCCGCCCGGATCTCGTGGAATTCGCCGTCGTCGAAGATCCGCAGCAGGATCTCGTGCATGTCGTAGCCGGCGCGATCGGAGTCCGGGATGATCGCGTCGAGTTCGCGGTCGGTGGCGGTGATCTCCGGTTCCAGGCCGGGATTGACGATCAGCGGCGGCTCGAGGCAGTTCGTCGGCAGGTAGCTCAGATAGGCCCTGGCCCACGCGTAGGCGTCCTGTTCGGTCTCGGCGACGTGGTGCAGGGTGCCGCGCTCGGCCTGTACCCGCGCGCCGCCGAGCTGTTCGGCCGTGATGTCCTCGCCGTTGACCGCCTTGATCACCTCGGGCCCGGTGACGAACATGTACGAATCCTCGGTGCCGATGAGCACATCGGTGTTGATCGGCCCGTACACCGACCCCGCCGCGCACTTGCCCAGGATGATCGAGACCTGGGGGACGTAGCCGGACAGCTTCTCCAGCACCCGGGAGATGTCGCCGAAGGAGGCGATCGACCCGACCGCGTCCTGGATCCGCGCGCCGCCGGAATCGTTGATGGTCACCACGGGGCAGCCGCTGTCGAACGCCAGCTTCAAGGCCCGCATGAACTTTCGCGCCGAAGTGACGCCGACGGATCCGCCGTAGACCGTCTGATCATGCGCGATCACCACGACCGGACGGCCACCGATCAGGCCGCGGCCGGTGACCAGGCCGTCGCCGTAGAGGGCGTCGGGCTGATCGGGCTGGCGGGCCAGGGCCCCGGTCTCGATGAAGGTGCCGGGGTCGAGCAGCATGGCCAGGCGCTCGCGCACACTGGGTACGCCCTTCTTCTGCCGCTTGGCGACACCGGCCGCGCCCGCGGGTTCCGCCGCGATCGCCAGAATGTCGACCAGTTCCTCCAGCTTCGCCTTGGTACCCACCACGCCCGCTGCCACCTTCCTGCTGTGCCTGCCGGTGACGGTAGGCGGAATCGGTGCGGCGCACGCCGAACCGAAGGGCGCCAGGGACAGGTCACAGCGGGAGCGCCGAACCTTCGCGTACTCCGAACAAGATCGACAGCTTGCGCGCTACCGGTCCGCGCGGGTACGTCGCTCGCCCGCGTCGCGGTAGTACTCCTCGAGCCGGGCCCGGACCGCCGCGCGGGCGCGGTGCAGGATCACCCGCTGATTGCCCGCGGAGATGCCGAGCAGCTCGCAGACCTCTTCGGCGGTACAGCCTTCCGCGTCGCGCAGGGTGAGGACGACGCGGCCGCGGGCGGGGAGTTCGGCCATGGCCAGGGCGATCACCGCGCCGATCTCACCGCGTTCGGCGGAGTCCTCGGGTTCGGACCAGCGCTGAGGCTGCTCGCCGGGCCGCCAGTGCCCCGGATACGGGTCGTGCGCGGGGCGGAAGCGGCGGGGATCGACGGTGGGGCCGCTGTCCTCGGGCAGCAGGCTGCCGAAGGGGATCGTCCGATGTTCCCTGATGCCACGCTTTTTCGCGGTGTTGACCAGGATGCGGAACACCCAGGTCTTGACCGAGGACCGGCCCTCGAAGCCGTCGATGCCACGCACGACCGCCAGCCAGGTGTCCTGCACGACCTCCTCGGCCGAGGCGGGCGTGGAGACGAACGACCGCGCCAGCCGCAGCATCGATCCCGACCAGGCGGTGAGGACCAGGGCGAACGCCGATTCGTCTCCGCCGCGCAGCCGTCGCACCAGCTCGTCGTCGGAGGGGAGTGCGGACCGGCCGTCCACGCGATGTCCTCGCTCTCGTCCCGGCGGGGTGCTGACGGCTCACTGTAGCGCCCGGACGCGGGCGGTTCTCAGGCGCGACCGACGCCGAGCGCCCCGGCGAACCGCGTCAGCAGCCGCGACAGCCTGGCCGGCACGGAGTCCGGGCCGGGGATGCCGATCGGCCGCACGCGACCGTTGTGGATGGCGTCGATCTTCCAGCCGTGCGCGGTGCGGACCGCCACGATGGTCTGCCGGGACAGCCGTCGCCGCGGCAGCCGTGACCGCCACGGCATCAGCACCGAACCGGTGCCGTGCAGGATCGCCACGCCGGGTGCGAGATGACGCACCGATTCCAGGTCGCCGACCAGCGCCGAGCCGCTCAGCACGCCGCGGAAGAGCTGGTCGTGGTTGTGCTGGTGCGCGGGCCTGCCCCTGGCGACGCTGCCGTCGTAGGAGACGTAGTCGGAGTCCGCGGTGAACAGCGCGCCGAACGCGGCGGCGTCCCCGGCGGACCAGGCGTGCAGGAAGTCGCGGAAGAGCGCGGCGAGGGCGAGATCGTCGGCGGGAGTCGCCGGGGCGGCGACGACCTGTGGCGCGGTGGAGGTGGCGCGGACGGGGCTGACGGCGGTGGTGCGCATGGTGACGTCCTTCTCGGGCTACGATGATTTCGACCAACGAACATTACGATAACCGAAAGATTCGAATGTCGAAAGATGTAGATCTCGACGAGGTCCTCGTGGGCATCCGGCTGCTGCAGCAGAGCTTCGACGCCTTCGACGAGGCCGCGGCAGCGCGCCTCGGCCTGAATCGCACCGACCTGCGGTGCCTCGACATCGTGTTGGCCGCCGAGCCGCGGCCCGCCGGTCAGCTCAGCGCCGCCCTCGAGCTCAGCCCGGCGGCCACCACCACCGTGATCGACCGGTTGGAGCGCGCCGGCCTGGTCTCGCGCACCCGCGACCCGGGTGATCGCCGCCGCGTTCTCGTCGCGCCCACCGACAAGGCCCGGGCCGCCGAGGCGGAGATCTTCGCCCCGGTCGGCCGGGCGGGCGCCGAGGCTCTCGCGCGATACGGCCCGGCCGAGCTGGCTGTGATCAACGACTTCCTGGCGACCGCTCGCGCGGTCCAGCGGGACCAGATCGACCGTGTTCGCACCCTGTCCTGAAAGGCGGGATCGCCGGATAAATTTCTAGAACACGTTATAGTTTCTGACGGGTGCCACCCCAGTGCGGTCGCCCGGAAGGTGGAGGTCAGTGCGGACCAGGGATTGTTCAGCCGATGTCGTCGTCGTCGGATACGGCGGTGCGGGAGTGAGCGCGGCGCTGGCCGCGCGCGAGACCGGGGCGGACGTCCTCGCGCTCGACCGCTACCTCGGCGGCGGCGCGACCACGCTGTCCGGCGGCATCGTGTACGCGGGCGGCGGCACCTGGGTGCAGCGGGCCGCCGGCGTCGACGACGATGTCGAGAACATGCTCGCGTACCTGCGCGCCGAGGTCGGTGACGCGGTGAGCGCCGAGACCCTGCGCCGGTTCTGCGAGGAATCCCCGGCGATGATCGACTGGCTCTCCGGCCACGGCGTGCCGTTCCAGCCGTCGCTGTGCCCCTACAAGACCTCGTACCCGACCGACGACTACTACCTCTACTACTCCGGCAGCGAGAACTCCGGCGGGTACCGGGAACTCGCGACACCGCGCCAGCGCGGCCATCGCACGCACGGCCCCGGCGTCTCGGGCAAGGCGCTGTTCGGGCCGCTCGCCGCGTCGGCGGCCCGGCACGGCGTGCGCGTCCGGACCGGAACCAGGGCGACCGGTCTCGTGGTCGAGGACGGGCGGGTCACGGGGGTCGACGCCGTCACCCTCGACGGCGCGCCAGCGCTGGTGCGCCGCCGCTTCGCCGCGCTGGCCCGCGTCTCCGCCAAACCCGGTGTGTACCACCAGGGTCTGCGCGCCGCGATGGAGCTGCTGCTGGCCCGGATCGAACGCAAGCACGGCACGCGCGTGCGCGTCCACGCGAACTCCGGCGTGGTGCTCACCACGGGTGGGTTCATCGCCAACGGGGCGATGGTGGCCGAGCACGCGCCGGACTATCCGTGGTCGCAGGGTCTGCCGCTGGGCACCGCGGGCGACGACGGCAGCGGCATCACCATGGCCGCCGAGATCGGCGCGGCGACCGGCAAGATGGACGCGCTGTCGACCTGGCGGTTCATCGCGCCGCCGAGCGCGGTGTTCGGCGCGATCGCGGTGAACGCCCGCGGCGAGCGCATGATCGACGAATCCCGTTACGGCGCGGCACTGGGCGCCGCCATCGCCACGGCACCCGGTCACCGGGCGTGGCTGCTGGTCGACGCGGCACTCGAGGCGCAGGCCCGCGCGCAGATCGGGTCGCAGTCGGTGTGGTTCCAGCGGATGCAGACCGAACGGCTGCTGCGGTTCGGCCGCATCGCCGGCGGTTCCGTGGAGGACGTCGCCGCGCGCGCCGGCATCGACCGGGCCGGCCTGCGGGCCACCGTGGACGCGCACAACTCGGCCATCGCGCAGAACCGGCCCGATCCTTTCGGCAAGCCCGACGATCTGCGCCGCCCGATCGGCGCCGGTCCCGTCGCGCTGCTGGACATCTCCTTCACCGCCCGGCTCACCTACCCGATGCCCATGCTCACCCTCGGCGGCCTGCTGGTCGACGAGGACACCGGCGCCGTGCGCGCCGAGGCGGGTGGTGTCATCCCCGGGCTCTACGCCGCCGGGCGGGCGGCGGTCGGGATCTGCGCGAACTCCTATGTCAGCGGCCTGTCCCTGGCCGACTGCGTGTTCTCGGGGCGGCGCGCGGGCACCCACAGCGTCAAGCTCGGCTGAACCGGCACCGGTGATTCCCGGCGGCCGGCCCCGTCATAGCGGGTAGACCGGCCGCCTGGTCCGGTCGAAGGGAGAGCTGACGATGCCCACTGTCCGGTCGAAGGACGGCACCACCCTCGCCTACGACGTGCTCGGCGCGGGTCCCGCGCTGGTGCCGATCACCGGCGCGACCTGTTTCCGGCGGTTCCGGCCGGTCGCCGCCGACGCCGCGGTGTTCGCCACCGCGTTCACCGTCTACCACTGGGATCGGCGCGGCCGCGGCGACAGCGGCGACACCGCGCCCTGGTCGGTGCAGCGCGAGGTCGACGACATCGAGGCGATCATCGACGCCGCGGGCGGGCACGCGATCCTCTACGGTCACTCCTCCGGCGCCGCCCTGGCGCTGGAAGCCGCGGCCCGGCTGCCGCACAAGGTCGACGCGGTCGTCGTCTACGACGCCTCCTACGTGCACGACGCGGCCGAGCGCGATTCCTACGCCCGCCTGGCGACGCGGGTGGCGGCGCTGCTGGACGAGGGCGCGAACGGCCGGGCGCTGAAGGCCTTCCTGCGCGGTATCGGCATGCCGCGCGCCTTCGTCACCCTGCTGCCCCTGGTGCCGGGCTGGCGCACGATGAAGGCGCTCGCCCCGACCCTGTGCTACGACATCGCCCTCACCGAGGACCTCCCGCCGGTGCACCGCTTCACCGGAATCGACCTGCCCGTGCGGGTACTCGTGGGGGAGAAGAACCCGCCTGGCCTGGACGAGGTCGCGCGGATGCTGGCCGAAGCCATCCCCGGCGCGACCTACCGTTCGGTCCCCGGCCAGAACCATCTGGTCAGCGCGAAGGTGCTGCTGCCGATGCTCACCGAAACGGCGGCGAAGCACGCTCCGCGCCGATAGCCCCGGCGCTACCCCAGATACAGCACGGCGAGACCGCCGAACACGGCTGTCGTCCAGAAACCACACGCCAGCACGAGCCAGCGCGGAGCCTTGGCGACTTCCATGTAGGAGCCGATGACCAGCATGACCTTGCCCGCTGTGAGCGCGAGGATCACCGCGGCGCCCGCGGTCGTCACGGTGGTGCGCTCCGACCACGAGGCGACCGTGGCCGCGACCAGCACCAGCCACACCACGGCGACGTGCGAGATCTGTTTCCGCACAAGCTCTCTCCCTACAGTAGATAGATCAGCGCGAACAGCACGATCCACAGCACGTCGACCATGTGCCAGTAGACGCCGATGCCTTCGAGGAGCGCGAGGTCGTTCGGGCCCGTGCCCGGGCGCCGACACCGGAACGCGGCGATGGTGAGCCCCAGCAGGCCGACGAGCACATGCACGAGGTGGATGCCGGTGAACACGAAGTAGTACATGAAGAACTCGCGCAGTGCCGGGTCGATGCCCGCATCCAGATGTTCGCGGTACTCCACCACTTTGAGCGCGGCGAACACCGTACCGAGGGCGATCGCGGCCAGGTACCCGCGCCGCGCGGCGGTGAACCGGCCGTCGCGGGCGGCGGCCAGGGCGAGCGCGACCGCCGCGGAACTGGTGATGAGCACGGTCGTATTCGTCAGCCCGATGGTCTGATCCAGGTGTGCGCGACCGAGTTCGAACAGCTCGGGCCGCTGCCGGTGGTTCCAGCCCCACACCCCGAAGAAGATCCCGAACACCGTCAGATCGCCGAGGATGAACAGCCAGAGCTCGGGCTCGCCCGGGGCGCGGCGTGCGGCGCGCTCCGCGACGGCGGTGGCGCTCACGCCGCCGATCCCGCCGCGTGCTCCGCCGCGGGATCGCCCGCGAAGTGCTTGTTCACGATGGGCACCAGCACGAACGGCGTGACCAGGAAGAAGGCGATGAACAGGATCGCGGGAATCCAGAATCCGATGAGCCCGTTCCAGGCGAAGGGTCCGTCCTGGAAGAAGAACACCAGCAGCTCGGGCAGGTACAGCACCGAGATCCACAGGGTGAAGTAGCCGAACCACCGTGGCGCGATGGGATTCTCGCGCGGACTCACCACCAGCACGCCGTACGCGATCAGCACCCACACCATGAGGAACATCGGGATGCCGCCCATGAATTGGAGGAACGCGTAGTCGCTGGCGTACTGCACGAGCGCGGGATCGCGGTCGGTGCGAAACGCGGCCATCGCGAAGGAGAAGGGGGTGTAGAAGTTGAAAACAAGGTAGGTCGCGAGGGTGAACCCCATCATGAGGGTCAGCATCCCGGTGTGCCGCTCGATCTTCCGGGTCACCAGCACCAGCAGCGCCGACACCGGGAACAGGAAGAACGTCGAACACATCATCAGCACCGCGGCCAGCATCAGCGGGAGGTGCCGCTCCTGGAACTGCGCGGCGACCTCCGCGGGACCGGCGCCCGGCGGGATCGGGGGGAAGAAGCGGGCGACCAGCAGCCAGCCCGCGCCGAACACGCCCAGATAGAGCAGCCCGCACCACGCGCCGAAGCGCTCCAAGAACCGATTGTCCATGTCATCTCCTCGGTCGTACCTGGTGTGTGTGACTAGTGGTAACAATTAGTATTGACTATTCGGTAATATAAAGCGCGCAGGTGGGCGCGTCAATGGGCGATGGGGGCGTGCGGCGAATTGAACGAATGGCGGCTTTTGGTAAGTTACCGGTCGTACAGCGGCTGTTTCGGCGGCCGCGTGGACGGGCGAGGAAAGGCCACCGCATGCCGCGAACCGTGGGAACCAAGGGGATGCCGCGCGCCCAGCGGGAGGCTCAGATCCTGACCGCCGCCGCCGAACAGATCGCGCACGTGGGCTACGCGGGGCTCTCGCTCGGCGCGGTCGCCGAACGCGTCGGCGTCTCGAAACCGTTGGTGTACTCGTATTTCGGGACCAAGGACGGCCTCTACTCGGCCTGTGTGACGCGGGTGGGTGAGGACATCGCCGATGCCATCGAACCGGTCCTGGCCGGCCCGCCGGAACTGGCCATGGCCGAGGCGACCCTGGTCGCGATCTTCGGCGTGCTGGCCGAGCGGCCCTACCAGTGGAACGTGCTGACCGACCGCACCCACCCCGCCGACGGACCCGCCGCCGACGCCGCCCGCGCCGCCCGCCGCCGCATCGCCGACCAGGCGGCGCGTGGCTCGGCCGCGGTGCTGACGGCCCGCGGTGTCACCGACCCGGCCGACCTGTCCGCCATGGCGGAGGTCTGGATGGGGATGGTCGGCGCGATGGTGTCCTGGTGGCAGCGGCATCCCGAGGAGAGTGCCGAGGCCATGGCCGCCCGCAGCCAACGCCTCATCGCCGCCTTCGGCTGACCCCGGCCGCCGGCTGAGCGGGTTCACAGCGGGATCGGCGCGGGCCATGTCACCGGCGACAATCCTGCGATACCCGACCCACCAGAGCGGCTCCGTCACCGCGCCGGTTCTCCTAGGGTGGGGGACGCTTCAGTTCCCCGGGCGCTGGTTTGGAGGTTTCGGTGCCACCCAGAACGACGAACAAACGGAAGCAGTCCGGCCAGGCGCGGCGACTGCCCTCGCAGGACCGGGCGCGGGAGACGCGTGACCACATCCTCGACACCGCGGCCGAGTTGTTCGGCGCGCACGGTGTCGAGCAGACATCGACCAATCGCATCGCCGCCGAGGCGGGGGTCAGCATCGGCACGCTCTACCGCTACTTCGCGGATCGATCGGTGATCGTCGACGAACTGCTCGACCGCCTGCTCGCCGATCTGGAGCGCGGCTTCACCGCGCGCGCCTTCGAATTCGCCGGGCCGGCCACGGAAGTCACGGTCGAGTACTGCGCGGGAATCGTCAGCGAGATCCTGGCGATCTTCGCCGACATCCTGGTGGCGAACTCGGCGCTGCTGCGCGCGCTGATCGGCGGCGTCCAGTTCTACAGCACCGGCCTGCCACAGTTCGAGCAACGGTTGCGGCTGATCGTGAAGGTCGTGCTCATCCAGGGGCTGGGACCAGCCGATGATCGCTACCTCGACACCGTCGCCTTCGTCTTCATCAACACCGGCTTCGCGGCGGTGGTGCGGGCGGCGGCCGACGAGGTGTCGGAGCGGGAACGGGTCGACGCCATCGCGATGACCGCGCGCATGATGGGCACCTGGCTCGCGGCGGAGGTCGAGGCCCGCGAGGGCGCCGCGTCCTGAGCCGACGTGACCGGTCACAGAAAGATGCCCGAAGTGATACCGATCGGTCGGTGCGGCGGCAGAATGTGGGTCCGACAGCGCGAGGAGGGAATGTGGCGGAGCGACGCGTACCGACGGGGCGGGTCTCGCGAGGCACCCGGTTGGGGCGGCTGGCGGCCGGGCAGGCCGCGCGCGGAGTGGGGACCCGGCTGGCGATGATCGGGCGCACCGAACAGGCCAGGTCGGTGCTGGCGCAGCGGTCCTCGCTGCGGGCCGCGCAGCAGATCGTCACGGTGCTCGGCGGGATGAAGGGCGCGGCGATGAAGCTGGGCCAGATGGTGTCGGTGCTGGATCTGGACCTGATCCCCGAGGACTATCGCGAGATGTTCCGGGTCAAGCTGGCCGAACTGCTCGACAGCGCGCCGCAGGTGCCCTTCGCGGAGATGAAGGCGGTCGTCGAGGCCGATCTCGGTCCCCTTCGCGGGGTGTTCGCCGATTTCGACCCGGAACCGGTCGCCTCGGCCTCGATCGGCCAGGTGTATCGGGCCCGCCTGCACGACGGTCGGCTCGTCGCGGTGAAGGTGAAATATCCCGGGGTCGACCGGGCGGTGCGCGCGGACATGCGCAACCTGCAGTTCTTCAGCGGACTGTGGAAATCGTTCCTGCCCAGCGCCGCCGACACCGGCGTGCTCGACGAAATCGCCAGGAACATCACGGCCGAACTGGACTACCGGCGCGAAGCCCGCACCCAGCACCGGGTCGCGAACCGCTACCGCGGTCACCCCCTGATCATGGTGCCGGACAGCATCGGCGAATTCTGCACCGACAACGTGCTGGTCACCGACTTCGTCGAGGGCCGGGCGTTCCAGCAGATCCGTGCGCTGCCCGCGGCCGATCGCGATCGTATCGGCGAACTGGTGTACCGCTTCTACATCACCGGCATGTTCGTCGACGGCGAGTACTGCGCCGACCCGCATCCGGGCAACATCCTGCTCGCCGATGACGGCCGGGTCGGCTTCGTCGACTTCGGGCTCTACAACACCATCGACCGCGCGCATCTCGAGCTCGAGCGTCAGGTGCTCTGCGCGGCAGCGGATTTCCGTGCCGACGAGGTGTATCGGCTGTGGTCCGAACACGGCATCGTCGATCCGCGCGGTGGGGTGAGCGCGCAGGAATGCCTGGAATACGTCTGGTCGGTGACGGGCTGGCATCTGCTCGACGAGGAGGTCACCGTCACCCCGGAGATCGCGACCAGCGCCGTCGTGCTCGCGACCGATCCGCGCGCCTCCGAGCATCACGATGTCCGGCACCTGCTGCTGCCGCCCCAGCATGTGTTCTCCCGCCGCGCCGACCTGTTCACCCTGACCGCGCTCGGCCAGATCGAGGCGACCAGCAATTGGCACCGGCTGGCCCGCGAATGGCTCTACGGCGAAGCGCCGAGCACCGCGCTCGGCCGCGAGATCGCGGCCTGGCGAGCCGGATAGGCGCTAGGCCTCGACGGCCGGGTCCTCCCCGCGATATCCGCGCGCCAGGGCCGCAGTGATCGTCGCGCGCAGCTCACCGAGCAGCTCGGCCCCGAGGTGCGGAGCCGCCGTCGTCAGCGCCTCCTGCGCGTCGCTGTCGACCCGCTCGAACGGAATGCCCTGCGCCGCACACCCGCCCGCGGCGGCGGCGAGCCGGTCCATGAGCAGGTGCGTGGTCGTGCCGGGTTTGCCCAGCAGCGCCAGTTCGACCTGGATCGCGATCGAGACGATGAGCGGTGTGCGATCGGGTCCGGTGCCGTGCCGATCGGCGGTGGGATCTGCCATGACTGCTGACCATAAGGCGCCGACGCCGAGCGGGGTGCCGATGGAAATTGTTCTGCGCCAAGGAACGACGCCGCCGTCGCCGCCACGTGTAACCCGACAACCCGCGCGTCCGCGCCTGCGCGAACGGCACTAGTGTCGGGTGTCAGGGAGGGACATGATGATGATCGATTTCGTTCCCGACAGGGAGCTGTATCCGTTCGACTCACGCTGGTTCGACTCGTCCGCGGGCCGGGTGCACTACGTCGACGAGGGCGACGGTCCGGTGCTGCTGTTCTGCCACGGTGCGCCGACCTGGAGCTTCCTCTACCGGCACCTGGTGCGGGAACTGCGGGACAGCTACCGGTGCGTCGCGGTCGACCAGCTCGGTTTCGGATTGTCCGAGCGCCCGGCCGGATTCGGCTACAGGATCGCCGAGCACACCGCGGTTCTCGGTGAGCTGATGGATCATCTGGGGCTCGACGATGTCGTCGTGATGGGTCAGGACTGGGGCGGAGCGATCGGCCTCGGCGCCGCCACGGTCCGCGCCGATCGCGTGCGCGGGATCGTGGTGGGCAACACGGTGTTCTGGCCCGTGACGGCGAAGCTGAACCGGGCCTTCAGCGCGATCATGAGCAGCGCGCCGATGCGCCGCCGGATCCTCGAACGGAACTTCCTCGTCGAGCAGGTCCTGCTGAAGGACCTGCGGCGCGTGCTCACCGCAGCCGAGGCCGACCACTATCGAGGTGTGCAACCCGATCCGGCGGCGCGCCAGGCGCTCGCCGTGACACCGGGGGAGATCCGCGCCGCGGGACCGCTGTTGGCGCGCCTCTCCGCGGAGGTGCCCGCCGTGCTCGGGGACAAGCCGGCGCTGGCGGTGTGGGGGATGCGGGACAGGGTGTTCCGGCCCGCCGACTGCCTGCCGCGCGTCAAGGCCGCGTTCACCGACCTCGAAGTGGTCGAGTTGCCCGACGCGGGCCACTTCGTCCAGGAGAACGCCCCGGCCGAGATCGCCGCGGCGATCAGGAGGCGGTTCCCGTGAGCTGACGGGTGGTCGGCTCGGCGGCACGGGAGCGGCGGCGCGGTGGCCTGGTGTGGAAGCTGCGCGCGATCATCGCCGAGCGCAGCTGCCACAGGCCCGAGCACTGCGTGGGGTCGAGGCCGGTGAGCTGGGCGACGCGGCGGATGCGGTAGTCGACGGTGTTGGTGTGGATGTGCAGCAGCCGGGCGGTGCGCTGCCGGTTCATGTTGTTGGCGATGTGCACCCGCAAGGTCTCGTACAGCTCCGGGTGGTCGTCGAGCGGGCGCAGCAGCTCACCGAGTTCGGCGCGACCGGGGCCGGGCCGGGTGAGCTGGTACTCCAGCGCCAGATCGGTGAACCGGTACAGGCCGGGGGCGGCATCGAGCCGTTCGACCATGTCGAGCAGTTCGTGCGCGCGTTCGGCCGCCGCCGGGATCTCCGCGGTGCGGGCGGGCACCAGTGCCGCCATGATGTCCACCCTCGCGGCCCGCGCCAGCGCGTCCACCAGTGCGTCGAGTTCGTCTTCGGCCAGCAGATCCGCCGGAATCAACAGCGTGCCGCCGTCCACCGAGAGCAGGGCCAGCGCCCGTTCACCACAGCGTTGCGCGAGCGCGGTCTGTACCCGGCGCAGCTTGCGCCGGGCGACGACGGCGCCGTTCATCCGGCTGTCGCGCTCGTCGGGATGCTCCTGGATCCACAGGGCCAGCACCGAATACGCTTCGGCGACGGCGATCCCGGACTCGCGCGCGGTGGTAGCCGTCGGCTGACCGGCCAGCAGCGCCGAGGCGAGAGTGTGCACCGCGGCGTGGTGCTCGCCGGCGACCTCGCGGTGTTCCCGGATGTAGGCGCGGGTCACGGTGGTGCACAGCAGGTCCGAGGTGGACACGGCGGTGCGGAAGCCGTCGAGCAGACTCGCGTCGTCGCGCCGGGCGGCGACCAGGTCGAGGGCGCGCCGCAGCCCTTCGTGAAAAGCGTGCAGGATGGTGTCGATCGGGACGCCGTCGTGCGCCCAGCCCGCGGCGGCGATCGCGACCCTGGTCATCTGCTCGGTGGTGTCGTGGCCGTCGAGCGCGCTGCGCACGACGTCGACGCACATCGCGATGACGCTGTCGCCCGCGACCGCGGCGCCGGGCAGAGACCGGGACACGGCGGGGTTCTCGGCGCGTCGGCCGACCAGCCGATCGGGGTGGATCCGAACATCGCGCAGCGGCAGCGTGCTCGGTGGGCCGTCCAGGTGGATCGTCATCGTCGACTCCTCCTCGTTCTCTGTCCGGACGACTGTAGGTTGAGCGACTGCTCACCTTCTACTTTTCTTTTCAACCTCGTGAAGAACGCGGACTCGAGCTGTCTACCTGCGTAAATGGCTGGTCGCCTGACGGCAGGGATACGCGCGGTATGGCTTTCGGAAGCCGATACTCACTTTTCGGCCGAGAGCTGTTGTGGCGGGCACCAGCCGCGTTCCGGCGGCCATGGGAACGTGCCCAGACTCGTCGGGTCCCGCCGCGCCCGCCGCGATCCCGCCCTACCTTCGGCGACCATGGCTATCGATCTCCCGCGCGCCGCCGTGCTGGCTGCCGCCGCGGTACTCGGCTTCTGCGGTGGGGTCGCCTCGGCGGCGCCCGCGATTCCGGTCGACGCGCCGATCCCGGTGCGCGCCATGGCCACCGCCCGGCCGGCCGAGAACGGATCACGCCTGGTCACCGCGCGCGAAGGGCTGGGCCGTCTGGTCGACATCACCGTGCACTCGCAGGCGATGGGCCGTGCCATCGACGTGGAAGTGCTTCCGGCGGCGGACAGTTCGCGTCCGGCGCCGGTGCTGTACCTGCTCAACGGTGTCGACGGCGGCACGGACACCGGCCGGTACACCGACGGCAGCAACTGGCTCACCAAGACCGATGTCGAGCAGTTCCTCGCCGACGAGCAGGTCACGGTGGTGATGCCGGTCGGCGGCGGCGCCAGCTTCTACACCGACTGGCTGGCCGACGATCCGCGCCTGGGCAGGCACCGCTGGACCACCTTCCTCACCGAAGAGCTGCCGCCGGTGATCGATTCGGCGTTCCACGGCACCGGCGCGAACGCCGTCGCCGGGCTGTCGATGGCCAGTGCCGCGGTCTTCCAGCTGGCCATCGAGGCACCGGGCACCTTCCGCGCGGTGGCCGCCTACAGCGGCTGTGTGCGCACCAGCGATCCCGCCGGGCAGGCGCTCGTCGACGCGGTGGTGATCGGGCGGCAGGGCAATCCGCTCAACATGTGGGGTCCACCGACCGATCCGCGCTGGAGTGCCAACGATCCGTATCTGCGCGCCGCCGAACTGCGGGGAACCGAGGTCTACGTGGCGACCGGCAACGGCTGGCCGGGCTCGCTGGACACCCTCGACGGGCCGGGCATCCACCACAATCCGGTGAAACTGGCCGACCAGCTGCTCATCGGTGGCGTGCTGGACGCGGTGGCCAACCTGTGCGCGCTCCAGCTGCGGGATCGGTTGCGGGAGCTGGCGATTCCGGCGACCTTCGACCTGCGCCCCAGCGGCACCCACTCCTGGGGTTACTGGGAGCAGGACCTGCACCGGTCCTGGCCGACGCTCGAGGCCGCGCTCAACCGGTGACGCGGACCGTCCCGTCGACCAGCGGCAGCGTCCGCAGTCCGGGCCACCGCGCCGACCACGGTGCGACGGGTTCCCGGCACAGCCACACGCCGACGCCCCGGTTCACCCCGGGGAAGCCGAGTTCGTCGTCGACCCGGGCCAGCGGTGTCGTTTCGCGGAACCCGCTGTCCAGTCCGATCTCCGGGCCGTCGACGCCCACGTAGAGCACCGCCGTCGCGCTGTCGGGCGGCCCACCGAAGTATCCATAGCCCCGATTCGGACTGAACACCGCGGGCAGGCCGCGCTCGGCGCCGAAATACTCGAGTGCCGCCGCCTGCCAGTAGTTCTGGGTCACGATCACCATGTCCGCGCGGTTCTCCGCGGGCAGCGCGCGCTGGACGTCATCGACGGTCGAGACCAGCTCCGCCCAGCCGCTCGGCCCGAAATAGACACTGCGCGTGTGGATCTGCGAGTACCGCTCGGTCGGCTCGGCGAGCCGGGACTGCGGCAGCGGCACGGCGACGACCAGGGCGACGCAGATCGCCGTCGCCGGCGCGAGCAGTGCGCCGCCGACGATCCGCAGCCGCCGGGTGACCCCGAGCTCGGTGAGATAGACGACGCCGGCGGCGAACAGCCCGGGAAACGCGCCGGCCACGAAGTACGGTCGCAGACCGCCGAGCACCACGCCGCCGAGCCCGATCGCGATCATCGGGATCAGGAAGAAGTACGGCCGGAACCGCGCCGACCGCAGTCCACCCCACATCCCGGCCAGCAACAGCAAGCCCAGCGCGCCGGTCACCTGGATCATCGTCCACGGCATGGCGAGCAGCCCGGCCGTGGCCAGCTGCTCCTCGCGCACCACCGCGCCCATCGGCAGCTGTGGCCAGCCGTTGCGGTGCTGCCACAGCAGGATCGGCACCGCCGACACCGCGAGTATCCCGGACCCGGCCCACCACGCGGGCGACCGCAGCATGCCGCGCGGACCGAACACCAGCACACCGGCGGTGAGCCCCGCCCACACGATCGGGATCAGCCACTTGACCTGGAAGTCGATGGCCGCCACCGCGCCCGCCGCGACCAGCAGCACGTCGTGGCGGGTGCGCACCCAGCGGATCAGCAGCCACACCACCACCGCGGTCAGGGTGATGTCGAGGGCGAAGGTGCTCAGCATGGCCGACTGCATCACCGCCATCGGCGTCGTCGCGTAGGCGAGCGCGGCGATCGTCTGTGGCCATCGCCCGCCCCCGAACTCCCTGGCCATGACGGCGCTGAGCACGATGGCCAGCACGGTGCACGCCACCGCGGGCAGGCGCAGCGCGACCACCGACCCCGGTGCCAGCAGATCGGCGAGCGCGGCCAGCAGCGGCACCAGCGGGCCCTGGTCGGCGTAGCTGACCGACGGCCGGTGCCCCGCGGCGACGAAATACAGTTCGTCCCCGCCGATCTGGTAGCGGTCGAGGCGTGCGAGGAACAGCGCGCCCGCGAGTCCGGCCACCGCGGCCACCTCGCGCCACGCGAACGGCGGCAGGACCTCCGTGGGCACCGCGCGCACCTCGGGCAGGTCCGCGCGGAAGGTCACGACGTCCTCCGCGTGTCGGAATCCGTGTGGGACACCAGCTCCGCGGTGTCCGGCGGCGGTGCGCCACGGTGCCGCGCGCGTGGCATCCAGGACGGTGCCCACCAGCAGGCGTCCCCGAGCAGTCGCATGGCGGCGGGGACCAGCACCACCCGCAGCAGCGTCGCGTCGATGAGCAGCGCCGTCACCAGGCCGAAGGCGATGTACTGCATCATCAGCAGATCCGAGAACGCGAACGCGCCGGTGACGACCAGCAGGATCGACGCCGCCGCGCTGATGATGCGCCCGGTCTGGGCCACCCCCGCCCGCACCGCCTCGGTCGTCGTCGCGCCCGCCGCCCGCGCCTCGACGACGCGCGAGAGCAGGAACACCTCGTAATCGGTGGACAGCCCGTAGACCACCGACACGATCATCACCAGGATCAGCGACATGATCGGCTGCGGCGTGAAGCCGATCAGCGCGGCGCCGTGCCCCTCGATGAAGACCCAGGTGAGCACACCCAGCGTCGCTCCGAGTCCGAGCAGATTGAACGCTGCCGCCTTCAGCGGCAGCACCAGCGAACCGAAGGTCAGGGCCAGCAGCGCCGTCGTGGCGAGGAACACCAGGGCGACCATCAGCGGCAGCCGCCGCACGAGCGCGTCGATGCTGTCCTGCTCCACCGCGGGCTGCCCGCCGACCAGCAGGGTCGTGCCGCTCGGCACCGGCATCGACCGCAGATAGCCGACGGTCGCGTCGACATCGCGCGCCGAGGTCAGCACGGTCTGCGAGGTGAGCACCTGCGGCTGGAACGGTGACTGCATCAGCGCCGGGAACGGCGCTGCCAGGCCCGGCGCGTGATTGGCCGCGGCCAGCACGCGATCGGCCGCGGCGGGGTCGAAGGTGACGACGACCAGATCGATCGGGTCGATCTGACGCAGCGGGAACAATGCGTCGAAATGCTCCTGCGCCACGCGGTTCGGATGCTCCGGTGGCAGGAACCGCTCGCTGATCGACCCGAACGCCAGATGCTGCACCGGCAGGATGAGCAACAACAACCCGAGGCACACCGGAAGGGCCACCGCCAGTGGCCTTTTCATCACCGCGCCGGCCAGCCTGCCCCACCTGTTCCCGGCCGCCTCCGCCGGGGTGGCGACGCGGCGGAACCAGCCGACACCGAAGCGATCCACCCGGCGACCCAGCACCGCGAGCAGGGCGGGCAACACCGTGAGCGAGGTCAGTGCCGCCAGTGTGAGGGTGATGATCGCGCCGTAGGCGAACGACCGCAGGAAGCCCTGCGGGAACACCAGGATCCCGGCGGCCGCCACCGCGACGACGGTCGCCGAGAAGAGCACCGTGCGGCCGGCGGTCGCCATGGCGCGGCGCACCGCGTCGTCGACCTCGCGGCCCCCGGCCAGTTCCTCCCGGAACCGGCTCAGGACGAACAACCCGTAGTCGATGGCCAGGCCGAGCCCGATCATCGACACCACCGGGGAGGCGAACGAATTCACCTCGACCACGGTCGTCAGCAGCCGCAGGACACCCCACGCGCCGAGCATGGTGAGCCCGCCGACGACCAACGGCAGCGCCGCCGCGACCACCCCGCCGAACAGGAAGAACAGCAGCAGTGCCACCACGGGGATCGCGAACAGCTCCACCCGCCGCTGATCCTGAGCCATCGTGTCGTTCAGCGCGCCGGCGACCGGCTGACCCCCCGCGATCTCCATGTCCACCCCCGGGACGTGCAGCGCGTCGGCGACGTGGCGGAAGTTGCGCATCTGGGTGGTCGCGTCGGTCCCGCTGACGGCGACCGAGGCGAAGGCATGGCGGCGGTCGGGAGTGCCGAAGACGTCGGGCAGGGCCAGCCCGGTGTCGGTGGGCCAATACGCTCCGTTGACCCGGTCGATCCGGTCCGGGAATCGTACCGGCAGGCTGTTCAGATGCGACACGATATTCGCGGCGAACGCGGCATCGTCGATCGTCGAGCCGTCCGGGGCGTGGAACAACAAAATCACATCGCCACTGTGATCACGCCCGAATGCCCGATCCCGTAATTGCGCCGCGCGCACCGATTCCGAGGACGGATCGTCCCAACCGCTCGAACTCACCGCGCCGCCGAGGCCGAGGCCGTAACCCCCGAGCGCGAGTAATCCGGTCACCATCACGACGATCACCAGGTAGCGCCGGCGCACCACGAAATCGGCCCACTGTGTCAACTCGGCGAACACGCCCGCCTCCTGCCTTCTCGCTGGTTGGTCGGGTCGAACATGTCAGGAGTTCCGGGGGCGACGACGAGGAAAACGCAAGGTTCCGGCCGGTCACAACGCTGCGCGGATTCCCTTGTGATCCTTACCTTTCGCCGCCGCGGCGGCCGGATTGGGCACCTTCACAACACTTCACGCCGGGGCTCGTCGGAGTTTCCAGACGTCGGGTTTCGGGCCGACGCCGTCGCGGTGTGCTCCTACGTTTGGCACAGCGGTCGAATGCGGGAGACCGCGCCGAAATTGGCCGTGGCGCCGGGAGGAAATTGCGTGTCGGATATTGCGATTGTTGGCATCGGATGTCGGTTCGCGGGCGGCATCGATTCGCCGGAGAAATTCTGGGATTTCGTCGTCGAGAAGCGGGACGGGGTCGTCGACATTCCGGCGGACCGGTGGGATCACCGCCGCTACTACGATCCCGAACCGCGGACCCCCGGCCGCATGTACACCAAGCGCGGCGCGTTCCTGACCACTGATCCGTGGGAATTCGATCCTGACTTCTTCGGGATCTCCCCGCGCGAGGCCACCGTGCTGGATCCGCAACAGCGCCTGCTGCTCGAGGTCGCCTGGGAAGCCCTCGACGACGCCGGGGTCGCGGGCCGCGCGGCAGGCAGCGACGTCGGCGTGTACGTCGGCGGGTTCGTGGTCGACCAGTCGGTGATCGGCGTGGTCGGCCCGGCCCTGTTCCACACCGACATGCACACCCCTGCCAGCGCCTCCTACACGATGCTGTCGAACCGGATCGCCTACGCGCTCAACCTGGTCGGGCCCGCCATCACCGTGGACACCGCGTGCTCGTCGTCGCTGGTCGCGTTCCACCTGGCCTGCCAGGCGCTGGCCGACGGCGACTGCCGCGTGGCCCTCGCCGGCGGCGTGAACGTGATGCTGCAGCCGGAGACCTTCGTGCTGATGTGCAAGGGCGGCTTCCTCGCGACCGACGGCCGCTGCAAATCCTTCGACGCGACCGCCGACGGCTACGGCCGCGGGGAGGGCGCGGGCATGGTGGTGCTGAAGAAACTCGACGACGCGGTCCGCGACGGTGATCGGATCTACGCCGTCGTCAAGGCCACGGGCGCCAACCAGGACGGCCGCACCACGGCGATCACCGTGCCCAATGTCGACTCCCAGGAGGCCCTCGCCAGGGCCGTCTGCGCGCGTTCGGGGCTGGCGGCCGAGGAGATCACCTATCTCGAGGCGCACGGCACCGGCACCCTGGTCGGTGACCCGGTCGAATTGCGTGCGCTGGGCCGGGTTTTCGGCGCGGCCTCGGGACGCGCGGGAACGGTCGGTGTCGGTTCGGTGAAGGCGACCCTCGGCCACACCGAGGCCGCGGCCGGGGTCGCGAGCGTGATCAAGGCGGCGCTGGCGATCAGCCATCGCACGCTGCCGCCGCAGGGCTGGCTGGACACCCCCAATCCCGACATCCCGTTCGACGAACTCGGCCTGCACGTGCAGACCGAGGCGCAGCCGCTGGCGCCGGACGCGGGCCCGATGTCGGTGGCGGTCAACGGATTCGGTTACGGCGGCACCAACGCCCACGCCATCCTCACCGAGTACGCGGCCACGCCGCACGCCGCGCGGACCGGCGATCACCGGGGCATCCTGCCCATCTCCGCGCGCAGCACCGCCGCCGCCCGCGCGTTGGCCGGCCGGTTCGCCGACCTGCTCGGCGCGGGCGCAGATCCCGGCCATCTGGCAGAGGCGGCGTGGACGCGGATGGCCCACCATCCGTTCCGCACCGGGATGCTGCTCGGCGATTCCACCGCGGATCTGGTGGGGGAATTGCGCAGGTACGCCGCGGGCGAGGGCCGCGACGCCGCGCGGGTCGTCGTCTCCGCCGTCGCGGAACCGGTCTTCGTGTTCTCGGGCATGGGCCCGCAGCACTGGCGGATGGGGCGTGAGCTGTTGGCCGCCGGTGGCGCGTTCGCGACCGCGGCCGCGGAGATCGACGCGGAGTTCCGCGCGGTCGCGGGGTGGTCGATCATCGAGGAGCTGCGGCGCCCCGAGGACGAGTCGCGGGTCACCCGCACCGAGGTGGCGCAGCCGGCGAACTTCCTGGTCCAGGTGGGACTGGTGCGTGAGCTCGCCGAGCTGGGCATCACGCCCGCGGCCATCGTCGGCCACAGTGTCGGCGAGGTGACCGCGGCCTATGTGAGCGGCGTGCTGTCGCTGCGCGACGCGGTGCGCGTGGCCTGCCACCGCGCGCGATTGCAGGCCACCACCGCCGGGTCCGGCGGCATGCTCGCCGTCGGGATGACCAGCGAGCAGGCACGCGAACTGGTCGCCGACGACGCGCGGGTGGACATCGCCGCCATCAACAGCCCCGGCGCGGTGACTCTCTCCGGCGATGTCGATCGGCTGGACGAGATCGCCGAAAAGCTCACCGAGGACGGTGTTTTCGCCCGACGGTTGCGGGTGGAGGTGCCGTATCACAGCCGGCTCATGGCCCCGATCGAAGCCGAACTGCGCGCCGCCCTCGCCGATCTCACCCCGCGCCCGCCGACGGTGCCGCTGTACTCGACGGTGACCGGCGAGCGGGTCACCGAGCAGGTCTGGGACGCCGACTACTGGTGGACGAATGTCCGTCAGCCCGTGCGCTTCTTCGACGCGATCAGCCGCCTCGTCGCGGCGGGCAGCCGGATATTCCTCGAGGTCGGCCCGCACCCGGTGCTGTCGGGCAACATCCGCGAGGCGCTGCTCGACGCCGACGCGCAGGGCACGACCGTCGCCACGCTGGACCGCGAACAGTCCGATTCGGCGAGCATGCGCCGCACCCTGATCGGCCTGCACGCGGCCGGCGTGCTCGACCTCGAGCGGCTGTTCCCCGTCGATCGGCAGGCCACCCCGCACCTGCCGCTGCCGCGCTACCCGTGGCAGCGGACCCGCCTGCACACCGCGCTGCCGCTGTTCGAGCAGGCCCGCCTCGGCACCCCCGGCGGCTACGCCATGCTCGGTGACCCGGACGTGGAGGGCAGACCCGAATGGCTGCTGCAGGTCGGCACCGAGCTGCTGCCGTGGCTGTCCGACCATGTCGTCAACGGGGTGAAGATCATGCCGGGCGCGGCGTATCTGGACGCCGCGCTCAGCGCGACGGCGGCACGGCTCGGAACCACGCGGGTCGCGCTGGAACAGGTCAGGTTCGTCGCGCCGCTGATCATGGGCGCGCCCGACGTGCCGCTGGTGGCGCTGAGCGTGGAGGAGGCCAGCGGCCGCTTCCTGATCAGGTCGCGCAGCGCCACCGGCACCGCGTGGACCGTACACGCGTCCGGGCGCACCCTCACCGGCAGTCACGAGCAGACGCAAGTGGAGGTCCCGGACATCGAGGTCGGCGTCGATATCGACCCGGCCATGTTCTACACCGGGCTCGCGGCGGCGGGGCTGCGGTACGGTCCATCCTTCCGGCGGGTCACCTCGGTGCGCGTCGGCAAGGACGTGGTCGTGGCGACGGTCGACGGCGGCATCGCCGCGGACTCGGGCCACCTCGCCCATCCCGCCGTCATCGATGCCGCGATGCAGTGTGCCGCCATGCTGTTCGCCGACGAACGGATCAACGAGGGCGTCATGGTGCCGGTCGGCGTCGCCGCGGTGCGCCTGCTCGCCGCGCTGCCCGAGACCGTCACCGTGATCGCCCGCCGCGATCCGAAGGCCCGCCTGCGCGCCGACGTGGACATGCTCGACAGCGAGCGCAACCTCGTCGCCCGGCTCACCGGGCTCCAGATCGGCGCGCTCGAGCCCGGTAACGATCCGCTGCACCGCATGGCCGACTTCTATTACACCGAGACGATGGTGCAACGCGAGCCGATCGATCCGGCCGCGCTCGCCGACGCGGGCCCGGCCGCGCTGCTCATCGTGGAACTCGGGGAGAGCCGCCTGACCGTCGACCTGGCGACCGCGATGCCGACGGCGCAGGTCTACGTCGCGCATCCGGCCGATCCCGCGCTCGAACAGGGCCTGCGCGTCCGGCTGCGCGACGCGCGCCGGGGCGAGGAACGGCTGCACGTGTGCGTGGTGGCCGGCGAGGTGACCGACGACCTCGCGTTCCTGTGGGCCATGAAGCGGATCGCGGTGACGATCGACGAGTTCGCCAACCCACCCGTGGAAGGCGGTGCGCCGCAATCGGTGTTCGGTGACGGCGCCGTGCACGTCACCCTGGTGACCGAGCGGGCCTGCGCGCTGCCCGGCGGCACCGAGGCGCCCGACGAACGCCAGGCGGCGCTGGCCGGCGCGCGCCGGGTGCTGCTCAACGAACAGACGCCGCTGCGCTGGCGCCTGATCGATACCGATCCCACCACCCCGGCCGCCGAGGTCGTCGCCGAACTCGCTGTGCCGGGCGCCTTCTCGTACGACAACTGCGACGAGGTGCTGCTGCGCGGCGGCAAGCGCTGGGCGCCGGTGGTGACCAAGCCGCTCGCCGAGCGACTCGAACAGCTCGACACCGCCGAACCGCTGACCGACCCCGAGGCCGACTTCACCCTCGACGTCCCGCGCACCCGGTTGCTGTCGCAGCTGGCCTGGCGGCAGTGCCCGCGGCGGGCGCCGGGGGCGGGCGAGGTCGAGGTCAGGATGCAGGTCATCGGCCTGAACTACAAGGACCCGCTCAAGATCATCGGACTGCTCGGCGAACGGGAACTGGCGCCGACCTATTTCGGCACGGTGCCCGGGATGGAAGGCGTCGGCACGGTCGTCCGGGTCGGGGCCGGGGTGGACGATGTCGCGGCCGGTGATGTCGTCGCCGTCGCGGCGAAGGGCATGATGCGGCGCTATGCCGTGGTCGACCGACAGCTGGTCGTCGCCCTGCCGCCCGGCACCGACCCGGGCCACTGCACCAGCACCATCGCCTTCGGCACCGCCGAGTACGCGCTGCTCGACCTGGCCCGGCTGCAACCGGGGGAGACCGTGCTCATCCACGGGGCCGCGGGCGGGGTCGGCACGGCCGCCATCCAGGTCGCCAAGGCGCACGGCGCCCGCATCATCGGCGCCGCGTCCAGCGCGGAGCGGCGCGCGCACGTGCTGGCCATGGGCGCCGATCACGTCGTGCATTCGCGGTCGCTCAATTTCGTCGACGACGTGCTCGCGCTGACCGACGGGGTCGGCGCCGACGTGATCATCAGCAGCGCGCCGGGCGAGATCTTGCGCCAGAACTTCCACGCCGCCGCGGAATTCGGCCGCATCGTCGAGGTCGGCAAGGCCGACATCTACACCGGCGGCCTGCTGGAACTGGCCAACTTCGACAAGAACCTGGCCTACTACTCGATGGATCTGGACCGCCTGGTCGCGGTGCGGCCGCAGCGGCTGGCCCGGTTGCTCGAGCGGGTGTTCGAGAAGGTCACCGAGGGCACCTACACCCCGCTCCCGTACCAGATGTTCGACACCGAGGACGTGAGCAAGGCCTTCGAGGAGACCCTGCGTTCCTCGCGGCCGGCACGCATCGCCCTGCGGATCGACACCCCGGAACCGGCCGTGCGGCCCGCGCTGCCCGACGTTGAGATCGACAGCGCCGCAGGCTATCTCATCACCGGCGGCTTCGGCGGCTTCGGCATGGCCATCGGTCGCTGGCTGGCCCTGCGCGGCGCCCGGCGGCTGATCCTGGTCGGGCGCGGCGGCGCGAAGACCGAGGAGGCACGCCGCCAGCTCGAGGCCTGGCGCACGGTGGGCGTCGAGGTGGTCGAGGAACTCGCCGATGTCACCGACGCCGCGGCCGTGGCGGGCGTCGTCGCCAGGGCGAACAACCCCGAGCGGCCGTTGCGCGGTGTCTTCCACGCGGCGGGCGCGGTGGCCGACAACCGCGTCGGCGCCATGACCTTCGACGAACTCGACCGCGTGTACCGGCCCAAGGTGCACGGTGCGCGGATCGTGCACCAGGCCGTGGCCGACGCCGGGATCACCCTGGACATGTTCGTGCTGTGCTCTTCCGGCGGGTCGATGTACGGCATCTACGGCCAGTACAACTACTGCGCGGCCAACCTCGCCGTGGAGGCGCTGGCCGAACAGTGGAGCAGGGCGGGGGAGCGGGCGCTGTGCGTCGGCTGGGGGCACCTCTCCGGCGCGACCGGCGGCATGGCCGCCGACGAGACCGCCGAGAAGTACCTGGACCTGGTGGGTTTCGGGCCGATCGACATGTCCGACGCGACAGCCTACCTGGAGCAGGCCCTGCGCCTCGGCGCCACCAGGGCGGCGATCATCCCCACCGACTGGGCCAAGCTGACCGGCACCTTCCCCCAGCTCACGCGCACGGGCCGCACCATCGAACTGGCCAAGGCCGCCGCCAAGGACACCTCCGAACTGGCCAGGCTGCGAGCGGAACTGGCCGCCATGGAGGAAGCCCGCCGCGGTCCGCATATCGCCCGCAAGATGGCCGAGGAACTGGCCGTGGTGATGGGCGTCCCCGTCGAGTCCATCGACATGACCATCCCCGTCCCCGAACTCGGCCTGGACTCCTTGATGGCGGTGGAGCTGGGCGCTCGCGTCACCAAGACGCTCGGCATCGACCTCATGTCGCTGCAGATGGGGCGCTCGTTCAGCCTCGAACAGGCGGGCCCGAAGGTGGCCGAGCTGGTGCTCGCGTCCGAACCGGCGGCCGCCCAGCCACTTCCGGAACCCGAACGGCCCGGAGACGGGACCGACACGGCGCCGCGCGAGCAGCCGCTGGTCGCGGCCCACTGACGACGCGGAAAGGCGAGCACTGTGGTCGACTTCGGACTCATCGACGAATGGGAGCCGGCGCCCGGCAGGCTGGTGACCTGGTTCGCCACCGCGGAATCCACCCGGCTCGCGGCGACGGCGCCGATCCATCCGGCGCCGCCCTCGTTGCAGCAGGAACAGTATCTGCGGCTGGCCGACCGGCACTCCGGCGCGGACTTCCGGTTCTCCGGGCTGTGCCTGGTCATCGCCCGGCTGCCCACGGCCGCGCTGGATCGCGACGCGATGACCAGGGTGATCAACGCGTTCCTGCTGCGCCACGACACCTTCCGCAGCTGGTTCGACATCGACGCCGGTGGCGCGGTGCGCCGCCACCTCGTCCCGGCCGAGGCCGTCGACTTCCAGCCGATCGACTACGGCCACATCGACGATCCCGAGGCGATCCGCACCCACGTCGAGAAGACCACGCCGGGACCGTTCGACTGGGACTGCTTCACCTTCGGCGCCATCGAGCACGGCGAGACCACCACCGTCTACCTCGCCGTCGACCACCTGCACACCGACGGGCTCGGCCAGTACCTCTCCGCCGCCGACTTCGCCCAGCTGTACGCGGCGCAGCTGTGGCCGGAGGCCGAACCGCCCGCGCCCGCGGCGAGCTACCTGGACTATTGCGTCACCGAGCGCGCCTACAGCGACCGGTTGACCCTCACCTCGCCGGGCGTGCGCAAGTGGCTGGAACTGGTGCGCGGCAACGACAACCGGCTGCCCGCGTTCCCGCTCGATCTCGGCAGGCGCGCCGACGGCTACCACCGCAGCGCGCACCGCGGTATCGAACTGCTCGACACCGAGGCGGCCGATCGCTTCGAGGCGGTGTGCCGGGCGCACGGCGCGGAGTTCGCCGGCGGCGTCTTCGCCGCGGCCGCGCTGGCCGACCGCGCGCTCACCGGCGCGGACTACTACTTCGGCATGACGCCCATCAGCACACGCACCTCGGCGGCCGAGAACGCCTCCGTCGGCTGGTACGTCACGCTGGTGCCGGTGGCGTTCCCGCTCGGGCCGCGCACACCCGCGACCCGGGTGCTGGGCCTGGCCCAGCGCGCGTACGAGAACGGACTCCGGTTGGCGCCCACGTCGTTCCATCGCGTGCTCGACCTGCTGCCCGCCGACTCGGAGATCAGGGCCGAGCCCGGCTGGGTGACGCCGATGATCTCCTTCATCGACGCCCGCGACTTCGTCGGCCACGAATTCTTCGACGAGATCGGCGCAGGCGTCTACGCGAACCGGGCCGCGTCCGAGGAGGCGCTGATCTGGATCAATCGACTACCGGGCGGGACGTCGCTGAGCGTCATCTTCCCCGACACCGCCGTCGCGCACGACTCGGTGGGCCGCTATCTCGACGCCATGCGATCGGTGTTCCTGGCCATCGCCGCCGCACCCGACCAGGAGGACCAGTAGTGCACACCGCGTTCCGCGATCCGTTCATCCCCGATGGTGAGAAATCGGTCTACACCGTCGGACTCCTCGGCGAGGCGCCGGGATTCGAGATGACCCACCTGGTCACCCGCGAAAAGGGCGGCTACCGCACCACTCTCGACACCCGCCCGCACGGGCGCGCCCTGACAGACACCGACCTGGCGATGACCATCGAACAGCGCTTCGGCCGCATCGGCGGCCGCCTGCGCGCCGAACAGTACCGCGCGGAAACCCGGTGCGGGCCGACGGTGGTCTCCCGCGAGGAGGCGAACTTCGTCGACACGGTGCACCTCCAATTCGGCGGTCTGCCCGCGCCGTTCCCCCTGAACGTGATGCCCGTCGCCGGTGGCCTGACACTGCTGCGCGGCCTCGACTTCACCGAGGGCCTGGTGGAATCGGTGAGCGTGTGGCTGGCGTTCTCGGTGCACTGGCCGCTGGTCGCGCGGGTCGAGAAGCAGCTCACCGTCGACGTCCCCGCCGGCAGCGTGCCCTGCTGGCAGGTGCGGATGCGACCGGGGTTCGCGCAGGTGAACACGCTGCTGGACAAGGTGATCGGCAGCGTGCTGCCGCCGTTCGTCGCGCATTTCGAGCAGGAGGCGCCCCATCGGCTGGTGCGCATGAGCTTCCCCACCCAACTGTCGCTGAGCGCGCCGCGCGCGGTCATGGAGCTCAGCGCGTGAGCATCGCGACCGTCACGGCGCAGGTGCGCGCGGAGTACGCGGCGTGGCTCGCGTTCGCGGCCTGCCTGATCGCGGTGTTCATGCAGATGATCGACGTGACGATCGTCAACACCGCGCTGCCGGAGCTGACGGCGGATCTCGGCGCGTCCCGCTCGGCGCAGCTGCTGGTGATCTCGGGCTATTCGCTGGCCTTCGCCTGCGCCCTGCTCACCGCCGCCAGGATCGGCGCCGTGCTGGGACGGCGGACGATGTTCCTGGCCTCGGTCGCGGCGTTCACGGCGGCGTCGCTGTGGTGCGGAATCGCCGGTGGCGCCACCGAACTCGTGGTCGCCCGCGTGCTCCAGGGTGCGGCCGGTGCCGGGATGGCGGCGCAGACGATCGCCATTCTCACCGCCGGGTTTCCGCGGGAGCGCCATCCGCTGGTGTTCGCGCTCTACGGTGGCGTCGCCGGGTTCGCCGGGATGCTCGGGCCGATCGTCGGCGGCGCGCTGCTCACGCTCGACCTCGGTGGCTGGGGCTGGCGTTCGGTGTTCCTGATCAACCTGCCGATCGGGGCGTTCGCGTTCGCGCTCGCGTGGTGCTTCCTGCCTGTCGGCCGGGCCGGCGGTAGCCGCACGCTCGACCTCGGCGGCGCCGTGTTGTCGGCGGCCGGGCTGTTCGCGCTCATCTACGCCCTCGCCGAAATCCAGCAGCACGGCTGGCGATTCGGGCTGATCGCGCTGGTCGGCGTTGGACTCGCGGTGACCGCGATCTTCGTCGTGCACCAGCGGCGGCGCACCGACCCGCTGATCCGGCTCGACCTGTTCACCGACCGGCGCTTCCGGATCGGCTCGGTCCTCGTCGCCGCCTTCTTCGGGCTGTTCACCGCCTTCGTCTTCGCCGCGTCGGTCACCATGCAGGACGTCCTCGGCTACACGCCGCTGGTGACCGGCCTGGTGATGACGCTGTTCGCCCTCGGCGCGGGAACCGGCGCCCTCGGTTCGTTGATCCTGGTGCGGCGCTGGGGCATCCGGGCCCTGGCCGCCGGAATGGCGGTCTACGGAGGATGTCTCGGTGCGGGGGCGATCTACCTGTATCTGACCTCCGGCGCGATGAGCGTCCTGCTCACCGCGGGCCCGGTCTTCCTGTCCGGCCTCGGTGTCGGCGTGTTCGGTATCCAGCTCCAGCCGATCATGCTCTCCGGGCTCACCGCCGACCACATGGCCGAGGCCTCGGGCGTCCTGCCCACCGTCGAACAGGTCGGCAACGCCGTCGGCCTCACCGTCCTGACCACCCTGTTCTTTCGCTCCCATACCCTCACCGGGAGCATCACCATGATGGCCGCGGTCGCCGCCGTCGCCCTGGTCATCGCCCTGGCCACCCTGTCCCTTCCGGAGCCCCAGGGCCCATGAGGCCCCTGGACACACGGCGGGGGGGGGGGGGGGGGGGGGGGGGCGCCCCGCCGCCCGGCCGCCGGCCCGCGCCGCGCGGCGGGCCACGG
>NZ_JARWOJ010000060.1 GCF_029868625.1 Nocardia neocaledoniensis | reverse complement strand
ACGCCCGGTCCCATTCCGAACCCGGAAGCTAAGGCCACCTGCGCCGATGGTACTGCACTCGACAGGGTGTGGGAGAGTAGGACACCGCCGGACATATTCTGCGAAAGGCCCCCAGCATCTGCTGGGGGCCTTTTTGCGTTCGCGTCTTCCGGGCCGACGACCGGGGCGAGGGCTACCGTGGAAGTATGTCGACCACGAGGATAGGCAGGCACATCAACGCCCCGCGGGCAGCGGTCTACCGGCTGCTCCTCGACGCCGACGCGGTCAAGGCGTGGATGGTGCCCGACGACATGGCGAAGGCCAGCGCGGTGCACCGGTTCGAGCCACATGAGGGCGGGACGTTCTCGATCACCCTCATCTACGACGACGCTTCCGACGCGGACATCGACGCCCAGCACGACGCCTACTACGGCCGTTTCCTCAGCCTGACTCCCGACGAGCAGGTCGTCGAGGTGCTGGAGTTCGTCACCGACAAGCCGGAGATGTCCGGTGCGCAGCGCATCACCTTCACCCTGACCGACGCGGCCGATGGCGGCACCGAGCTGGAGGTACTGCACGAGGACGTCCCGCCGGGACTGAGCGCGCCGGACAACGAGATCGGCTGGCAGACGGCGCTGTCGAAGCTCGTCGCCCTCGCCGAACACGGGTCGGTCCGCGGACCGCAATAAGTTCACGGTAACGCTAACCGTATCCGGGTGATCGGCGGCTTGCTTCAATCCGTGTATGCACCGACCGAACACCTTCCTGCCCGGCCTGCGTGGCCGTGCCACCGCCGCGCTACTGGCACTGGCGACCGTCGCGTCCGTCGGCCTCACCGGCTGCGCGAAGGGTGGGGACGCGCCGGTCGGCACACCTGACGCGCCGCTGCCGGTGGAGGTTCCGCCGGGTACCACGCTGATCGTGGCTGACCAGCAGGAGCGGTTGCAGTCGGCCCTGCGGCTGTCCGGTGAGCTGGACAAGTTGCCCTTCAAGATCGAGTTCGCGAACTTCATCGGCGGCCCGGCCGTGCTCGAGGCCTTCCGGGCCGGCGCCGCCGATGTGGGCCAGGTCGGCGACGTGCCGCCGATCCACGCGCTGGCCGCGGGTCAGGACGTGCCGATCATCGGCTCATACCAGACCGATCCGAAAGCACTGAAACTCGCTGTCGCGCCGGGCCGTTCGATCAGCACGCTGGCCGGTTTGCGCGGGAAGAAGATCGCCTATGCCGAGGGCACCGCGCAGCAGGCCGCCGTGCTCAAGGCGCTCACCAAGGCCGGGCTGACACCCGGTGACGTGCAGCTGGTCCGGCTGCAGCTCGCGGAGTTCCTCGACGCGGTGCGCACCGGCCAGGTCGACGTCGCCCCGCTGATCGAACCGAACGTGACCCGGCTGCTGCGCACCGAGGGTGCCACGCTGATCCCGGATTCCGAGACCAGCGGCATCTACACCGGTCTGGCCTACCTCTATGCCCGCCGTGCCGTGGTGCAGGACCCGGCCAAGGCCGCCGCGACCAGGGCGCTGGTCGGTGCGTTCGTGCGGGCCTGGCAGTGGACCAACACCCACCGCGAGGAATGGGCGACCCGCTATTACGTCGAGATCCAGAAGGTGAGCGCCGACGACGCGAAACGCATCGTCGAGTCGCTGGGCACCTACACCTTTCCGCATCTGGACCAGCAGTTGATCGCCCGCCAGCAGGCCACCATCGACGCGATCGACGCGGCAGGCGAACTGCCGAAGAAGATCGAGGCCGTCGACGGTTTCGATCTGCGATTCGACGCCGCGGTCACCGAAGCCGTCACGGCCAGTGGGGCGGCGTTCGCGCCGGCGGCGAGCTGATGGCCACCCTGGACGTCACCGCACTGCGCCGTGCCCGCACGAACACCCCGCAGGTCGAGGCGCTCGCACCCCGTCGGCGTGGCGGCCGCAGGCTCGGACCGGGCCGGCCGATTCCGTTCGGGTTCGCCCTCGGGCCCGGCCTGCTGATCGGGGCGTGGATCCTCGGATCCGCCACCGGCGCACTGGATCCGGAGACGCTGCCCGCGCCCTGGACGGTCGCCGCGACCGCGAATGAGCTGATCGCCGACGGTCGTCTGCAGTCGAACCTGCTGACATCGTTGCAACGGGCGGTGCTCGGGCTCGGCCTCGGGGTGCTGATCGGCGTGGTGCTGGCGCTGGTCGCGGGGCTGAGCCGGATCGGGGAGGCGGTGGTCGACGGGCCGGTGCAGATCAAGCGGGCGATTCCGACGCTGGCGCTGATCCCGCTGTTCATCGTGTGGTTCGGGATCGGTGAGGAGATGAAGCTGATCGTCATCACGACCAGTGTGCTCGTGCCGGTCTATCTCAATACCCACGCCTACCTGCGCAGTGTGGATGCCCGCTATGTGGAGCTCGCGGAGACGGTCGGGCTGTCGCGGTGGGGGTTCGTGCGGCGGATCGCGCTGCCCGGTTCGCTGCCCGGGTTCTTCCTCGGCTTGCGGCTGGCGGTGACCATCTCGTGGCTGGCGCTGGTGGTGGTGGAGCAGGTCAACGCGACCAGCGGCATCGGCTACCTCATGACGCAGGCGCGGACCTACGGGCAGATCGACGTGATCGTCGTCGGTCTGGTGATCTACGGACTTCTCGGGCTCTTCGGCGACCTCGCCGTGCGGGCGGCGGAACGAAAGGCGCTGGCATGGCGACAGACACTGAACGACTGAACACCGACCGGGTGGTGGTGCGCACCCGCGCCCTCACGCGTGGTTTCGGCGGTCGGATCGTGCTGAACGGCCTCGATATCGAGATCCGGCGCGGTGAGTTCGTCGCCCTGCTCGGGCGCAGTGGTTCGGGCAAGAGCACGCTGCTGCGGGCACTGGCCGAGCTCGATGCCGACGTGCCCGGATCGGGTGAACTCACGGTGCCGACGCAGCGGTCGGTGGTGTTCCAGGACTCCCGGCTGCTGCCCTGGGCCCGGGTGCTCGACAACGTCGTCCTCGGCCTGACGGATCGGGACGCGGCCGCGCGCGGGCGGGCGGCGTTGGCCGAGGTCGGCTTGGCCGGGCGCGAGAAGGCTTGGCCACGTGAGCTTTCCGGCGGTGAGCAACAGCGGGTGGCGTTGGCCAGGTCGCTGGTGCGGGAACCGGAACTGCTGCTGGCCGACGAACCCTTCGGCGCGCTCGACGCGCTCACCAGGATCCGCATGCACGCCCTGCTGCAGGCGCTGTGTGAACGCCACCGGCCCGCCGTCCTGCTGGTGACCCACGATGTGGACGAGGCCGTGCTGCTCGCCGACCGCGTCCTGGTCCTGGACGAGGGCCGGATCGCGATCGACCAGCGGATCGACATCGCGCGCCCGCGCAGGCACGCGCACGCCGAATTCACCCGGTTGCGCGATGTGCTGCTGGCGGGGCTCGGCGTGGATCCCACCGTATTCGAGGAATTGAAGAAGGCGTCATGAGTGCACCACGTCAGCTGAGCCTGAACGCGTTCATCTACCCGTCGGGACATCACGAGGCCGCCTGGCGACACCCCGACAGCCGACCGGACCGCATCTACGACGTGTCCTACTACCAGGAGATCGGGCGCACCGCCGAGGCCGCGAAGCTCGACGCGGTGTTCTTCGCCGACGGTCCCGCACTACGCACCGACGTGCGGCACAACGCGGCGCCGGGCTTGGAGCCGATCACGCTGCTCACCGCGATCGCCGCGGCGACAACACATCTGGGGCTCATCGCGACCGCCTCGACCACCTACTACGAGCCCTACAACCTGGCCCGGCTGTTCTCCTCGCTCGATCACATCTCCGGCGGCCGCGCGGGCTGGAACATCGTGACGACCGGAACGGACCTGGCCGCGGCGAACTTCGGGCTCGACCGGCATCCCGACCACGCCGCGCGCTATGCCCGTGCGCGGGAGTTCGTCGACGCGGTGGTCGCGCTCTGGGACAGCTGGGAGGACGACGCCATCCTGCTCGACCGCGCGGCGGGCATCTACGCCGACCCTGACAAGATCCATCCGATCGACTTCGTCGGTGAACATCTGCGTGTCCGTGGGCCGTTCAACGCCGCCCGCACGCCGCAGGGACATCCGGTGCTGGTGCAGGCGGGTGCCTCCAACGAGGGCAGGGCGTTCGCGGGCAAGTACGCGGAAGCGATTTTCACCGCCCATCAACGGCTTTCGGACGCGCAGACCTTCTACGCCGACATCAAGTCCAAGGCCGCCGAGTACGGGCGTGAGGCCGATGAGGTGAAGATCCTGCCCGGCATCAGTCCGTTCATCGCCGACACCGAGGCCGCCGCGAAGCGCCTGGAGCGCGAGTTCAACGAACTCACCGTGCCCGAATACGGGATCAAGCAACTGGAATCGATCACCGGCACCTCGCTGCGGGCCCTCGCGCTGGACGAGCCGGTGCCTGCGGACGTGTTCGCCGGTGCCGGTGACGTCACCGACAACGCGCGCAGCAGGCTCCAGGTGGTGGCGGGGATCGTGGAACGGGAACGCCCGACGCTGCGCGGTCTGCTGCATCGGCTGGCCGGGGCGCGCGGACATCGGGTGTTCGCCGGAACACCGGAGCAGGTCGCGGACACGATCGAGGAGTGGTTCACCCAGGGCGCGGCCGACGGTTTCAACGTGATGCCGCCGTACTACCCCGGTGGACTCGAGGTGTTCGCCGAGACGGTGGTGCCGATCCTGCAGGACCGCGGACTGTTCCGCACCGAGTACTCGGGGACCACCTTGCGCGACCACTTCGGCCTGGCCCGCCCGCGCGGTCGTTTCGCACCGCGGCCCGCTACCGTCGGATGAGTGCGCCCGTCGACGAGAACTGTTGTCCCGCAGGTAGGAAAGGTCGTCGCCGACAGCAGATGGGCTCCGGAACACCGCGAGCTGCCGCGTCCGGCGGACCCGGGGTGAGCGTGTTGGCCCGGCAGGCGCGGGCCGTGCTGTGTCGTCTGGTCGGGTCGCGATGACCGCGAAGACGGTCGAGCCCGCGCCGATGCGGTTGCGGTCGTTGACCTGGCCGGTGTTCGCGCCGATGGCGCTGTACGGGGTCGGCGTCGGGGCCGCGGCGCCGATGTATGCCTTGCGCGCGTTGGATCTCGGGGCGTCGGCGGGCGCAGCGGGGCTGCTGGTCGCGCTGAGTGGGCTCGGGATGGTGCTCACCGATCTGCCCGCGGGGCGGATCGTCGCGCGGATCGGGGAGCGGGCCGCGATCGGGGTCGGCAGTGTGCTGGGCACGGTCGGCGTGGTCGCCGCCATCGCGGCGCCGAATCTCGCTGTGCTGGCAGTGGGTTTGCTGCTCAACGGTGCCGCTGGCGCGGTGTGGGGCCTCGCGCGGCAGACCTACCTGGTCTCGGTGGTGGCCCCGGAGCAGCGGGGCCGTGCCATGTCGACATTGGCGGGCGCGCATCGGCTCGGGTTCTTCTGCGGGCCTTTCCTCGGCGCCGCGCTGGTGCACGGGTTCGGGCCAATCGGGGCGCTGTGGCTGCAATTGGCCACCACACTGCTCGCGAGCGCGGCGATGGTGACGATCCGTTCGGCCGAGATCGGTGATCCGTCGGCGCTGCGCCCACTGCACACCGTGCTCTCCGAAAACCGAAGGGCGCTCGGCACTCTCGGACTCGCGGCGGTGGCCGTCGGCGCCGCGCGGGCCTCGCGCAGCGCGCTGCTGCCGCTGTGGGCCGCGCATCTCGGCATCGACGCCGCGACCACGAGTCTGCTGTTCGGCCTGGCCGGCGCGGTCGACGTGCTCATGTCCTATCCGGCAGGTGTCTGGCTGGACCGGGCGGGCAGCCGGGTCACCGGTGTCGCCTGCGGGCTCTGCTTCGCCGCCGGCTACGCGAGCCTGCCGTTCACCCACTCCGCGCTCACCATGGGCATCTCGACCCTGCTGCTCGGCCTGGCCAACGGGCTCAGCAACGGCCTGATCATGACCGTCGGCGCGTTCGCGGCACCGGCCGATCGCCGGGCCGAGTTCCTCGGCGCCTGGCGGCTGACCCACGATGTCGGGATGTTCGCAGGTCCCGTCGCGGTAGGGGTGATCGGCGCTTTCGCGGGACTGGCCGCCGCCGGCGCGATGCTCGCGGTCGGCGTCGGCCTCGGCGCCGTGGCCATGTACCGCTGGTTTCCCGGGCGGATCCGGCCACGGCTGGTGAGCGACGAGTAGCCCGCCGACGCCCCGACCGGGGACGCGGTCATGCGGCCCGCACGACCGACCGAGCGCTCGGCCTGGGAATCATCGCGGCCCGGGCGGCGAGGTAGCGGCCCGCTGTCCCGCCGACGTCCAGGCCGGGTCGCGCCGGCGAGGCCGACGAAACGGCGATCACCCCGCCGACGTCCAGGCGGGGTCACGACCGGTGAGGCCGAGGAGGCGGTCGAGCAGGGGAGCGCTGGGGTCGACGCGGACCTCGGGGCCGTAGATGCCCATGGCGCGGCCTTGCTCGGCCGACGCGGCGGTCTCGGTGTGGGCGTAGCGGAGCAGGTCGTCGTCCCACGAGACGGTGGCGTCGACGGCACGGGCGAGGTCCCAGCCGTGCAGGATCAGTTCGCCGACGACCATGCCGCCGACCAGTGGCGCGGGCAGCTCGGTCGGGCCGCCCATGTGCGTGACGCCCTGCCAGGCCGCGGGATCGCGCCAGGCGGCGGCGAGCTCGTCGAGGTGGGTGTCGAGGGCGGCGGCCCAGTCGTCCGAGGTGAGATCGATGTCGGATTCGGTGGCCGCGGGCGGGGCGACCGCCTGCTTGCGCGCCGCGCCGACCAGCGACGGGCCCCAGAACAGCAGGTGGTTGAGCAAGGCGCGCACGTCGAACTCGGCGCACGGCGTCGGGACGGTGAGCAGATCCGGCGTGATCGTGCGCAGGATCTTCGACAGCGGTTCGGCGGCGGTCGCCACCCGTTCGGTTTCGGACATGGTTCGAGACAACCACCCGGCGGCCCGGGCTGTCTTGAACAAACGCGACATACACTCGCCGCGTGGAGCGCGATCCGCGGGAACTCGGTGGTGCCTGGCGCGCGGCGCAGCGCCATGAGTTCGCGGCGCCCGGCGGGGAGCTGGCGCGCTATGTCGCCCGGTACTGGTCGGCCACCTGGCAGTACGAACGGCCGTACCGGCAGCTGGTGGTGCCCTTGCCGAACGTGCACCTGAGCTTCCGCGACGGCCGCGCCGAGCTGCACGGACCGTCCTCGTCGCACGTGTACCGCGAGCTCTCGGGGACTGGTTCGGTGTTCGGTGTCGCGTTCCGGCCCGGCATGTTCCGTCCGTTCCTCGGCGCGCCGGTGGCTCAGCTGCGGGACCGGACCGTCGATGCCACAGCGGTATTCGGCGCCGAGCTGCCGCCCACCGCCGGCGTCGCCACGATCGAACAGTTCCTCTCGGCCCGCCTGCCCGCCCCCGACCCGCAGGCCGAACTCGCCGCCGAGGTGGTCGACACGATCGCCGCCGACCCGGGCGTCACCAGGGTCGACGCCATCGCCGAACGGTTCGGGCTGAGCGTGCGCGGGCTCCAGCGATTGTTCGCCGACCACGTCGGCATCGGCCCGAAATGGGTGGTGCGCCGCTACCGCCTGCACGAGGTCACCGCACGGCTCGACGCGGGCGGCGGCGTCGACTGGTCCGCCACCGCCGCCGAACTCGGCTACGCCGACCAGGCCCACCTCAGCCGGGACTTCCGGACGATCTTCGGCGAACCGCCGACGAGCTACGCGCGACGCTACGAAACGCGGTGAGCGTCCGTCACGGGATCGACACGAGCCCCCGGCCGATACCCGCTCCTACAGTGGAGGAATGTCGTCGATCGACAGACATCCGTCCACCGTCGCGGACTACGACGAGACGCGACGGCGGGCCCGGCTGCGGGAAACCCGCCTCGGCCACGGGTGGCGGCGCTGGCGCCGAACCAGGCTGGTGGCCTTGCGATCACTCGGTGTCCTGCTGGTCGCGCTGCTCGTGTTCGTGCAGTACTGGGTGCACGACGTGGCCCCCGAACGCGAACGCCTGGCCCGCACCGACCCGGCCCTGCTGCCCGCGCATCTGCCCGCCGACGCGCGTGACTGGGACACCGCCGTCGTCGACCTGGTCGGGCTCGGCGGGCTCGACGCCACGCCGACCGCGAAGGCGCTGCCCGCGCTGAGCAGGTTCGGCGTGGTGTGGGCGGTGCGCTACGACAACGCCGGTATCGACACCAAGGTGATCGCCGACATGATCGTGCGGGCCGCCAGGTACGGCAACGTGCGCAATATCGTGCTGGTCGGGCACAGCATGGGTGGGGTGGTCGCGCTCGAGGTGGCGCGGCACATCCACCTCGGCAGCGACCGGCGCCTGGTCGCGGTGCTGCTGGACTGCACGCCGATGGACCTGGACGCGGTCCGGCCCGAAAGCCGTAGCCGCGGCGCCGATCTGGTGCGCCTGATGGGGTGGCTGCCCGGGGCCAGGGAGAGCAGACTGCTGCGCTTCGCGGTCGAGATGGCCGCGCGGCGGGAACGATTCGCGCACCGGGGCGCGCTCTTTCCCGACCTCGACTATCCCGCGTTGCGTGACGTGGCCGCAGAAGTGTTGCGCGACAAGATCTTCTCGAAGAACACCGCGAGCAACGGATTGATCGAGGCACAGTTCCTCGCGATCGTCGCGGGCGGCAGCACCGCGGATCTGCGGGCACTGGCCCGCCCGCACCCGGACAAGGAACGGCCTGCCATCGTGTTCCTGCGCCCGCGCGGGGCCGGGCGCGGCCGGCGCGGGGGCGGCGGGGGGGGGGACGACGGGGGGGGCGAGCCGGCCGGGGGGGGAGTCGAGGCGCCGGGGAGCGGATGGATCTCCACGAGCTCGGGGGTGCCCCGGGTGAGCGTGCCCGTCTTGTCGAAGGCGACGCGGGTGGTGGCGCCGAGCTGTTCCATCACCACCGCCGATTTCAC
>NZ_JARWOJ010000059.1 GCF_029868625.1 Nocardia neocaledoniensis | reverse complement strand
CTCCCGCCCCCCCCCCCGCCCCCCCCAGTGCTGCGGTCCGCGTAGCACCCATCCACCCACCCCCCCACCCCCACCCCCCCCACCCCCCGGCGGGGGCCCGGGCGCGGGCCCCCCCCCCCCCGTCCGGGGTCTGTGGGCGGTCTCAGGCCACCTTGACCGTGTTGAACGAAATCGGCATGGCGGGTGCGCCGTCCTCGGCGCCACCCTTCACGCCCGCGCCGGCGACCTTGTCCAGCGTCGCCAGGCCCGCCTCGTCGATGGTGCCGAAGATCGTGTAGTTCGGGGGCAGCTGGGTGTCACCGAAGACCAGGAAGAACTGGCTGCCGTTGGTGCCCTTGCCCTCGGGCGAGGTGCCCGCGTTGGCCATCGCGACCAGGCCGCGCTTGTAGTTCACCGGCTGCTCGAGCGCCGGATCGCCCGCGGGGAACACGTCGGTCGGGTACTCGTTGTCGAAGGTGTAGCCCGGGCCGCCCATGCCGCTGGCCTGCGGGTCACCGCACTGCAGGATGCCGAAGCCGGGGCTGGCCACGATGCGGTGGCAGCTGGTCTTGTCGAAGTAGCCCTGGCCGGCCAGGCTCACCAGCGAGTTGACCGTGCACGGCGCCTGGGCGCTGTTGAGCGTCAGCCCGATCGGCCCCTGGGTGGAGTCGATCGCGACCTTGACCTCGGGACCGTCGGTCGCGACCGAGGTCGTGGCCGGCGCGTTGACCGGCTTCGCGGCGGGCTCGGTGCTCGCCGGATAGGCGCAGTCGACGGTGGCGGGCTTGGCGGCCGGGGGCGGCGGGCCGGGGAGGTCGAGCGGGGTGTTGACGAACGTGGTCGTCGGCACCTGCGACGACGATTCGGCGGCCGTGCTCTCGTCCTCGCTCTTGGTGAGGAAGTACACGCCGGTCACGGCGGCCGCGACCACGATGACACCGAGGACCGAGCCCGCGATCATGAGGCGCTTGCGCTTCTTCTCCTGCTCGGCCCGTCGTACCAGCTGACGCTCCAGCTTGCGCTTGGCCGCCGCCCGTCGCTGTTCATTGCTCGGCACTACCGCGTTCCTCCCGTGTCGTCGAATTCGTCTAGAGGGTAACCGGTTGGACTCCGGGGGCGCCCGTGGGGAAAACTGGATGATCGTGACCAAGACCAGCAGCTTCACCGCCCCGAAGGGGGTCCCGGATTACGTGCCGCCCGGATCGGCCGAGTTCGTCGCCGTGCGCGACGGCTTGATCGGCGCCGCCCGACTGGCCGGGTACGGACATATCGAGCTGCCGATCTTCGAACAGACCGCCCTGTTCGCCCGGGGTGTCGGCGAATCGACCGACGTGGTGAGCAAGGAGATGTGGACCTTCGCCGACCGCAACGGCGAGAGCTTCACCCTGCGGCCCGAAGGTACCGCGGGCGTGATGCGCGCGGTCATCCAGCACGGGCTCGACAAGAGCGGCCAGCTGCCGCTCAAGCTCTGCTACGCCGGACCGTTCTTCCGCTACGAGCGTCCGCAGGCGGGCCGTTACCGGCAGTTGCAGCAGGTGGGCATCGAGGCGATCGGTGTCGACGATCCCGCGCTCGACGCCGAGGTCATCGCGGTGGCCGACGCCGGTTTCCGCGGCCTCGGCCTGGACGGTTTCCGGCTCGAGATCACCTCGCTCGGCGACGAGACCTGCCGGCCGCAGTACCGCGAGCTGCTGCAGGAGTTCCTGTTCGGCCTGCCGCTCGACGAGGAGACCCGCCGCCGCGCTCAGATCAACCCGCTGCGCGTGCTCGACGACAAGCGGCCCGAGGTTCGCGAGCTCACCGCGAACGCGCCGCTGATGATCGACCACCTCTCCGAGTCGGCCAAGACCCACTTCGAGCAGGTGCTCGCGCACCTCGACGCGCTCGGCGTGCCGTACGTGGTGAACCCGCGCATGGTCCGCGGCCTGGACTACTACACCAAGACCACCTTCGAATTCGTGCACGACCAGCTCGGCGCGCAGTCCGGTATCGGCGGCGGAGGCCGCTACGACGGGCTGATGGCCGAACTCGGCGGGCAGCCGCTGTCGGGCATCGGCTTCGGCATCGGCGTCGACCGCACGGTGCTGGCGCTGGCGGCCGAGGGCAAGACGGCCGCCGACCCGGCGCGCTGCCAGGTCTACGGCATCGCCCTCGGCGACGCCGCCAAGGCGCGACTGGTCGCGCTCGCCGGGGACCTGCGTGGCGCGGGCATCAGCGTCGACCTGGCCTACGGCGGACGCGGGATGAAGGGCGCCATGAAGGGCGCCGACCGGTCCGGCGCGAAGTACACGCTGGTGCTCGGCGACCGCGATCTCGAGGAGCACGCGATCGGGGTCAAGGAGATGGGCACCGGCGAGCAGCGCCAGGTGCCGCTCGGTGAGGTCGTCGGGGTGCTGCGCACCGCGCTCGGACACTGAGCCCGGCGGTTCGCGGGGGCGGGGAAAGTACGCCGCGGGGGGCGGGGGGGGGCGGGGGGGGGGGGGGGGGGGCGCCCCCGCCGCGGGCCCCCCTGGCCCGGGGGGCGGGGGGGGGGTCTCCCCCCCCCCCCCCCGGGGGCCGGGCGGGCCCGGGACGGGGTGGAGAGGGACAGGGTGGACGGGAAGTCCGCGGCGCAACCGGTCGGCATCGACCTGGTGGCGCCGGAGGTGTTCGCGCCGATGTTGCGCGGGCTCGCGCTGGCCGCGCTCGGTGCGGGCATCGTGGTGACGCTGGTGTCGGCGGTGTGGCTGAGCTGGCCGTACGCGATCGTCCTCGGACTGGTCGTCGCCGTGCCGACCATCGGCTATGTCGTCGCGTTCCGCCGTCGGCGGATGTGGTTGAGCGGCACCGTGATCCGCGCGCACCGGCTGTTCGGTGAGCGACGCGTCGACCTCGCCGACGCGACCGGTGTGCAACTGCTGGTGTTCCCCGGCAGGCTGAGCCGGATCGTGCTGAAGGTGACCGCTGGCGCCGAGATCCAGCTGATCCCGCTCGCCATGTACACCGACGCCGGGAGCGGTCGCGAATTGCACCTGCTCGGGCTGCGCACGCTCGCCGACGCGCTGGCCGCGAGCGAACTGGCCGCCGCCGTGTCGGTCTCGGAGGTGCTGGTGCAGCAGTTGCGGGCCGAGGCCCGAGACGCGGCCCTGGGCGAACGGCCGCTGTATCGCGGTGTGCGCCTGGTGCGGGAGAAGGACGCCGTGTCCCCGGTGGTGCTCACCGACTCAGAGGTCGCCGCGCTCGTGTGAGTGGGACCGTGCGGTCGTCGTCGGGGTGCGGTGCCCTGAACTCATCCGAACAGGGCGAGTTGAGGGTCGGCCGGGGCGGGTGTCGGCGTCGCCGGTGTCGTGCGGCCCTGGGGGCGGCGCAGATCGTAGGCGTCCAGCAGGGGATTCACGCGCTCCCGTAACCAGGTGGCGTAGGCCGGGGTGACGTTGGCGCCGCGGCCGTAGAGCTGGCGGTAGCGGCGCATCAGGGCGGGGTGTTCGGTGCCGAGCCAGCCGAGGAACCAGTCGCGGGTGCTGCCGCGCAGATGCATGGGGAAGGCGACCGCGCTGGTGGCCCCCGCCTCGGCGATCGCGGCGAACAGGGCGTCCAGGTGGGCCTTGCTGTCGGTCAGGCAGGGGATCACCGGCGCCACCATCACATGGACCGCGAAACCGGCGTCGGCGAGGGCACGCACCAGGTCCAGGCGCGCGCGTGGCGCGGGCGTTCCCGGTTCGAGGCCACGGTGCAGGTCCATGTCGAGGATCGCGATCGAGACGGCGACACTGACCTCCACCCGCCGGGCCGCCTCGGTGAGCAGCGGCAGATCGCGGCGCAGCAGCGGCCCCTTGGTGAGGATCGAGAAGGGCGTGTCCGCGTCGGTGAGGGCGCGAATGATGCCCGGCATCAACCGGTATCGGCCCTCGGCCCGTTGATACGGGTCGGTGTTGGTGCCGAGGGCGACCGCCTCGCGCCGCCAGGACCGGCGGGCGAGTTCGCGGCGCAGGACCGCGGCGACATTGGTCTTCACCACGATCTGGGAGTCGAAGTCCCGGCCCGCGTCCAGATCGAGGTACTCGTGGCTGCTCCGGGCGAAGCAGTACCGGCAGGCGTGCGTGCACCCGCGCATCGGATTGATCGTCCAGCGGAACGGCAGCGACGAACTCTCCGGCATCTTGTTCAGCGCGCTCTTGCACAGCACCTCGTGGAAGGTGACACCGTCGAACTCGGGCGTGCGGACGGAACGAACCAGCCCCGCCCGGGTCAACCCGGGCAGGGCGCCGTCCTCGACATCCAGGGCCTGCGCTTGCCACCGCACTCCCCGAGTCGAACATGTGTTCGAAAAGATGTCAAGCCTGTCGGCCGTCGAGTGGGCGGTCGCCGGAATTGAGCGCCGGATGGACTTCTCGTTCACCGCCACCGGGGAAGAGGGTGCGGTAGTGGCCGCCTCGTTCGCGGGTGGTGCGGTTGTTGTGCTCCATCAGGCGTAGATGCGCCTCGACATAGTGGGTGAACGAGGGGGAGCACTGGGCGTCGAGGTGCGGCTCGGAGTCGGACCATCGCATGACCGGCTGGTCGAACCCGCCGATCGCGCGCACATAGTCGAACGTGTAGCCCTGATGGGTGAGTACGACGGCGGCGTCAGCAGATACTGGCGGAACACCTCGGGAAACCGTCCGCCCACCCGTGCCTCGATCGTCTCGAGCTCGGCGCTGGTACAGCCTTCGAAGGTGACGAGACGGGCACGATGCCGGTCGATCAATTCCTGTGGAGTGTCGACGAAGACGTACTCCGGGGTGGCCGCGAGCGCGACCAGTCGTGCCTTCCACCCCTCGACAACGGCTTCGGCGGTCAGCTGTGGACGCATGGCCTAGATCCTGGCATGCAGGTCGGCCGCGAAGCCTGGTGCGCGCGTAGAATCGCAGGTGGCGGGCCATTCGGCTCGGCGGTGTCTCGGTGAGCGTGCACGATGAGAAGGCCGGTGGTGGCCGCGGCCGTTGCGCAACTCGCGCTCGGGCTGTTGTTTCCCGGTGCCGATTCGGTACCCGGGGTGAGCTATGTCGCGCTCGGAGACTCCTATACCGCCGCGCCCGGTCTGCTCGATCCCGTTCCCGGTAGCCCGCCGCTGTGTACGCGGTCGGCGGCGAACTATCCGCATCATTTGGCCGCGGCGACGGGGTGGGAGCTGGACGATGTCAGCTGTGCGTCGGCGGCCACCGCGCACCTGCGCACCGCTCAATACGCCGATCAGCCACCACAATTCGACGCCTTGTCGGCGCGGACGGGGATCGTCACCTATCAGCTCGGCGGCAACGACGGGAATCTGTTCCAGACCATGGTGCTGTCGTGCGTCGCGCTGAATCTCGGGAACGCCGCCGATGTCGGCGCGCCGTGCCGTGACGCGTGGGGGTCGCGGTTCACCGACGACATCGCCGCCTACGAACCCGCGATGGGCGCCGCCATCGCCGAGGTGGCGGAGCGCGCGCCGAACGCGCGCGTCCATGTCCTCGGGTATCCGGCAGTACTCCCGGAATCCGGCCGCTGCTATCCGCGGATTCCCCTGAGTACCGGCGACCTCGCCTACGCGCGGGGCGTGCAGCGCGAGCTCAACGCCGCCCTGCGGCGCCAGGCCGAAGCCAACGGCGCGAGCTACCTCGACATCTACACCCCGAGCATCGGCCACGACGCGTGCCGAGACCCAGGCACGCGGTGGATCGAACCGCTGGTTCCCGGCGAGCCCAACGCCACGCCGGTGCACCCCAACGCCGCGGGACAGCGGGCGACCGCGGAGATCGTCCGCGCGGCGGTGACGGCCGCGGCGTAGGGGTCGGTGATCAAGCGGTGCGCGGGGCGCGCAGGAAATCGACCAGGTCGGCGACGGTGTCGGCGGTGGGGCGCGGGCGGTAGCCGAGTTCGCGCTCGGCCTTGCCGTGGTCGACGATCGGGGCCGACAGGATGGCGCCGAGCGCGGCCTTGGACAGGATGTCGGACCCGAAGCGCTTGCCGATCGGCTCCACGATCGGCAGGACCGCGCCGAGGGCCTTGGCCGGAATCGCGAAGCGCGGTCCCTTGGCGCCGGTGCGCGCCGCGGCCATCCTGCACAGGTCGAGCAGCGTGGTCATATGGCCGCCGAGCAGGTAGTTCTCGCCGGTGCGGCCCTTCTCGCCCGCCAGGATCAGGCCGTGTGCGACATCGCGCACGTCCACCAGGTCGAAGCCGCCGCCGATCATCACCGGCGTCCGGCCGCGCATCGCCTCGGCGGTGACGCTGTTGAGGCGCGAGAGCCGGTCGGGATGGTCGACCGGACCGTAGACGCCGGTCGGGTTGACGATCACCGCGTCCAGGCCGCGCTCGATCACCGTGCGCAGCTCCTGCTCGCCCGCCCACTTGGACCGGTCGTACACCGGCAGGCCCGGATCCGCTGAGCGGACGGTGGTCTCGTCGATGTGCGACGCCCGGTACTGGTCGAACGCGTGGATGGAGCTGGTGTGCACGAAGCGGCGCACCCCGACCTCGAGCGCCGCCTCCGCGGTGACCCGCACCCCTTCGGTGTTGACCCGCCACGCCAGATCGTTCTTCTCCGCGAGCGTGATCAACGCGACCAGGTGGTAGACGACCTCGGCGCCCGCCAGGGCCGTGCGCATCGACGCCGGATCGAGCACGTCACCGGAGACCCAGGTGACGGCGGGATCGGACACGGTCGGCGCGGCACGGTCGATGGCCACCACTTCGTGGCCTCGCTCGAGGAGCTGCGGGATCAGGTTGGAACCGAGGTAGCCGGCTGCGCCGGTCACTGCGACCTTCATTCCGCCGAGGATATAGAACATGTTCTAGTTTTGAAAGTGAATCCCGCAGATCGGAGGCGGCACGGGTCGATCCGGGTCGGGGTATTCGGCTATATTTGGCGCACTGCGCCCTCGGGCGGCCGCGTCGGGAGTTTCGCGGCCTCCGATCGCGGTCTCAGAGCAGCCTTTTCACGACGAGTTGGGGGATTCGCATGACCGATCTCTCGGTGCAGACCGATGCCGTCGCCGCGTTCGCGGGGACGAATGCCGCAGTGGCGGGGGATATCGCCGCGGCGGGCATCAACGACGCGGCGGCCAATGTCGCCGCGATGACCCCGGTGTTCGGGCTCATCGGCGCCGACTACCTGGCGATGTTCGCGGTCGCGCAGGCCCTGCAGGCCAAGGACATCAACGACCTGTCCGCGAAGTTCTCCAAGCTGTCCGACGCGGCGTTCACCTCGTCGGTGCAGTTCGACGCGACCGACGTGGCCAACGCCGCCGATCTCGCCCGCCAGGCCGCCGGGATCGGAGGCGCGGCATGAAGCCGCTGAGCACCGGCGATTCGGGCGTGATCACGCCCGACACCGCCATGGCCACCGCCGACGCCGCGACGCAGTCGGCGCTGGGCGCGGTTCCCGTCGACTACACCGAGCAGGCCATCCTCGACGTGCCGCTGATGCAGCTGCCCGAGGACGTGGCCACCGCCGAGGATCCGGTCTTCACCCTCGCGCAGAAGATCACCGAGGAGACCCAGCAGGCGGCTGTCTCGCCGGCGGGGCTGTCGGGGCTGTCCGGTCTCGGCACCGGCGACGTCGATGCCCAGGACATCCTCTCCGGCGTCTCCGCCGACGCGTCGGCGGCGCTGAGCGGCGCCCAGACCGCCTTCGGTCAGGCCGCGGGACCAGCGCTGGCCGCCGCGCAGACCGCGTTCGATCAGGCCAAGAGCGCCTTCACCGGCGCGTCGACCGGCGGCACCGGCACCTCCGGCGGCGCCGCGAACTCGGCCGCCGCGACCACCATGACCGAGGACCCGGTCGCCGCGCTGATGAACGGGATCTCGATCCCCGCACTACCGGGAATCGACTCGCTGTTCGACCCGATCCTGCAGCTGCTCAACAGTTTCGGCACCGGTGTGTTCGGCTCGCTCGACCCCACCAGCATCCTGAGCCAGTCGTCCTCGCTGATCGAATCGGCGATGACCGTGGCCCAGGGCGGGCTGAAGACGGTGCAGCAGCTGTGGGAGGGCGAGTCCGCCGACGCGGCGACCACCGCCAGCCAGCAGGCGCAGGTGGAGGGCCAGGAGACCAGTCAGCGCGGCTTCGACATCGCCGCCCTCACCGAGCAGGCCGCCGCCGTGGTCCAGTCGGGCAACGCGCAGCTCTCGGCGATCGCCACCACCTTCGCCGCGCAGGCCACCGCGCTCGCGCCGACGATCATGCTGCCGCCCACCCAGGCCACGCTCATCGGCCTGGCCACCGAGCACCTCGGGTCGGCGGTCACGGTCGTCAACACCACCCGCGGGCAGCTGGCCGGGCACACCGCCCAGCTCAACGGCGCGGTGTCCCAGCTCGCGGCGCAGAGCGGCCTCCCCTCGCCGGAGGAAGCGTTGTCCGCGGTGTCGGAGAACATCGGCGAACCGCTGCTCACCCAGGCCGAGAGCGCGCTCACCGGCACCGGCGACGACACCACCGCCGCCGCGGCCAGCACGGGTTCGCCCACCACCACGCCGGGCTCGACCTCGGCGGCCGGACTCGGTACGGGCGGCACGGGCGGTTCCGGTGGCGGCAGCGGTGCCGCGCTCGGCGCGCTCGGCACCGCGCGCGGCGGCTCGGGGGGCAGCACCGGCGGCGGCACTCCGAGCACCGGCACGCCCAAGGCCACCACCGCTGTGCCCGGCGCGACCGTGCCCGGCGGCCGGGTGATGACCGCGGGTCTCGGCACCGGTACCGGCCTCGGCACCACGACGGGCACCGGCACCAGCGGTTCGGGCTTCATGGGTGGCGGCGCTGGCGCGGGCGGTCAGCGCAACAACGACGACGAACACGGCCGCACCGTGCAGCCGTACCAGAGCCGCACCGGCAACGACGACCTCACCGGCCCCCTCGGCGAATCCACGCCCGAGGTCATCGGCGCGGTCCACGAGGACGAACGCGACGCCGACGAAGACCGGTTCTGAGCGAACACGGCGCGGGGGCCGGCGGGCCCCCCCGCGCGCGGGGGGGGCGGGGGGGGGGGGGGGGGGGGTGGATGGGCGGGAAGGACCACTACGAGATCGACAAGGTCGCCGGGGACGCCGGCCTGGCCGTCGATCCCGAGATCTCCACCATGGCCGTGCAGTCGCGGCAGTTCCTCATCCGCGCGGTCTCGATCTTCGCGGTGGTCAGCAGCATCGGCGACCACCACGCGACGGTCCCGGCGAAAGCGCTCGCCCCGCTGCTCACCGCCATGAGCTGGGCACTGATCGACGCGGACC
>NZ_JARWOJ010000058.1 GCF_029868625.1 Nocardia neocaledoniensis | reverse complement strand
CCCGCGCCACTGGGGGGCCGCCCCGCGCCCGGGGGCCCGCGGCCGGGGGCCGCCTGGGGGGGGGGCGGGGGGGGGGGGGGGGGGGGGCCGGGGGGCGGGGCCCCCCCCGTGCCGCTGGTCTTCACCGTCACCAAGTTCTCGCTCGGCGCCGACACCGTGACGGTGAGCGCGGAGGCCGTGCTCGATCGCCGCCTGCTCGGCCTGCGGGCGCCGGAGTTCCTGATCGGGCGCTGCGTGACGATCGCGATCCACGTGGTCCTGCGCGCGGAGACGCCCTAGAGGTCGGCCAGGGCGAGACCGGTCAGCGGATTGCCGATCCGGACCAATTCGGTATCGGTGCCGCGGCCGACGTCGACGAATCGGATCGAGCCGCCGAGGTCGCTCACGTAGAAGGCACTGCCGAGACCGGCCAACCCGATGGCCTCGCGATAGCCGGTCGAGAGCACCTTCGGCGTGCCGACCTCGGGCTGCACGGTGGCCGCGTAGAGCGCGTTGCCGTGCGGTGCGGCGCCGCGGTCGGTCCAGACCAGATGGCCCGGGCCGTGCAGTTCCAGGTCGATCGGCTCCGGCAGGTCCTGCCACAACAACTCGAGGTCGGTGCGATCGGCGGGGCCCGCGCCGGCGGGCAGGTCGATCGGGGCGCGGAAGATGCGGCCATCACCCGCCTTGGCCGCGCCCTTCTGCGTCCAATAGACCAGGCGCCGATCCATATCCAGACAGATCCCGACACACCAGTTCCGCATCACCCGCGCGTCCGCCTCGCCCCGGCCGGTGACCACGATCGGGCGCAGGTCTGCGCCGTCGAGATCGCAACTGAGCACCGCCATGCCCTCGCGGTCGCACCAGTACAGGCGGCCCGATTCGAAATCGGCGGTGAGCTGCTTGCCGGTGGTGAACGCCCCGACCGGCACGATCGTGGTGCGGTTGCCGCCGTCCAGGTCGACCCGCTCGATCGAGCCGTTGCGGGTGAAGAACTCCGGTTCGGCGCCCGGCGCGGCGCCGGGATCGGGCCTGCCCATATTGGTCCAGTAGATATGGCCGCGCAGCTGGTCGACGACCACGCCGTCGGGAAACTCGTCCAGACCGTCGACGACGGTGCGCAGCGCGCCGGTGCCGAGCGACACCGCGTGCATCGCACGGGCTTTCAGGTCCAGCGCCAGCAGCAGCTCGGTCATCGGTTCGGCTTCGGGTAGTCGTCGTAGAAGCCCGCGCCCGTCTTCACGCCGAGCTTGCCCGCGTCCACGTAGCGGTGCAGGAGTTCGCGCGGGCCCGCGGGTAGGTGCGGGTTCTCCTTCGCGTAGTGCTCCTCGATATCGAGGACGACGTCGAGGCCGACCTGGTCCATCATCCGGAACGGCCCGGCCCGCGTGCCGAAATTGCGCGCGAACATCTCGTCGACGTCTTTCGGGACCGACACGCCCTCGTAGACCACCTCCAGCGCTTCGCGTTTGATCGCGGCCCAGATGCGATTGAAGATGAAGCCGGTGCTCTCCTTGCGGACCAGGAACGGATGTAATCCGTAGTCCGGGAACGTCTTCAGCACGAATTCCAGAATCTCCGGCGAGGTCACGCCGTCGGACATCACGTCGAGCACGGTCGAACCCGGCGGCATGTAGAAATGCGTGTTGAGCATCCGGTCGGCCGTCGCCAGCCCCTCGGTGAACAACCGGCTGGCGTACGACGAGGAATTCGACGCCAGGATCGCGTCGGCATCGGCGTCGCCCTCGAGCTGGGCGAAGATCTTCTTCTTCAGCTCGAGCACCTCGGGTACGGCTTCCACGACGAGCCACGCGCCCGCCACGGCGGTGGCCTGATCCGGCACGTACTCGACCGTGCCGGGAGAACCGCCAGGCACCTTCGCGGCCACGTCGGGGAGCTGTTCCTCGACGAAGGCCACCGCCGCGGCGCCCTGCTCGGCGCCGGGATCGGTGATGCGAACCAGCCCGCCTCTGGTGGCGAACATCAGGGCGATCCGTCTGCCCAGGGTGCCCGCCCCGACGACGGCGACCGGACGATCGAGATGATTGCGCGGAACACTGCTCACGACGACTCCCTCTGCGTGCGACGGCGGCAAGAACGGGTGACGCGGATATCGGTTCGATCAGCACTCCCAGCCTATCGCCGCGCCGAGGGCGAATCGCCCAGGACAGACCGTTCCGCCGTTGACACCCCGTCGCGACCGGTCAGAATGTGATTGCCTTATCCTCACGTTCTTCACGTTTTCGCGCGTCAGCACTAGGGGGCTCCTCGATGACCACACTGGCCTCCGGACTCTTCATCGATTGGGAAGAGCTGACGGGCCAGTCGAAATTCGTCGTCGAGCTGATCAGTTTCCCGATCTTCGCCGCGCTGGCCGGGTGGCTCACCAACTGGACCGGCGTGCTCATGCTGTTCTGGCCGATCGAGTTCAAGGGCTTCCGCGTGCCGATGCTGCACGTGCTCTACCCGTACCTGCCGCGCCGGGTGCAGGTGCTGCCCACGTTCTCCGGTGACGGCCGTAGGCTCGGTTTCCAGGGCTTCATCCCGGCCCGCTCCGAGAAGATGGCCAGCATCTGCGTGGACAAGGCGCTGATGCGCATCGGCAGCCCCCGCGACTTCATCCACGAACTCGACCTGGACGGGATCGGCGACTATCTCGCCGAACGGGCGCGCGATCAGGTGCAGCCCATCGTCGACGAGATCATGTACCGGGAGAACCCCGATCTGTGGCGGTCGTTGCCGCGACCGGTGAAGCAGGCCGTGTACCAGCGTGTCGACCGGCAGCTGCCCGCGCTGTGCAGACGCGCGTTCACCAGTCTCGGCGACAACATCGACCAGCTGCTCGACGTGAAGAACTTCGTCATCCGGTACCTGGAGAAGAACCCGTCGATTCTCAAGGACCTGACCACGACCATCGCGGCCCCGGAACTGAGGTTCATGGTGCGGATCGGTCTGCTCGGCGCGCCGTTCGGCCTCGCGCTGGCGCTGTACCTGCACGTGCATCCGCAGATTCCGTACTGGGGCCTGGTGCCCGCGTGGGTGATCGTGCTGCTGGCCTCGGCCGCGATCGGCGTGATCGTGAACATGATCGCGATCAAGATGGTGTTCGAGCCGGGCGATCCACAGCCGCGCTACAAGTACCTGTGGCGCCAGGCGCTGCTGGCCAAGCGGCAGCCGCAGGCGGCGACCGACCTGGCCCACATCCTGGCCTACCAGGTGCTGACCGTGGAGAACCTGTCGAACGAGCTGCTCGCGGGGCCGAACGGGGACAAGACCAAGCAGCTCATCGAGCGGGTGGTCGCCGAGGAGATCCGCGAGCAGCTCGGGCCGACGGCCTTCATGGTCCGGGCCGCGATCGGGCGCAAGGGCTACGACAACCTGGCCCTCGCCGGGGCGGGCGCCGGCCTGAGCCTGGCGCCGGGGATGGTCGACGACGAGAAGTTCGTCCTCGAGCAGGCGAAGAAGATCGACGCCTTCGCCGGGCGCAAGCTGCAGAAGCTGACGCCGGGGGAGTTCATGGAGATGTTCTACGCCTCGGTGGAGCAGGACGCGTGGCTGCTCTACCTGCACGGCGGCGTGCTCGGCCTCGGTGTCGGCGCCGTCCATCTGATCACCTTCGGCTGGTAGCCGACGAATAACAAGCACGCATGCTTGCATTTTTCTCGGCCCGCTGAGATTCTTGGTGACGAGGCGGACCGGACCTGGTCGCGCCACGATCGGCAAGGGAACAGATGGCTGACCTCGCACCGCTGCTCGACGACTTCGCCGCCGAATGCGCGGATCTGGAACACCTCGTCGCACCGCTGACCGCCGAACAGTGGCGCACCGCCACCCCGGCGCCCGGCTGGGACATCACCACCCAGATCGCCCACCTGACCTGGACCGACGAGGTCTCGGTGATCGCCGCCACCGACGGCGAGACCTTCACCGAACTGCTCACCGAAGCGGCCCCGAAGATGTTCACCTTCGTCGACGAGGCCGCCGAGGAGGTCGCGAAGACCCCACCCGCCGAACTGCTCGAACGCTGGCGCACCGGCCGCGCCGCGCTGATCAGCGCGCTGGCCGCCGTACCCGCGGGCACCAAGCTGCCCTGGTTCGGGCCGCCCATGAGCCCGGCATCGATGATCTCGGCGCGCATCATGGAGACCTGGGCGCACGGCCAGGACGTGGCCGACGCGCTCGGCGTCGACCGCACGCCCACCGCGCGGCTGCGCACCGTCGCCCACATCAGCGTCCGCACCAGGAACTTCGCCTACACCGTGCACGGCGAGTCCGGGCCGAGCGAGGAATTCCGGGTGGAACTGACCGCACCCGACGGCAGCCTGTGGACCTGGGGACCCGAGGACGCGAAGCAGCGCGTCACCGGCCCCGCGCTCGACTTCTGCCTGGTAGCGACCCAGCGGCGCCATCGCGAGGATACCGCGCTCGTCACCGAGGGGCCCGACGCCGAGCACTGGCTGAGCATCGCGCAGGCGTTCGCGGGCCCGCCCGGACCCGGCCGCGAAGCGGGCCAGTTCGCGTGACGACGAAGGAACAGGCGAGCGCCAGTCTCTGAGCGCCATTCGTGCCGACTGCCCCGGACTTCGTTGGCCGGGGGTTGGACCTCCGTGGCAGTCGCGAATGACGCTCGCCTGCTCCCTTGGGTTACCCATCGGGTGATGTGAGAAACAACCACGGCCGAATGGAAGCGCGCTGACCAGGGTGTATAGGTCGCGTGTCCAGGTGTGTGCCTGATCACATCCTTCGGAGAGTGCTAACTCCAGCTAGCACCCCGTACCGTGGAAATCAGCGCGTGGCTTTCAACGATGCGGGCCCCGTCCCCTCGGGTACACCCACAGGCACAGGAAGGACCCGCATCATGACCGCACATCGACCTGCGCAGATCGCGCGTCTGTCCGCCACTGTCGTCGCCGGGGCGGCCAGTCTCTGCCTGACCGTCGCCGCGGGCGCCTACATCGTCAACAACATGCCCGACCTCGCCCCCGCGCCCACCCGGGAACACGCGGAACCCGGCCAGCCACCCGCACCGGGAGGGCATCAGCCCGCGCTCGCCGAGGGCGGATCGCCGCGCTCGAGCAGCGAGTTCGTCCAGCTGGCCGCGTTCACCGAGCGGGCCGTCGCCGCGCCGGCCCAGACCCCGGTGACGACGCAGCGTTCCACCACCGCTGTGGCGCCGAATGATTCGACCCTGGCCGGGCGACTGCGGATCGGTACCACCTATGTCGGCGCGCAGGTCGCGCCGGCGCGCACCGACACGATCTCGTTCACCGTCGACACCAACGTGGTGACCATCGCGTCCAAATACCTCGGCGTGACGGCGGATCCGGCGGGCGTCACCGCGCTGCGCACCGAACTCGACACGCGCCGCGGCGAATTGGTGTTCGTGCTGTCGGACCCGGCGCTCGGCAGCCACACGCTGCGGGTCGAGCGGGTCCAGAAGCCGGGCACCGTACCCACCGACGAGGCGGCGGAACCGGCCGCCGACCAGGCCGAGTCACCGGCCGGCCAGGCGCCGACTACCGTCGGCGTGTGAGTTCTGGCGGCACCGGCGACGGTGTGTACGACTTCTGCGTGCTCGGCGGCGGCATCGTCGGCGTGGCGACCGCGCATCGCCTGCTGACGAAGTACCCCGGCGCGAGCCTGGCGCTGGTCGAGAAGGAATCCGCCCTCGGCGCGCATCAGACCGGGCACAACAGCGGCGTCATCCACTCCGGAATCTATTACCCGCCCGACAGTCTCAAGGCACGGTTGTGCCGCGCGGGCGCGCGCTGGACCAAGGAGTTCGCCGCCGCCAACGGCATTCCGTTCCGCGAGTGCGGAAAACTGCTGGTGGCCACCGACTCCGCCGAACTGGCGCGAATGCGCGAGCTGTACGAGCGCTCGATCACCAACGGCGTCGACGTCGAGGCCATCGACGCCGCCGAGCTGGCGCGGCGCGAACCCGGGATCACCGGCGTCGGCGCGCTGTTCGTACCCGCCACGGGCATCATCGACTACACCGGGGTCGCGGCGACCATGGCCGACCAGGTCGCGGCCATGGGCGGGCGGGTCCTGCTCGACACCCCGATCGAGGCGATCAGCGAAACCGACGCCACCGTCACGATTTCCGGCCCGACGACCTCGATCACCGCGCGCACGCTGGTGGTCTGCGCCGGTCTGCAGGCCGATCGGATGGCGCGCAAGGCGGGCATCCACACCGACTTCCGCATCGTCCCGTTCCGCGGCGAGTACTACCGGCTGCCCGCCGAACGCGCCGGACTGGTCCGCACCCTGATCTACCCGGTGCCCGATCCGGCGCTGCCGTTCCTCGGCGTGCATCTGAGCCCGACCATCGACGGTGAGCTGACCGTCGGGCCGAACGCGGTGCTCGGTCTCGCGCGCGAGGGCTACGCCAAGGGCAGCGTCAACGCGCGCGACGCCATCGACGTGCTGGGTTTCCGCGGCTTCCACCGGGTCGCGCGCACCCACGTTCGCACCGGCGCGCGCGAGCTGCGCAATTCGCTGTTCAAGCGCGGCTACCTGGCCGAATGCCGTAAGTACTGCCCGGAGCTCACCGTCGCCGATCTGCTGCCGCATCGGGCCGGGATCCGCGCCCAGGCGGTGCTGCGCGACGGCAGTCTGGTGCACGACTTCCTGATCGAGCGCACGCCGCGGTCGATCCACGTGCTCAATGCCCCGTCACCGGCGGCGACCTCGGCGATGCCGATCGCGGAATACCTCGTCGACCAGCTCTGACGCGCAAATCGGCAAATAAAGAGGATAGTTGTAGTACTTTTGTGCCCATCCGTGATCAGGGAGGTCCGATGGGCCACATCAAGTATGCGTGCGACGTCGGCGCACCCGTCGACGTCGCCTTCGCCTACGCCGAGAACTTCCGGTTCGTTCCGCACTGGATGTCCGGCGTCAGCGCGATCGAACCCGTCGGCGATCCCGATCGCGGGCTCGGTGCCGCCTTCGCGATGAAAGTCCGTCTCCTCGGGGCGATTCCGGTCCGATCCAGCTGTGAGATCACCGAATACCGGCGTAACGCGGTCATCGGGTATACCCTGCGTGGGCGGGTATACGGAACCGTGACCCTACGGTTCGACCCACTCGGCTACGAACGGTCGGTACTGACCTCCGAAGCCGACTATCCACCACCACGCGGTGTGTTCGGCCGCCTGTGCCACGGCCTCGTCGACGCGGCCGCGAGATCGGCACTGCGCCGGACGGAGTCGCGGTTGCGAAGGGAGATAGAGGCATTCCACGGTACCGATCTTGTCGGCCGCATCGCCTAGGGTGGCGGTCATGATCATCGTGAGCACCGACGGGTCCTGCCTGCGTAATCCCGGTGGTGCCATCGGCTGGGCCTGGGTGAACCACCAGGGACCGGCCGCCAGCGGGGGAGCGGTCACCGGAACGAACCAGATCGCCGAACTACGCGCGGTACTGGAAGCCATCCTCGCCCACCCCGGCGCCGAGCCGATGCTCATCGAGAGCGATTCCCTCTACGCCATCAAGTGCGCGTCCGAGTGGATCACCAGCTGGCGGCGCAACGGGTGGCGCACCTCCACCGGCGGCGCGGTGAAGAACGTCGAGATCATCAAGCAGATCGACCGTGCGATCACCACCCGCGAAGGGCCGGTGCGCTTCCGCTGGGTCCGCGGCCACGTGGGCAACTACTTCAACGAACAGGCCGACACCCTGGCCGGCGCGGCCGCGCGCGAAGCCGCCGCCCGCCCGCCCTCGGTGCCGGAGACCCCCAGACCGCGGACCTCAGGGAAGCCGGTCGAACCGGCCACACCGTCGGCAACACTCACCCTGTTCTGACGGGCAGGCACGACCGGGACGGTCCGCACGAAAAACGCCTCCGGCGGGCAGCGCACAGCTGCCGCCGGAGGCGTCTCGGATCGATCAGTTGCCGGGCGCCGGAGCCGGGGCCGGAGCCTCCTGCGTCGGCGCGGGCTGGCCGGGCACCGCGGCGCCGCCGCCCGCCTGGCCCTGGCCACTGTTCTTGAGCAGCGGCGAATCCAGCTTGCTCACCAGCCACTTGTCGCCGGACTTCTCGAGGGTCATCTCGATCGCGAACATCATCCGGTCGGGTTCGGTCTGGGTGAAGTTGGTCCGGTACTGCGTCATGGTGACCATCGACTTCACGTCCTCGGTGCTGCCCGAGACGTAGGCGCACTGCACGTCCTCACCGCGGGACTTCACCTGCGCCTGCACCATCGCGCCCTTGAGCGCGTCGCTGGCGTCGCTGAACTCCTTGAGGTAGTCGCCGGTGGCGCCCGCCTTCATCTGCTCGATGTAGCCGTCGAGGTTCTGCGAGTAGTCGTAGTTGGCGAGGATGTTGCCGTAGTCGCAGGCCGCCTTGGTCGACTCCGCGATGGCGTCGAGCTTGTCGGCCTTGTCATCGCTCTGCAGGAAGAACACCACGGCCGCGGTGGCCGCGCCGAGCGCGACCACACCGGCGACACCAGCGGCGATCCAGCCCGTCGAGCTCGATTTTCCGGCCGGCTCGGCCGCTGGAGCCGCCGCCTCGGACACGGTCGCCGCCTTCACGGTCGCCGCGTCGTCCTCCGGAGTGGCCGCCGCACCCTTGACGGTCGGGGCCGACTTGGCCAGGTCGGGCTTGTCCGCCGTGGCATCGTCCTTCTTGCTCTCGGCGTCGTCGCTGGTCATCGAATCAATCCTGCTCTTTCCCGGCACACGTATCGCACCGATTTCCTTCGCGGACCCGTGAGCCGGGCCACACGCTGTTCTCGTGCGAGTATGCCCGGTCCGGTGCGCGAGCGACCGGACCGGGGCAACAACTCACTTCACCGGCAGCGGCGTCCGTTCGTTCGGATCGACACCCGGCGGCATCTGCGCGCCGTTGTTCGGCACATTCGGCCGCGGCGCGTTCGCCGAACCACGGATCTGCTGGTCGGCGGGCGGGTTCACGCAGTAGTTCCACTTCGGGATGGTGCCGTCCTGGACCTCTTCGTTGCGGCGGTACTCCGTCGCGTAGTAGCAGGTCGGGCGGGGCCAGATATCGATGATGGTGTGGAACTCGCCGTCGTGGGCCGGGGCGCTGATCGAGCCGAGACCCAGCGCCAGCGACGGGAAGAGCAGCCGCAGGGCGGGCGTGCGCAGCTGCGCCGCCTTGGTGATGGCGACGAAGTTGGCCGCCAGGCTGCTGATCGGATCGGCCGTCTTGTCCAGCACGGCGCCGAGCGCCTCGAACTGCGCGGGCGCGTTGTCCAGGACACCCTGCAATTCGGCGTTGGCGTTGTTGAACTGGGTGAACAGCGTGCCCGAATTGCTGGTCAGGGTCTGCAGATCCGGCTGCGCGTTGGAGGTGGTCTCGGCGATCACCCGCAGGTTCGCGATGAGGTTCACCGTCTGCGGCAGCAGGTTGTCCAGCCCGGCCACGACCAGGCTGACACCGTTGATGAGGCCGCGCAGCTGATCGGGACCGCCGCCGAGCGCGGTGTCGAGCTCGGTCAGGATGGTCTTGAACTGCTGCGGGTTCACCTGCGAGATCAGCGCGCTGGTGTCGTCGAGCACCGCCCACACCGGGACCGGCGTCTTGATCTGGTCCGGGTTGTACTCGATCACCGCGCCGTCGCCGAGGAACGGGCCGACATCGGACTTCGGACGGAAGTCGATGTACTGCTCGCCCGCCGCCGACAGCGCCGCCACCTGGATCATGGTGTCGACCGGGATCTTGTAGCTCTTGTCGATCTGGGCCTTGGCCGCGATCGCCTGACCCTGGTTGATCAGCTCGACCGAGGTCACCTTGCCGATCCGGTGCCCGCGCAGGGTCACGTCGTTGCCCGGCTGCAGACCACCCGAGCGGTCGAGGGTCACCGTCACGTCGTACTCGGAGCGCAGCGGATTCACCCGCATCACGTTCACCAGCAGGTAGGTGGCGCCGACGATCAGCACGAGCACCAGCGCGGTGTTCGCCAGCACGATCTTGCTGCTGAAGAACTTCTTGGCCTTGCTCATCGGTGGCCTCCCACCCGGCCCTGAACGATCTGCAGCACCTGGATGAAGGTGCCGACGAAATCGTTCACATCCTTGAGATCCGGGAACTTGCTGTTCTCCGGAGCGGTGAGCAACCCGATGTCGAGGTTGGTCAGCGTCGCGTACGGCGCGAGCGACTTGCCCTTGAAGGTCTGGTTGGCGCCGGGGCGGATCGCGTGCAGCTGATCCATGACGTAACCGAAGTCGTCGCCGGTCGCGGCGAGCGCGTTCATCAGGTTGTCGAGATTGGTGAGCAGCTCGGAGAGCTGGTCACCGGTGGTGTTGGAATAGTCGCCGAGCGCGGCGCTGGCGGTGGAGACCTTGGTGAGCAGATCGCCGATGGCCCTGTTGTTCTCGGCGATCGCGCCGATCGCCTGCGGCAGGGTGTCGGCGACCTGGCCGAGCTGGGTCTTGTTGTTCTCGATCGTGTTGGCCAGGGTGTTGAACTCGCCGAGCACCGTGTCGATGCGGTCGCTGTTGTTGTTCAGTTCCCCGATGACCCCGGTCATCTCCATGATCAGGTGCGACAGGTTGCCGCCCTGGCCGTTGAGAATCGACCCGAGCTCGGTGCCCAGGCGGCTCAGACTCGCCACACCGCCACCGTTGAACAGCATCGAGACCGAGATCAGCAGCTCTTCCACCGTGGCGCCGGCCGAGGTGAACTCGCGGGTGAGGGTGTCGCCGTCCTGCAGCGAGGCACCGCCGCTCGTATCGTTCTTCGGCTTCGACAGCGCGATGAACACGTCACCGAGTGGCGTCGCCTGGCGCAGCTCGGCCGTACTGCCCTTGGGCAGCACGATGTCCTTGCTGATCTGCATGACGATATTGGCCTGGAAGTTCTTGGTCGTGATGCCGGAGACCACCCCGACATCGGAACCACCGATCTTCACCTTCGCCTGGTCGGGCAGGTTCAGCGCGTTGTCGAACTCCGCGTTGAGGGTGTAGGTGTCGCCCTCGGCGCCCGGCTTGGGCAGCGGCAGGTCCTCCACAGTGAATCCACAGCCGGAGGTGATCGCCACCGTGGCCACCGCGGCCGCGGCAACGACCGCGCGGCGGGCTTTCATCGTCATTCGTCGCGTCATTTCGTCAGTCCAAGGAGTGCGGCGGTCAGACCGTAATCGGGGCCGAAGTCCTGCATGTTCCCGGAGCGGCAGCCATCGGACTTCATCTGCACCCGCTCGCAGAACACGCTCACGATTTCGCCGGAGAGCGCGGTGCCGATCAGGCCGTGCAGCCGGACGAACCTGCCCTCCTTGTCGATGGCGCCGTCGATGTTCTGCATCAGCAGCGGCACGATGTCGACGATCTCGACCATCGCGCCCGAGTTGGCGCGCAACTGGTTGCTGACGTTGGTCAGCCCCGTGAGCGAGGCGGACAGCTCGTCGGCATGCTCACCGAAGGTGGTCGAGGTGTTGGCCAGGAACTGGTTGAGCTGGTCCAGCGTGGCCTGCAGGCCGGGCGCCTGCTCGGCGAGTAGGCCCGACATGGCGGTCACCCGGTTGCTGAAGTCGCGCACCGACTGGTCGTTGTCGGCCAGCATCGTCGTCAACTCGTTGAGCTTGATGATGATGTTGGAGATCGCGTCCTTGTTGTCGACACCGACCTTGAGCGCCGCCGACAACGCGTCCAGCGTCTCGCGGATCTTCTGCCCGTTGCCGTTGAGCACCGGGTAGAGCACGCGGCCCGAGAGCGGGCCGAGCCCTTCCTGGCCCTCTTCCGGCTTGAGCGAGGCGGAGAACTGGTCGATGGTCTTGATCATGGTGTCCAGCTCGACCGGGGTCCTGGTGCTGGCCTTGGTCAGATGCTGGCCCGACTCCATCTCCTCGCCGCCGGTGTAGGGCGGGGTGATCTCGATGTGCCGGTCGGTGACGATCGAGGGCGAGACGATCGCGGCGATCGCCTCCTTCGGGATCTTCACACCCGCGTCGATGGTCATGTGGACCTCGACGTAGGTGCCCTTGGGCACGATCTTGTCGACCTTGCCGACCGCGAGGCCGAGGACCATGACCTCGTTGCCCTCGTACATGCCCGCGATGTTCTCGAAGTCGGCGGTGATCTTGGTCGTCCGGCCGAGCGCGTCGTTCACCGAGCCGGGCATCAGCGAGCAGCTGCCCAGCGCCAGCGCCGTTGCGCCGATCATCAGGTACCGGCCCAGCGCCTTGCCGCTACGGAATGTCGAAGTCAGTTTCATCCTGCGCACCCCTGGATCACCTGAACGAAGCACAGCCAGTTGTCGGGGAACAACCACGGCAGCGAGACATCGCCGTAGTTACCGTTGCCGAGCGCGTTGTTGAAGTAGCGCGCGGTGGGCTGGCCGATCTGCAGCAGCCGGTCGAGGTTCTCCTTGTTCTTCTGCAGGCCCTCGGCCATCGTGTTGAGCTGGCCGATGGTGCCGCCGAACTGGCCACCGTTCTCGGCGCCGATCTCCTCCAGCTGACGGGTCAGCGTGGCGATGTTGTCGAGCAGCTGACGCAGCAGGTTCTGCCGCTCCATCACCCGGTTGGCGATGGCCTCGCCCTGGGTGATCACCAGCAGGATCGAGTTGCGGTTGTCGGCCAGCAGCTGGGTGACCCGGTTCAGGTCCTTGAGCAGGCTGTCGACCTCGCCCTTGCGCCGGTCGACAACCTTGGCCAGCGCGCCGACGCTGTCGAGCGCCTGCGCGACCAGCTGCGGGGAATCGCCGAGCTCGCCGTTGATGGTGTTGAGCGAGGCGGCCAGCTTCTTGGTGTCGAGTTCCTCGAACTTCGGCGTACCGACCTGCACGACATCGGCGATGTCGTAGGGCACGTCGGTGTTGGTGCGCGGGATCGTGTCGTCCTTCAGGCCCGATCCGTCACCGGGCTTCAGGTCGACGTAGCGAGCGCCGAGCAGCGTGGCCATCTTGATCGAGGCGTGCGCGTCGGGCCCGAACTTCAGCGAGTTGTCGACATCGAGGGTCACCACCACGTGATCACCCTCGATCTTCGCGCCGGTGACGGTGCCGACCTGCACGCCCGAGACCGCCACCTTGTCACCGGTCTTGATCCCGGCGGCCTGCACGAACTCCGCTTCGATGGACTGCCTGCCGATCCCGATGAACTGGTAGATCGTCGAGCCGACCAGCAGCACGATGATCACCAGCGAACCGATGACACCGAGCCAGAAGTTCCGGTTGCCGAGGAAGGACCTCTTCAGCTTGCTCATCGGCACACCGCCGAGTGCGAGTTGCCACCGATCTGGCTGAACAGGCCGCGCGGGAACAGCACGCCGTAGAGCGAGACGTCCAGGCCACACAGGTAGGCGTTCGCGTGGGTGCCCTCGGAGGTCATCCGGCCCAGGTCGGCGAGCATCGAGGGCATGTCGATCGCGGCCTGGTCGAGCTTGGCACCGTTGGCCAGCAACAGGTTCAGCGCCGCGGTGGACGAGTTCTGGGCCGCGGCCAGCTGGGGCTGGATCTTGCCGACCATGCTGACCAGCGAGGTGGTCGCGTCGGCCAGGATGACCGTCGAGTTCTGCAGCGACTGGCCCTGTTCGTAGAGCCCGCCGATCAGCGCCCGGGTCTGGGTAACCAGGGTCTCCAATTCATCCCCTCGCTTGGCCAACCCGGCCATGACGCCGGACAGGTTGGTGATCACGTCGGACAGAATCGCGTCCCGACGCTGGAAATCGGTGGCCAGCTGAGCCGCCTGCACGATGAAGGACGACAGCGAGACGCCGTCACCCTGCAGCGCCTGGATCAGCGTCTCCGACATCGCGTTGACCTGCGCGGGCTCCAGCGCCTGGAACAGCGGCTGGAATCCGTTGAGCAGCGCGGAGATGTCGAACGACGGTTCGGTGCGCTCGAGCGGAATGGTCGATCCGCTCTTCAGCGCCTGCGGGCTGGCCGCCTCACCAGGGGTCAGCGCGACGTAGCGCTGGCCGATCAGGTTCTGGTAGCGGACCAGCGCCTTGGTGTCGTCGAAGACCGTCTGGTCGCTCTGCACGATGAACGAGACCTTGGCGTCGTTCTTGCCGTCGAGCTCGATCTTCTCGACCTTGCCGACCCGGACGCCCGCCATGCGGACATCGTCGCCGGGCCGCAGGCCGAGGACGTCGGTGAAGATCGCGGTGTACTTGCGGGTGTCTCCGTCGACCGTGCGGGCGAGCGTGTTCCACACGACCACGATGACCAGCATCGAGACGAGCGCGAAGATACTGAACCCGATCAGTGGCTTACGGATGCTCATGCGCCACCCCCGTTTTCGGACACTTGCAGGGTTCCGCCCTTCAAAATCGGACCGAGCAGCAGGTATTCGGATGCCGTCGGCTTACGCCCCAGCAGTTGCGTCATCGCCGCTTCGCCCTGGTAGGAGATCGGCTTGCCGGACGGGGCCGAGGCGGGCTCCACCGGCGCGGGCTCCGGGGCGGGAGCCGCGGCCGGGGCGGGCGCGCCGCCGAGGATGCCGGGCAGGCCCGGGATCTGGATCGACGGCACCAGGCCCTCGAGCGGCGTCCCGGCGAACGGCTTGACCTCGGTGCCGTTCGCGGTCTGCATCGGCGCGATGCCCGGGGTGGTGAGGCCGGGGATCGCGGGCATGCCCGGGATCGCCACCAGCGGCGGCAGTCCGGCGGCCGAGTCCAGGGCGCGCGGGCGCACGCTCTCCGGCATCGGCGGGATGCTCACCTCGGCGGGCGCGGTGAAGCAGCTCGGGCCGAGCAGGTCGCCGTAGCGCGGGCATTCGGCGACGGTGTTCGGCTTGTACGGGGTGAACGTCAGGCCGGCGTTCCACACCATCTGCTTGCCGCTCGGGCCGCCGTGGAAGGTCGTGTTCAGCTGTGCCAGCGAGGGTCCGAACACGTCGAAGGTCTTCGTGATCGAGGCCGGATCGTCGGCGACGGCGCCGAGGGTGGCGTTCATGCCGGTGGTGACCTCCTTGCCGACGTCCGGGTTGGCCGCGAACAGGTCGTTGACCCGGTCGGTGGTGGCACTGGCGCCGGCGAGCAGCGCGATCAGCTGGTCGCGCTTGGTCGCGATGGTGTTCGCGGTCTGCACCGAGCTGCCGAGCACGTTGAGCAGTTCCGGCGCCGACTGGTTGAGCGCGTGCGCCGAGGCCGAGAAATTGTCGAGCATGCCGCCCAGGTTCGGCCCCGCGTCGGCGACCGTGGTCAGCCAGTGGTCGAGCCGCTGGATGGTCGAGCCGGGGACGCGGCCGCTGCCGTCGAGGGCCTGGGTGAGGGTGCCGAGCACCCGGCCCAGCTGCACCGGGTCGACCTCGTTGAGGATGTCGCGCACCGTGGTGAGCGTGTCCTGCAGCGCGATCGTGCCCTGGCTGCGGTCCTCGGGGATCTGCGAGCCCTCGCGCAGGTAGTCGTCGGACGCGCCGTTGAAGACCAGTTCGACCGAGGTGACGGCGAACAGGTTGCTCGGCACGACGCGGGCGGTGACGTTGCTCGGGATGTCGCCGGCGAACTCGGGCTTGAGCTCGATGTTCACCTTCTGGGTCTCGCCCTTGTCGACGATCTCGACGTCCTTGACCGCGCCGACGAGCACGCCGCGGAACTTCACGTCGGCGTCGGACGGCAGGCCGTCACCGGTGGTCGACAGGTTGGCGGCCACGTTCACCTTGGGCACGAAATAGCCCTGGTACCTGGCCATCAGGAAGCCGAGGATCACCGCGAAGACCACGAGACCGCAGGCTCCGGCGATGTACAGCTGTTTCATCGTGGGTCCGCGCCCACTGGGATCGATGATCATCGCGCGCCTACCCCGAGATCCTGATTCCGGGGTTGACGCCCCAGATCGCCAATGTCATGAACAGGTCGGCGAACACGACCAGGATGATGCACATCTTGATCGCGCGGCCCGCCGCGACGCCGACGCCCTCGGGACCACCCGAGGCGAAGAAGCCGTAGTAGCACTGGATGAACGTCGTGATCATGACGAACACGACCGCTTTGAGCAGCGAGTACAGCACGTCGGTCGGTACCAGGAATTGGTAGAAGTAGTGCGAATAGGTACCCGCCGCAGTGCCGCCGATCAACTGCACGGTGACCGAGCAGGACAGGTAGGCCATCACCAGGCCGATGCAGTACAGCGGCACGATCGCCATGACCGCGGCCATCATCCGGGTGCTGACCAGGTACGGCAGCGGGCGGATGGCGATGGAGTCGAGCGCGTCGATCTCCTCGGAGATGCGCATGGCGCCGAGCTGTGCGGTGAATCGACAGCCCGCCTGTGCCGCGAACGCGAGTGCCGCCAGCAGCGGGCCGAGTTCACGGGTGGTGGCGAAGGCCGAGATGGCACCGGTGATGGGGCTCAGGCCGAGCAGATTCAGCGAGGTGTGGCCCTGGATGGCCACCGTCATGCCGCCGAAGGCGCTGATGATCAGGATGACGCCGATGGTGCCGCCACCGACGACGATGTTGCCGTTGCCCCACGTGACGTCGGAGAGCAGCCGCCAGATCTCCTTCGGATACTGCTTGAACGCCAACGGGATCGAGCCGACGGACCGCAGGAAGAAGAAGACCTGGTGGCCGAGGCGGGCCAGCATGTCGATGGGCGCCTTGCCCGCGGCCTGGAGTTGCCGTAGCGGGCGCAGCAGGGGAGGTACATATGTTGATGACATGGCTCAGACCACCTGTGGGGGGAAGACGGCGGCGTAGATCTGCGTGATCGCCACGTTGACACCGAGCAGCATGACCATCGAGCTGACGACCGCCGAGTTCACCGCGTTGGCGACGCCACCGGGGCCGCCGCGCGCGTTCAGGCCGGAGTCGCACGCGATGATCGAGGCGATGAGACCGAAGATCACCGACTTGAGCAGCGCCACCGCGAGATCGCGGGTGACCGCGAACGAGGCGAAGGTGCTCATGTAGGAACCGGGCGTACCCGCCTGGGCGAAGATGTTGAACATGTAGCCGGTGATGAAGCCGACGAAGACCACGAAGCCGCACAGCAGGAAGCTGACGAGCATCGCCGCGCCGAGCCGGGGGGCAACCAGCCTGCGCAACGGGTCGACGCCCATCACCTTCATCGCGTCGATCTCTTCGCGGATGGTGCGCGAGCCGAGGTCGGCGCACACGGCCGAGCCGACCGCGCCGGCGATCATGATCGAGGTGACCAGCGGCGCGCCCTGCTGGATGATGCCGAGGCCGTTGGCCGCGCCGATGAACGAGGTCGCGCCGACCTGTCCGGCGACAGCGCCGACCTGAATCGACACGATGACCGCGATCGGAATGGCGACCAGTAGGGTCGGGGCGGCGGCCACGCTGGCCATGAACGCGCACTGGCGGACGAACTCGTCGAAGGGAAAGCGCCTGCGGAAGATCGCGACGATCAACTCCGTGACCGCTTCGATACCCATCGTGATCTGTCGACCGAAGGTCTCGAGTGACTTCTTCGGATGGTCGTCCCAAAGGCCCTTGGTCCAGTCGACAGCTTCACTGACGCGTGAACGGGCGGGCGGACTCTTGGTCGACTGCACTGCTTTTACCCCTCTCGACGCCAGGTCATCAACACCCCGACGACTTGTTTGCTTGACGCACCTTACTACGGAGTAGCGCAGAACACACCACCGACATGTGAGCGCTGTCATAGAGAGAGGTCACTGTCCGGAAACAGCAATGCGTCCTGCCACGTCGGACCATACAGCCCACAATTGTGCGGGTATGGCACTTACGTCAGATGTCGTTTTCCGGGCCGTATCCAGCATTGGCGGCGGTGCCGAATAAATATTGCGGAAAACTGTCATTCATAACGAGACCCCCGGGCGAATACCCCGACATGTCACAGGTTCGTATAAAACTGGACAATTGATCATTTGTATTGATAGAAGCCCGCTATCGCCGAACGTCGCTGGTGGCGGGGCGCGCCCGGGACGGAATACAGGCACGATAGGCAGACCGAATTGATATCGTGCGGACTTCCGACGTCTGGAGGGACATGTTCACCACACTCGCCAAGGTGGCCAACGCCGCCTTCGCCGTCGCCCTCGGTGCCGCGCTGCTCGGCACCGGCGCGGGCACTTCGCAGGCACAACCCGGCCCGCCGGTGATCGGCGGCGGCTCCGGAATCGTCATCGACAACACCTTCGAATGCACCGTCACCACCGTCGGCCACGACGGTGCCGGACGCCTCGTCGGCCTCACCGCGGGCCACTGCGGCGACGCGGGCGCGTCCGTCACCGCCGAGGTCGACCGCGGTTTCGGCGAGATCGGCCGGTTCGTCTACAGCAACCACGAACTCGACTACGCGGTCATCGAGTTCACGCCGGGGCGGATCATCCCGGTCAACCGGATCGGCAATGTCAGCATCACGGGCGTCGGCGGGCCCGCCCAGTTCCCGACGATCGTCTGCAAGGAAGGCCGCACCACCGGCAACACCTGCGGCATCACCTGGGGCGATGTGTTCCAGACCAACACCGAGACCTGGTCGCAGATGTGCGTGGTCGAAGGTGATTCCGGCGCACCGGTGGTCGTCGGCTCGACCCTGGTCGGCATGGTGAACGCCTACCTGGCCGTGGCCTGCTTCGGTCCCGAGGTCGGCACCAACATGAACTCGATCATGGACGACATCAACGCCCGCGGCGGCGTGGGAGCGGGCTACCGGCCTGTGTAGATGGCGGCTGGCGCCGGCGGGTTCGCGGCCCCCGGCTGTCTCGCGTCCGAGGGGCGATACTGCGGCTTCGCCGTTATGTCTCGCCCCTCGGACGCGAGACGGGCCGCGAACGTGGTGGCCGGCCCGAGGTGGTCGGCGCCAGCGCGGGGCCATCGGAGCCCGCGCAGTGCGGGACACAGTCGACCCGCTCCGGCGCTGGCGTCTGACGCGGGACCCGCAGCAGCACACCGGCGATGACGGCGCCGACGAGCAGCAATACCGCGCACCAGCGCATCGCGGTATCGAAGCCGGCGGCGAATCCGACCGGGTCGCCGAAATCGCCGGACAACCCCGCCAGGCCGGGAAGCGCAGCGACAGCGAGCAATTGAGCCGTCCTGGCCACCGCGTTGTTCACCCCCGACGCGATCCCCGCGTCGGCGACGGGCACCGCCGCCAGTACCGCGCCGGTCAGCGGGGCGACCATGACCGCCAGGCCGAGGCCGAAGATCAGCACGCCGGGCAGCACATCGGTGAGGTAGTTCGCCTCGGCGCCGACCCGCTGCAACGCGAACACGCCGACCGCGGCCAGCAGCGGGCCCGCGGTCATCGGCAGGCGCGGGCCGTGCCGCTGCGCCCAGCGTCCGGCGGGCGCCGAGAGCACCAGCATCAGCAGCGTCACCGGCAGACTGGCCGCGCCCGACGCCATCGGCGAATAGCCCGCGACCAGCTGCAACTGCAACACCAGCAGGAAGAAGACGCCGCCGAGCGCGGCGTAGACGAACAGCGTCACCAGGTTCGCGGCGGTGAACACGCGCGAGCCGAACAGCGACGGCGGCACCAGTGGATTCGGGCTGCGCAGCTCGACGAGAACGAACCCGGCCAGGCCGAGGACGCCGATCCCGATCAGCACCGGATAGCCGTCGATCAGGCCGAGGGTGAGCGCGCCGAGGGCGCAGGCGACGATCACCGCACCCGGCACGTCGATCCGGGCCGGCGCGGCGGGATCACGGCTCTCCGGCACCCACCGCACCGCGATCACCGCGACGACCAGCGCCAACGGCACGTTCAACAGGAAGATCGCGCGCCAGCCGACCAGATCGATCAGCCCGCCGCCGAGCAGCGGACCCAGCGCACCGGCGACGCCGCCGAGCCCGGACCACAGGCCGATCGCACTGCCCTGATCACGCTCGTCGAGCGAGGCCGAGATCAGCGCCAGACTGCCCGGGGTGAGCAGCGCGCCCGCGACGCCCTGCAACAGGCGCGCGACGACCAGCATCTCGATGTTCACCGACACCGCGCACAACAGCGAGGTGAGGGCGAATCCGACGATCCCCCAGACGAACACGCGCCGCCGCCCGAGCCGGTCCCCGAGGGAGCCGCCGAGCAGGATGAACGAGGCGAGGGTGAGGGTGTAACCGTTGACCGTCCACTGCAAGCCGGCGACATCGGTGTGCAGCGATTCGCCGATGCGTGGCAGCGCGACCGAGACGACGGTGGCGTCCAGCGACGCCATCGAGGAGCCGAGGATGGTGGCGAGCAGAATCCACCGTCCGGAGGCTGACTTCAGCCGAACCGTCCTGATCGGGGGCACCCGTCCAAACTAGCCGTTCGGCAGACCCGGCACCGGGTTACAGGCTCTCCACACAGACCACGACCTGTCGCTCTTCGTACTTGAAGCCCGAATCGGCGGCGTCGGGGCAGGAGTCGACGCTGTCGGTGCCGTTCTTGATGGTGATCACCTTGACCGGCTCCGAACCCGGCTCGCTGCACTCGATGCGCTTGGGCTCGTCGCCGCCGACGTCCATGCAGCCGCCGACCACCCAGTCGATGTCGAGGCACAGCGCGCCGGTCTCGATGCCGTTGAGGGTCTCGGCGTAGTAGTTGTCGCGGTCGCTGACGCAGCCGCTGCTGGTCGGCGCCTTGCCGATGACCTTGTAGTTCGACGAGCGGCTGCCGCAGGAGGCCTTCTCGATCGTCGCGTCGGTGACGGTGCCGCCGAGCGAGACGCAATCGCCGATGTTGGCCTGGAAGTCCGTGTCGCCGCCCTTGCTCGAGGTCGGCGCGGGTTTGCTCGTCGTCGGCTTGCCCGGCTTCGTGGTCGGGCTGCCGGTGCTGGTCGCGGGGACCACATCGATAGCGGGTTGCGCGTGGCCGTCGATGGTGCCACCGCACCCGGTCGCGACGAACGCGGTCACGGTGATGGCGACGGCGCCGACGATCCGGCCGATGGGCAGGTCTGCAAACACCTACTGTGAATACACCACCGGAGCCACCCGCGTCGACTCGATCCCGCCGGGCGGTCGCCGGTTACCCTTGGTCTTCGGCCTCCCGGCCGAACCTGCATCAGGAGGTGAACCCGATGGTGGCAGCAACGGCGGGAGATTTCGGCCCCCGGACCAGGCGTGGTGGCGAGCCGCTCGCGGCGCCGCGGCAGATGCGGGTGGATCCGCGGTTCATCCGGCTGGCCGATCACTTCTTCGGACTCTTCCCGCAACCCCACCGCGGCGGCGGCGCGCTCGCCATCTATCTGGACGGCAAGCCGGTGGTCGACATCTGGGCGGGCTGGGCGGCCAAAGATCAGCGCTGGAACGGCGAGCACGTCGCACTCACCTTCTCCACGGGCAAGGGTGTCGCGGCCACGGTCGTGCACCGGCTGGCCGAGCGCGGACTCATCGACTACGAGGCGCCGGTCGCGCGGTACTGGCCCGAGTTCGCCGGGCACGGCAAGCACGACATCACCGTGCGCGACGTGCTCTCGCACCGGGCCGGACTGCACCGGGTGCGCGGGCTGGTGCCCGGCCGCGAGGGCATCCTCGACTACGACGCGGTGATCACCGCGCTCGCCGAGAGCCCGGCCGATCCGCGCCGCATCCGGTCCTCGGGCTATCACGCGATCACCTTCGGCTGGCTGGTCGCCGAGATCGTGCAGCGCGTCACCGGCGAACCGTTCACCGAGGTATTGCGCCGAGAAGTGGCCCAGCCCTTGGAAACCGAGGAATTCTGGTTCCAGGTCCCGTCCGCGCAGCGGCACCGGATCGCCAAGATCTTCCCGCATCTCGCGCCGCCGGGGATCCGCTGGAACACCGCGTCCTCGGTGCTGTCCTGGGTGCGGCCGATCCGCGGGCTGGCCGAGGCCGGGATGCCGGAAAGTTTCGACGAACTGGTGCGCGACCCGCGCGTGCACGACGCGGTGATGCCGGGCTGGAACGGAGTCTTCTCGGCGCGGGCGCTGGCCAGGATGTACGGCGCCCTCGCCAACGACGGAGTGGTGTACACCGGCGACGACGAACCGGTGCGATTCCTGCGCCCGGAGACGATCGCGACCGTCAACCGGACCCAGCAGACCGACAGCCGCGACTACGTCCTCGGCCTGCCGCTGCGGTTCACCCTCGGCTACCACCGTCCCGTGCTGATGACCAAGCAGCAGCCGCGACATGCGTTCGGGCACTACGGGATCGGCGGATCGGGTGCCTACGCCGACCCTGATCTGCGGATGTCGATCGCCTTCGTCACCAATCGGCTCGGCAACGCCGTCACCGCGCTCGGTGACGCGCGGCTGGCGAAACTGTCGGCCATCGCGCAGGGCACCGTGCGCAGGCTGCGCGCGAGCGAGCCCTAGCCAACATCGAACCGGTGGGCGCGGCGGACCGTAGTGCAAGGCATGAACGGACGGAGGAGGCGGACGGTGACCTCGCGGCGGATGGGCACCCCGCGTCCACCGCGCTGGTCGTTGCCGCACGGACTGGCCGCGGCCTGGGATCTGGACGGCTACCTGCGGCGGCGCGCCCGCCACGGCGATCCGTTCGCGGTGGGTTTCCCCGGATTTCCGCCGGTGCTGTTCACCGGCACGGCCGACGGCGCGCGCGAACTGTTCCGTATTCCTGTGTCTCTGGTGCGGCCGCCCGGCCCTAATCCGATCGAGCCGATGGTGGGCGCCGCGTCGCTGATCCTCAGTTCCGGATCCCGGCACCGGACCGACCGAGCCCTGCTCGCGCCCGCGCTGCACGGGGCGCGCACGAAGGAGCTGGCCGGGGTGATCCGCGAGGCGACCCTGGCCGAGCTCGAAAGTGGTTCCGGCGCAACGGGTCCGTGGCGTATCGGTAGCACGATCGATGCCTTGGCCGCGGCGCGGTCGATCACCCAGCGGGTCATCCTGGCCACCGCGTTCGGCCCGACCGCCCGTGCCACGCCTGACTCGGCTCGCCTGCGGACCGATCGCGCGGCCGAATACGCCGCTGCCATCGGCGATTTCCTCGCGTCGTTCACCACGCCACTGCTCGCGGCACCGGTATTACGCCGTGGCCCAGCGGGATTCGGGCCGTGGGGGAGATTCGTCGCCGCCCGCGCCCGGCTCGATCGATTGATCCAGCGCGATATCGATCGACGGCGCGCCGACGGCCCCGGCGACGGCGGCCTGCTCGACGTGCTCCTCACCACCCGCTACGCCGACGGCGCCACCATCACCGATACCGAACTGCGCGAACAGCTGCGCACCCTGCTCGTCGCCGGCCACGAGACCACGGCGACGACCCTGACCTGGGCGCTCTACCACCTGCACCGCGAGCCGGGGTTGTGCGCTCGGCTCACCGCCGAACTCGCGAACGCACCCGACGATCCCGAGGAACAGGCGCGACTGCCCCTGCTCGGCGCCCTCTGCCAGGAGACCCTGCGTTTGCACCCACCGGTGCCGATCGTGCTTCGCACCCTCACCGAACCGTGGCGCTGGCGCGGGCTCGACCTCCCCGCCGGACAGACCATCGGCTTGGCCGTCGGCGTCCTGCACAGTCAGCGGTCGACGTGGCCCGCGCCGCGCCTGTTCCATCCCGATCGCTTCCTCGACCGCAAGATCGGGCCGTTCGACTACGCGCCGTTCGGTGGCGGCCACCGCCGCTGTATCGGCGCGACACTGGCCGAACACGAGCTGCGCGTCGTCCTGGCCACACTGCTGACCGCGACGGAGCTGCGGCTCGAGCCCGCCCTCGCGCTCGGCAAGCGGCCGCGGGCCGTGCCCCGGAACCTCGCGACCGCTCCCGGCCGCCCGATCCGGTTCGTCCGCGTCGCCTAGCAGTTTCTCAGTATCAAATTCTCATAACATCAGGTTTTGAGACAGCGATAGACCGTCGCCCTGGACACCCCGAACCTGGCCGCGATCTCCTCGGCGCCCACGCCTTCGGCATGGAGCGCTTTCACCCGGTCGACGCGATCGGCGGCGAGTTTCGCCGGCCGCCCGCCGGCCCGTCCGCGCGCACGGCTCCGCGCAGCGCCGGCGGCCGGCGCGCCGAGCAGCACCCGGGCGCCGTCGAGGATCAGCTCGCGCAGCGTCGCGGCGGGCGTGTCGCGGAACAGCACCACCGGGTCCGCCAACCCGGCCACCACCTGCGCGGCCCTGACCCGCTCCGCGATCCCCGCCGCCGGACCCGCGACCAGCTCGTTGGCCAGCGCGATCGCGGCGCGGAACCGATCGGCGATCGGGGCTTGCACCAGCAGCGTCATGTCCTTGACCAACATGGTGAGTGTGTGTCGATGGCGCAGGTGCACGTCGACATAGCCCTCGATCGCCCGCCACCGCACCTGCTCGGGGTCGCCGTTCGCCTCGGCCGCGGCCAGCACCGCCTCCAGCTCGTCGAGCAGCGGCACCGTCAGCCGCTGGAGGATCGCCTCTTTGGAATCGAAGTGGTAGTAGAGCGCCGCTTTGGTGATGCCGACCTCGTCCGCGATGGCCTGCATGGGCGTGGCGCGGTAGCCGCGCGCCGAGAACAGCGCACCGGCGGCGGACAGAATCCGCTCGGATGTCGTCACGATGTACTTACCTCAGGTCAGTCGATGGGGTAGATTGCCGACCAAGGGTCAGTCTATTGCCGCGGAGTTGGTCAGCATGGGGAGCACGGTCACATTCGATGTCGCGGGGGCCCGGTGCGCCGGGCGCCTCTGGCTGCCCGCCGGCCCGGAGACGGTGCCGTGCGTGGTGCTCTGTCACGGTTTCAGCGGAACCATGGACCGGCTGTTCGACTACGCCGAGCGCTTCGCGGCGGCCGGTTTCGCGGCCCTCGTCTTCGACTATCGCGGTTTCGGCGCGAGTGGTGGCGAGCCGCGACAGGCGCCGACGATCGGCGGCCAGCTCGACGACCTGCGCGGCGCCGTCGCCTTCGCCCGCGCGCACCCGCGTATCGATGCGGAACGCATTGTCCTGTGGGGTAATTCGCTGGGTGGCGCGCACGCGGTGACGGTCGCCGCCGACGATCCACGGATCGCGGCCGTGGTGGCGCAGATCCCCTTCAACGGTTTCCCGAAGAAGGTGGCCGGCCGCTCCGCCGCCGACACCCTGCGCCTGCTGACGGCGATCGTGGACGACGCCGCGCGCGGCGCGCTCGGGCTGCGGCCGCGCTACATCCCGATGGTCGGCGCGCCCGGCACGACGGCCGTCACCACCACCGCCGAGGCCGAACAGCACATCCGCACCCTGACCGGGGACGGGGAAACCAGCTGGCGCAACACCGTCGCCCCGCGTGCGCTGCTCACGATGATGACGCGCTATCGCCCGGCCGAGTCGGCGGCCCGCCTGCGCTGCCCGCTGCTCGTCTGCGCCGCCGCCGACGACCACGAAACGCCCCTGGAGACCAGTCGCGCGCTGGCCGACCGCGCGCCGCACGGCGAACTGCGGGTCTACCCGGGCACGCACTTCAGCTTCTACACCGACCCGTCCCTGCGCGAGCGCGTGGTCACCGAGCAGATCGCGTTCGCCCGCGCGGCGACGACAGCGCATCCGTAGCGAGCCACTTCACAATCGCCGAGTGATTTCGGTCACTTGACGTTTGAAGCTCACACGGATGTGCTTCGACCGGCCCCGAGATCACTCCCGTCGACTCGCCGCCGTGAGCGTGGCGTTTGACGAAACCCGGTGGATCACAGCGCGTTATGTGATCCAGGGCACAGAGTTGCCGAGTCGTTATCGCCACGCAACGGCGCTGGCACGTTGTCACCCCGGCCAGGTAGGAATGGACGGTCAGGGTCGGGGAGTAGTAACGCGTCAATCACGAAGATCTCGTGGCGCCTCGTGCGGCACGGGAGATGGAATGGACGAGAAACCTATGCACTACGAGGCACATACGCAGCGATCGCGTCGGCTTCGCCGGGGCCTGCTGCTGTCGGCGGCCATCGCGACGACCGGCGCCCTGCTGGTGATCCCCGCGCAGGCCGAGCCGACCCTCCCGGGCTCCGGTTCCAGCCAGCCCGCGGTGGACGCGCCCGCCACCCAGGCGCCGTTCGCGCCGCCGAACATCAACATCGCCGACGGCGAGACCGTCGGCGTCGCGCAGCCGATCATCATCACCTTCAAGGAGCCGGTCGCCGACCGCGCGGCCGCGGAGAAGGCCATCAAGGTCACCTCCAACAACCCCGCGCCCGGCCACTTCTACTGGACCGGTGAAAAGCAGGTGCGCTGGAAGCCGAACGAGTTCTGGCCGGCCAACACCGACGTCACCGTCGCGGCGGGCGGCACCACCAGCTCGTTCCACATCGGTGACGCGTTCGTCGCCTACGTGGACGACAACACCAAGATGATCACCGTGACGGTCAATGGCGAGACGGTGCGCGAGATGCCGACCTCGCTCGGCAAGCCGGGCTACGAGACCCCCAACGGCACCTACATCGTGGGCGAGCGCCTCGAGAAGATGACCATGGACTCCTCCACCTACGGCGTCCCGGTCACCGATCCCGAGGGCTACAAGCTCGAGGTCGAGTACGCCACCCGCCTGTCCAACAGCGGCATCTTCGTGCACGCCGCGCCGTGGTCGGTCGGCCAGCAGGGCTACTCCAACGCCAGCCACGGCTGCCTGAACGTGAGCACCGAGAACGCCAAGTGGTTCCTCGAGAACGCCAAGCGCGGCGACGCGGTCATCGTCTCCAACACCCAGGGCCCGACCCTGAGTTCCGGTGACGGACTGGGCGACTGGAACTGATTCGCTGAACAAAAGCCGAACAATACGATCAATCGCGATCGTGTTGTTCGGCTTTTTGCTGTACTCAGCCCTGTGCGCCCGATGTTCAGAAGATCGGCGGCCAGGGTTAACCAACAGTTCGCCATGCGCCGTAAAACTGCCGCGGTGCGAAGCAGTCCAGAGCGGGTCCTCCCCGCGCCACGAGGCCGCGGGCTGAAAAGCCGCCCGTGGCAGGACTATGCGCTGTTCCTGGTCCTGGTCGTACCGAATCTGGTGCTGCTGACGCTGTTCGTTTACCGGCCGCTGGCCGACAACATCCGGCTGTCGTTCACCGACTGGAACATCGCCGATCCCGTCGCCACCCCGGTGGGTTTCGACAACTACCTCGAGTGGTGGCAGCGCGACGACTCATGGAAGGTCGTCTCCAACACGGTGATCTTCACCGTCGCCGCGGTCGTGGTGAGCATGGCCCTCGGACTCGCGCTGGCACTACTGCTCGACCGAAAGCTCTTCGGGCGCAATGTTGTTCGCTCCGCCATTTTCGCGCCGTTCGTGATCTCGGGCGCGGCCATCGGCGTCGCCTTCCAATTCATCTTCGACCCGAGTTTCGGACTGGTCCAGGACGTACTGCACCGGCTCGGGGTCGAGCGGGTGCCGGACTTCTACCAGGACCCGCACTGGGCGCTGTTCATGGTGACGATCACTTACATCTGGAAGAACCTCGGCTATACCTTCGTCATCTATCTGGCCGCGTTGCAGGGTGTGCGCGCCGAGTTGATGGAGGCGGCCGAAATGGACGGCGCGAGCCGCTGGACGACTTTCACCAAAGTGCTTCTCCCGCAATTACGTCCGACTACCTTCTTTCTATCGATCACCGTGTTGCTGAATTCGCTCCAGGTCTTCGACATCATCAATGTGATGACCCGCGGTGGACCGCTCGGCAACGGCACCACCACCATGGTGTTCCAGGTCTACGAGGAATCGTTCCGCAATTTCCGGGCCGGTTACGGCGCCACCGTCGCCACCATCATGTTCCTGGTGCTGCTGGTGGTCACGCTGATCCAGGTGCGCGTGATGGATCGGGGTGAGCGATGAGACACGTCGGCCCACAGACGCTCTCGTACCGCAGACGGGAACGCGCGATCACCGCGCTCGGCTACGCCGCGATGGTGTGCGTGCTCATCCTGATCGGCGTGCCGCTGTTCTGGATCCTGATCACCTCGGTCAAGGACCGGCCAGACATCTACACCCAGCCCGCGGTGTACTGGCCGCGCACCTGGCATCCGGAGAACTACGGCGAGGCCACCACGACGGTGCCGTTCTGGACGTTCCTGCGCAATTCGGTGATCGTCACCGGCATCGTGTCGGCGGTGAAGTTCGTGCTCGGGGTGTTCAGCGCGTACGGGCTGGTGTTCCTGCGCTTCCCAGGCAAGAACATCGTGTTCCTGGTGATCATCGCGGCCCTGATGGTGCCCAACCAGATCACCGTCATCTCCAACTACGCGCTCATCGCACAGCTGGGCTGGCGGAACACCTTCCAGGGCATCATCATCCCGCTGTGCGGGGTCGCCTTCGGCACCTTCCTGATGCGCAATCACTTCCTGTCGCTACCCGCTGAGGTCATCGAGGCGGCGCGGATGGACGGCGCGAACTGGTGGCGGCTGCTGACCAGGGTGGTGCTGCCCATGTCCGGGCCGACGATGGTCGCGTTCGCGGTCGTCACGCTGGTCAACGAATGGAACGAGTACCTGTGGCCGTTCCTCATGGCCGACTCGGCCGAGGTAGCCACCCTGCCGGTGGGCCTCACGCTGCTGCAGAACACCGAGAACCCCTCGGTCACCAACTGGGGTCCGGTGATGGCGGGCACCGTGCTCACGATGCTGCCGATCCTCATCGTGTTCCTGGCCCTGCAACGTCACATGATCAAAGGCCTCACCTCCGGTGCGGTCAAGGGTTGATTCTCGAACGGAGATCCACGTTGTCCACAACACGATTCCCGGCGCTGAGCCGCCGCGGCTTCCTCGGTCTCACCGGCGCCGCCGCCGCGGGTCTGGCGCTGACCGCCTGCGCGGGCACCGGCGGCGGATCCGGGTCCGGCGGCGACGCCAAGACCATCACCTTCTGGTCCAACCACCCCGGCACGTCCAAGGAACTCGAACTGGAGCTGATCAACCGCTTCACGGCGAAGTACCCCGACCTGACGGTCAACCTGGTCGACGCCGGCAAGAACTACGAGGAGGTGGCGCAGAAGTTCAACGCCGCGCTCACCGGCGGCGACCTGCCCGATGTCGTCGTGCTCTCGGATGTCTGGTGGTTCAACTACGCCCTGACCAAGGCGATCGAGCCGCTCGACGGGCTCTTCGGCGCGGCGGGTGTGCAGCTCGACGACTACGTCGACTCGCTCGCGGCCGACTACCTGTTCGACGGCAAGCACTACGCCCTGCCCTACGCCCGCTCGACCCCGCTGTTCTACTACAACAAGGACGTGTGGGCGAAAGCCGGTCTGCCCGACCGCGGTCCGAACTCCTGGCAGGAATTCGACGAGTGGGGTCCGAAGCTGCAATCTGTCGTGGGCGCCGACAAGTTCGCGCACGCCTGGGGCGACGCCAAGAACTACCTGGGCTGGACCTTCCAGGGCCCGAACTGGACCTTCGGCGGCGCGTACTCCGACAAGTGGACGCTGAAGTTCACCGACCCCGGCTCGATCGCCGCGGCCACCTACCTGCGCGACTCGATCAACGTGAAGAAGTACGCGGCGATCCGCCCGCAGATCGCGGTCGACTTCGGCACCGGCGTCGCGGCCTCGACGATCGCCTCCACCGGTGACCTCAAGGGCATCAAGAAGAACGCCGACGGCAAGTTCGAGCTGGGCACCGCCTTCCTGCCGCACCCGAACGGCCCCGGCGTCACCACCGGCGGCGCAGGCCTGGCCATCCCGTCGCGGATCTCGGACGAGCGAAAGGCCAACGCGCTCAAGTTCATCGAGTTCGTCACCAACGCGGCCAACACCGCGTACTTCTCGCAGAACACCGGGTACATGCCGGTGCGCAAGTCGGCGGTCAACGATCCGTCCGAGGTGGACTTCCTGGCGAAGAACCCGAACTCGAAGGTCGCCATCGACCAGCTCGCGGTGACCAAATCGCAGGACTACGCGCGGGTGTTCGTGCCCGGCGCCGATCAGATCATCGGCACCGGCTACGAGCAGATCGGTCTCCAGAACGCCGATCCCGCGGCGGTTCTGGCGAAGGTCGCCGCCGACGTGCAGGCGATCATCGACCGGCAGATCACCCCCAAGCTGCCGAAGTAGTTCTTGCCGACCCCAGGAGTATTCGCCATGGCGACAGTGCAGTTCGACGGTGTGACGCACCGTTACCCCGGCGCCGACAGCCCCGCTGTCGACGCGCTCGACCTGGATATCGCCGACGGCGAATTCCTGGTGCTGGTCGGGCCGTCGGGCTGTGGCAAGTCGACCAGTCTGCGGATGCTCGCCGGGCTCGAATCGGTGGAGGCCGGGACGATCCGGATCGGTGACCGCGACGTCACCGGCCTCCCACCGCGCGCCCGCGACGTGGCGATGGTGTTCCAGAGCTACGCCCTCTACCCGAACATGACCGTCGCCGAGAACATGGGCTTCGCCCTGCGCAACGCGGGAATGAGCAAGGCCGACACGCTGGTTCGCGTCCGCGAGGCCGCGGCCATGCTGGAACTGGAGCCCCTGCTCGACCGCAAACCGGCCAAGCTCTCCGGTGGTCAGCGCCAGCGCGTCGCGATGGGCCGGGCGATCGTGCGCAGGCCACAGGTGTTCTGCATGGACGAGCCGCTGTCGAACCTGGACGCCAAGCTGCGGGTGAGCACCCGCTCCCAGATCGCCGCGCTGCAGCAGCGGCTCGGCACCACCACGGTCTACGTCACCCACGACCAGGTCGAGGCGATGACGATGGGGCACCGCGTGGCCGTCCTGCGCGACGGCACGCTCCAGCAGATCGCCTCGCCCCGCAAGCTCTACGACAACCCGGTCAACACCTTCGTCGCCGGCTTCATCGGCTCGCCCGGCATGAACCTGCTCGAGGCGCCCGTCACCGACGGCACCGCCGTGCTGGACGGCCTGCGAATCCCGGTTCCGCGCACCGTCACCGGCAAGCGCGTCGTCCTCGGCATCCGCCCCGAATCCTGGGAGGTCACCACCGATCCCCAGGGCATCACCGTCGTCGCCGAACTCCTCGAAGAACTCGGCGCCGAATCCTTCGTCTACACCCACGGCGCCGGCACCGACTGGTCCACCCGCTCCGGCAAGATCGTCATCCGCGTCGACCGCCGCTTCCACACCACCCTGGGCGAAACCCTCCACCTACGCCCCAAGCCCGACGAGATCTTCTATTTCGACGCCGAATCCGACCTCCGCCTGCGCTGATTCGCGTCAGGTGAGTGACACGGCTGTGCGTTTGCCGATCGCCGCACTGAGCGAATCGAGTTCGGCGAGGATGTCGGTCGCGGCCCAGACGCGATTTCGCTTGGATTCGGAAAGGACCACGAGCACGCCGGCATCGGTGAGCCGGTCGAGGGCTCGATAGGTGCTCGCCTCAGTGGTGCCGGTCAGCCGGTGCGCGATGTCGATATTGAGGATGGGGTTGTCCAGCAGGTTCGCCAGCAGAGTCTCGTCGGAGGAACCCGACCTCGGCTTCGCGGTCGCCCGCCAGTGTTGCGGCAGCGATGCCAGCGCGCGTGCCGAATCCATCGCGGCCACACTGGAATGCACCGCCGCGAGCGCGACATATTCCACGAACTCGTCGACGCCGCCCGCGCGGTAGCCGGTCAACTTGTCGAAGTACCGAGCCGTGTTCGCCAGCATGACCGAAGCCATGGGAACGGTCACCCGGTCGGTCAGGCCGCGGTGGCGAAGGATCGCGCTGATGAGGGCGCGGCCGATCCGCCCGTTGCCGTCGACGAACGGGTGGATCGACTCGAATTGGGCGTGCGCGATCGCCGCTTGTGCGAGAACCGGCAGATCGCGACGGCTCGCGAACGTCAACAGATCGTCCATGAGCTCGGGAACGAGGTCTGGCGGTGGCGGCACGTACAGTGCGTCGATCGGGGTGTAGTCACTGCCGCCGATCCAGTTCTGCACGTCTCGGAACCGGCCGGAATCCCTGGCCCCGTAATAGTCCGGTGCCATCAGCAGTCCGTGGGCGCGAAGCAGGTCATCGACCGTGGTCGGTCTGCGACCGGCCGCGTCGACCAACGCTGTCAGCGCCTGCACGGCGGCGAGCTGGGCACGAGCCTCATCACTGGCCTTGGCACCGCCGATCGCCTTACCGAAGGCACGCCATCCCGCATCGATGTGTTCGATCTTCGATGAGGCGACGGATTCGCTGCGCAGCAGGAAGTCGCCCAGTGGCGCGAGGTACTGGCCGTGACCGGCCTCGAGGCGTGCGACCGCGATCACCGCATCCTCTTGGACACGCGCCACCGCGCCCGCGGCGTTGTAGTCGAGGTCGGCGATGCGCGGTGGAATCGCCACTTCGATGCGCTCGAGTGTCCGATCCGCGCGGGAGCCCTGTCGGTGCTGCGGCGTCCACGCACGTTCCTCGATCCGGTGCGCGGGCCACGGGGTGGTCATGACTTGTCGCAAAGTACAGTAGCCATCCATTTACTATACTTTAACTATCACAAACGCGACTTCATGGCTGAGTACTCGCGTTTGACGAAGCCGTTATTTGCGTTGTTGGGGGGCGATTTCCCTGGCACGCGCCACCGCTTCGGCGATGCCTTCGCTCCACACGGGGCCGTGGCCGGGGAGGACGAGGTCGGCTGGGAGTGATTCCAGGGTTGTGAAGGCGGCGATGGTGGCCGGGGTGTCGTGGTTGAAGAAGTTGGGGAGGGGTTGGGGGCCTTGGAGTTTCGAGGTGGGGTGGGCGGTGACCAAGGTGTCGCCGGTGGCCACGGCGCCTGCGGCGGGGAGGTGGAAGGCGGAGTGGCCCGAGGTGTGGCCGGGGCAGGGGATCGGGACCGGGCGGCCGGGGAGGTCCAGCGGGTCTTCGGTGGGGAAGGGCTGGATGTGAGGGACGGTGTTCTTGCGGAGGCCGCCCGCGGCCGTGATGCGCGCGGCCCAGGCGATGGTGTCGCGGTCGGTGAGGCGCTTGATCACGTCGAGCGGAGTCGCGGACTCGTGGCGCTCGCCGCGGGCATGGGCCACCTCGATCGCGCTGGTGTAGGCGGGAATCCCATAGCGGCGGTGCAGGTGGTTCAGCGCGCCGACATGATCGAGATGCGCATGCGTCAGCAGGATCGCGGCGATGTCCTCGGGACGGTGACCGAGCGCGCGGATCGCCCGCTCGATCGTCGCGGCGTCGCCGTACCAGCCCGCGTCGATCAGGGTGAGATCCCGACCGTCGCGCACGAGGTACATGTTGACGTGCGTACCGCCGATGACGAAGACGTCATCGGCCACTTGCTGCCAGGCCATCACCACTCCATCGCGTTCTGCTACCGCCGCGCCATCGGACCGGTCACACCGTGCGAGCGCCGGTCAGTGCATCCAGATCGACGGTCAACGGGAACGGCGCCGCCAATGTCACCGATCCAGTTGCCCGCGGCGTGATGCGGTACTCGCCCTGGTCGAGGGTGTATACGGTGAGACCGACCGAAGACGGGTCGAGGATATCGATCACCCAGTAGTGCGTAATCGAATTCGCCGCGTACTCCCCCGCTTTGACCGCATAGTCGCGCACCGCGGATTCGCCGGACGTGGCGATCTCGATAGCCACCTCGATCTGGTCGGCGCGTACCCGCTGCTGCTCGCCTACCGCACTGTCAGCCACCACGACATCCGGCACCCGACGAGGTGAACGGCCGATCAATTCGGCTTCCAGCTCCGCGAATGCCTCGTACCCGACCGGCAGTTGGCTGTCGAGCTGGATGAGCAGACGCTTGATCGCCCGGCTGTGCGGCGCCGCTGGTCGCGCGTTCACGAGCAGGAAACCATCCTCGATCTCGTAGCGATGTGTCGAGTCGATCGGCAAGGCATCGAACTGTTCGGCTGTGATCGGCCGCCTACGCGGTGCCGATGCTGTTTCAGCCATCACCTACCACCTCTGCTTCTCACCGCCCGGCGATGCGTCGAGCTCCATCATCGCACCCCACGGTGGCTACCAGATCGTCACGCGCTCCTCGGGCGCCAGGTACAGCTTGTCGTCGGAGGAGACGTCGAAGGCTTCGTAGAAGCTGTCGATGTTGCGGACCACGGCGTTGCAGCGGAACTCCGGCGGGGAGTGCGGGTCGACGGCGAGGCGGCGGATGGCCTCCTCGGGGCGGGCCTTGGTTCGCCACACCTGGGCCCAGCCGTAGAACACGCGCTGCAGGCCGGTGAGGCCGTCGATCACCGGCGGCTCGGCGCCGTCGAGCGAGATCTTGTACGCGGCCAGCGCGATCGACAGGCCGCCCAGGTCACCGATGTTCTCGCCGATGGTGAACTCGCCGTTGACCTTGTGCTCGTCGGCAAGGTCGGCGGGGGAGAGCACGCTGTACTGGTCGATCAGCGCCTTGGTGCGCTTGGCGAACTCGGCGCGGTCGTCGTCGGTCCACCAGTCCTTCATGTTGCCGTCGCCGTCGTACTTGGCGCCCTGGTCGTCGAAACCGTGGCCGATCTCGTGGCCGATCACCGCGCCGATGCCGCCGTAGTTGGCGGCGTCGTCGGCGTTCATGTCGAAGAACGGCGGCTGCAGGATCGCGGCCGGGAAGACGATCTCGTTCATGCCGGGGTTGTAGTAGGCGTTCACCGTCTGCGGGGTCATGAACCATTCGCCCCGGTCCACCTCGCCACCCAGCTTTCCCAGGTCGCGGTCGTGATCGGCGGCGTAGCCCCGGCGGTAGTTGCCGACCAGGTCGGCCCGGTCGATCTCCACCGCGGAGTAGTCGCGCCAGGTGTCGGGGTAGCCGATCTTGGGGGTGAACTTCGCCAGCTTGGTCAGCGCGGCGGCCCTGGTGTCCGGGCCCATCCACTCCAGCTCGGCGATATTGCGCCGGTAGGCCTCCTGCAGGTTCGCGACCAGCTCCACCATCCGCGCCTTGGCCTGCGGCGGGAAGTGCTTGGCCACATACAGTTTGCCCACGGCCTCGCCGAGCAGGTCCTGCACCAGCGATACGCCGCGCTTCCAGCGTTCCCGGTTCTCCTGCGCGCCGGTGAGGGTGCGGCCGTAGAAGTCGAAGTTCTCCTCGACGATCTCGTCGGTGAGGAACGCGGCCCTGGCGTGCAGCACCTGCCAGCGCGCCCAGTCCTGCCAATCCGCGTGCGGCACGGCGGCCCACGCCTGCGCGAACGCGCGCACGTAGTCGGGCTGGCGGACCACCAGCTCGGCGAACAGTTCCGTGCCCGGCCGGTCGAGACCGGCGGAGACGGCGTCGACCCAGGCGGCCCAATCGAATTCGGGGTTGCGCGCGACGAGGTCGGCGAAGGTGACGAGGTTGTAGCTCTTCTCGGCGTCGCGGCGGCGCACCACGTCCCAGTGCCCGGCCGCGAGCGTGCGCTCCAGCTCGAACACACGGCGGGCGGCGTCGTCCGGATCGGCGGGCAGCAGCCCGGCCAGGGCCGGATCGGCGGCGGCGATGGTGAACATCTTCGCGATGTGGGCCTGGTAGGCGGTGCGGATCTCGGCGAACTCGTCGGACCGGTAGTACGACTCGTCCGGCAGTCCGATGCCGGACTGGGTGGCGTGCACCAGGTAGCGGGTGGAGTCCTTGTCGTCGGTGTCGACGTAGTAGCCGAGCGCGCCGCGCACCCCGGTGCGCTGCAAGCGGCCGAGCAGGGCCGCGAACGCGCTCTGATCCGCCACCTCGGCGATCTCGCGCAGCTCGGCGGCGATCGGCGTGAACCCGGCCGCGGCCACCGTCTCGGTGTCCATGAAGCTCGAGTACAGGTCGCCGATCTTGCGGGCGTCGGCGTCGTCGGAGGTGCCCGCCGCGCTCTCGGTGATGATCGCCTGCACATCGAGCTCGGCCTGGTCGTAGAGCGTGCGGAAGGCGCCGTCGACCGCACGGTCGGCCGGGATCTCGTACTCGGCCAGCCACTGACCGTTGACGTGCGCGAACAGATCGTCCTGCACCCGCACATCCTGGTCACGGAAGGACAGGTCGATACCGGAGGGAGCGCTCAGATCGGAAGTCACGCGCTCCAGTATGCAGAATTCGCGGCATCCGGTGGGCCCGGTGAGCCGTCACGAACCGCCGGGGCACAACGCGTGGTCGATCAGGGCGGCCGCCGCCCGCTCCTGTTCGAGAATGTGTTCCGGGGTGTCGCCGAGCGCCTCGGACATCGACACCACGGCGCTGCGGGCGCCGTCCTCGGTGACGCCGTTGAGGGTGATGTACCCACCGTCCCCGCCCTCATGACTCCAGTAGGTTCCGCCGCAGCTCAGCGGGCGTTCGAGCAGGCCGAGCCCGTACCGGCCGCCCGGCCACATCGGCTCGATCTCCGCGCTCACCGGGACGCCCCGCTTCATCTCGGCCAGTTCCCCCGGCGCGAGCAGCCGGCCGCCGAGCAGCGCGCGGAAGAAGTCGTTCTGGTCCCGCGTGGTCGTCACCCAGGACAGCGCGTGGCCCACCGGGATTTGCTCGGTGACATCGATCTCGGCGCCGGGACCGAAGAACTCGTAGGCCCGCGCGTGGGGCGTCGGCAGCGTCGGCGAGGTGCCCGTCCAGCGGGTGTCGTCGAGGCCGAGCGGACCCACGATGCGTTCTTCGATCGCCCGGTGACCCGGTCCGCCGGTGACCCGTTCGATGATCATGTCGAGCAGGAGGTAGCCGGTGTTCGAATACGCCCACACCGCACCGGGAGCGGAGCCGGGCGCGTTCGCCAGGGTGCGCGCCACCAGTCGCTCCGCGCTGTGCTGGTCGTAGCGCTGCTGGAGGTATTCGTCCGGGGTGGTGTAGCCGGGCAGGTCGTCGCGGAGACCGCTCGTGTGCTGGAGCAGCTGGCGGATCGTGGTGGCGGTGCCGTCATGTCCGTTGCCGAGCACGGTTTCCGGCAGCCAGCGGTCCACCGGGTCGTCGATGGACAGCGCGCCTTCACCGGCCAGTTGCAGCACCACAGTGGCGACCATGGTCTTGACCGTGCTCGCCATTCGGAAGTAGCCGTCGGCGGCGACCGGGGCGCCGGTGCTCAGGTCGGCGGTGCCTGCCGTGGCGACCGTCTGGCCGCCGTTCGGCGCGACGACGCGGGCCTGAATCCCGCTCACCCCGAGGGCGTGGATGGCCGCGACGTCTTCGCGTAGCCGCTGCTCGACGGAAATCGGCTCCGGCCCAGCGCATCCGGCGACGACGAGCGCAGCCGACCCGAGAGCGGCCATACGCCACCGCCACGATGTCGAAGTCATCACCGAACACTAATTTCGGACCGGCCCCGGCACATCCGGCACAACCCTGGGATCGCCCCGGGAAATCACCCGGAAGCGATCCGCTCCCGGGTGTATCGGACCAGGTGGCGACCCGTGGGCAACCGGCTTTCGCTACTAGGCGCAGACGAATTCGTCGTCGCGGACGCCGGCGACGAAAGCCTCCCACTCGGCGGGGGTGAAGCGGAGCAGGACATCCTCGTGGCGGAGTGTGGCCGAGCCGTCGACGGAGACGTGGGCAACCAGTTCGGGGTGGCGGCGGGAGCTCAGCAGGCAGTGTAAGAACGCGGTCCACACCTCGGCGTCGACGGTGATGATCGGCTCCTCGGAACCGATGTTCATCGGATTGCGACGGAATTTGCTGTCACGTATCTGAACGATGTCGCCGTCGAATCGAACCTCGACACATTGATTGCCGTTGTTCGAACGCGACGAAGTGAACCAGCCGTGATCGGCCGGGCGGCGACGAGCGGTGGTGGACATACCTTGAATCCTACACTCTCGCATAGTCCCTGATCAGGGCAAGAGAATCGGCGCGGGACAGCGATCGGTCCCTGGCACGCACGTACGCGAAGCCCAGATCGCGGACCTGCTCGGCATCGTCGACCGGACCGCCGAACACCGCGCTCTCCGCCCACGCGAAGGTAGGTAGCTGATCGCTTGCGAAGTCGAGCAGATGGAAGCTGGAACCGCCGAGAACGGCACCCTCCGGCGCGCTGAACGGGATCACCCGCACGTCCACGGTGTCGAGCTCGCCCATCAGGTCGACGAGGTGGCGCAACTGCCCGCGCAGGACCTCCGGCCCGCCGGTCTGCTGCCGCAGCGTCGCCTCGCCGAGCACCGCGGTGAGTTCGAGCGGATCGGGCCCGCGCAGCCGCTGCTGCCTGCGCATCCTGATCGCGACCAGCTGGTCGACCTGCACCGGCCGGATCATCACATCGGCGCTGATCAGGGCACGCGCGTAGGCCTCGGTCTGGAGCAGTCCCGGGACGATGAGGCTGTCGTAGCTGCGGATGCTCTGGGCGCCTGCCTCCATGCCGTACAGGCGTTGCAGTTCCGGGCCGATCAGCGTGGCCGAGGTGGACCACCAACCGCGCTGCTTGCTCGCCTCCAGCAGCGCGAGCAGTTCCGCGCGCTCCTCGGCGTTCACGTCGAGCACGTCGAGCACCGGTTCGATGGTGGTGCGCGTGAGCACCCGCCGCCCCTTCTCCACGTGCGACCAGTTGGCGGGGGTGAAGCCCACCCGACGGGCGAAACCGGCCGAGTCGAAGCCACGCTGCTCGCGAAGTTCACGCAGTCGTAGTACGAGTTCCCAGCGCGCCGCGGTCGGCGAAAGGGGGGCCATGGGCGAATATGGTACGCCGTCGACACACCCGCTACTGACTATTGTCACTGCGGTTGTGCGGCATTAGGCTGTAGATCTAGCGAACACACAGCTACATCGAGTCAGCGTCGACAGAGACGAGGTCGTGATGAGCACGTCGCGCACGGAAGAAGACAAGGGCGGGTATACCGCGGCCGAGGAATACTCGGCCACCCAGGATGCGCTCTCGCGCTGTCGTCACTACCGCAAGCACAACGGGCTCTACGGCATCGTCGACGCCTCGATGGGCAGGATCATGCTCGAGATCGGCGCGGTCGGCGCCGTGGTGATGCCCTCGACCCTCGGCGAGCGGGTGCGCGGCCTGCTGACCGGACGCGGCCTGCGCTGCGGCCCGATCATCGCCCACCCCCGCTCCGGACGCTGGACGTTCCTGACCGGCCCCACCGACAACTCCTACCTCGACACCGTGCTGTTCGCCGACCTGTTCCGCGTCTGCGCCTCGGTGGCCCTGCCGGGCAGCGAGATCGTGCTGCCCTCACCGGCCGACGAACGCACCGGCTACCGCACCTGGATGCAGGAACCCGAGGGCGACTACCGGCCCGACTTCGCCCAGATCGTCGCCGCGACCCGCACCAACGCGCGCACGGCGCTGCTCCAACGCGACGGCTCGGCCTGACTCACGCGCCGCCGAGGCGCGCGTGCATCTCCCAGACCAGCACCTCGGCATCGCCGTGTGGGCGCAGCAGCTGCCCACCGGAGCGGGTCAGGCGGACCGCGTCGCCCTGCGACAGCGTGCCGAGACCTTCCATGTCGATCTCCCCGCGCGCCACGAAGACATGCAGGTAGGGGGCATCGGGCAGGGTGACGCCGGGGCTGTCGGCCGGCATCCGGGCCACGTGCATGGCCGCGTGCGAGGAGTTGATGGCGATGGCGGTGCGATCGCGATAGCGGGGTAGGCCGGAGGCGACCGTCACCAGGTCACCGCGCGCCAGCTCGTCGTCGATCTCGAGCTGCTGATAGCCGGGATCGACGCCGGGCTCGTCGGGCACCACCCACATCTGGACGAAATGCACCGGCTCGTCGTGCTCGGGCAGCTTGCCGTCCAGTCGCCACGAATCGTTCTTCTCCGAGTGCAGGATGCCGGTGCCGGCGCTCATCCGCTGCGCCAGGCCCGGATAGATGACGCCGCTGTGGCCGAGCGAATCCTGGTGCACCAGACTGCCGCCGAGCACCCAGGTGACGATCTCCATGTCCCGGTGCGGATGGGTGTCGAAGCCCTCTCCCGGCAGCACCACGTCCTCGTTGTTCACCAGCAGCAGGCCGTGATGGGTGTTGTCGGGGTCGTAATGCTCTCCGAAGGAGAACGAATGTTTGGAATCGAGCCACGAGATCCGGGTCTTCATCCGGTCACCGCCGCGATGGAGTTCGATGGTCATGACGTTCCTCCTGCTCGCACCCGTACCGCCGCCCCAATTCTGGCACCACTATTCTCGCGTGGTGTCGACTCATCGCCCAGACGGCTCCACACCGGCGGATGAGTCACCGGTCTCGCTGCGTCATCTGATCCGCGAGAGCCGGGGCGTGGCGCGCCGCAATCCCCAGATGCCCCGGCTCGCGCTGCTGCGGCTGGCCGCCCAGTTCGGCGACGGGATGTTCCAGGCCGCGCTGTCGGGCGCCATCCTGTTCAATCCCGAACGCGAGACCGATCCACTCGCCATCGCGGCCGGATTCGCGGTGCTGCTGCTGCCGTATTCGGTCCTCGGGCCCTACGCGGGCGCGCTGCTCGACCGCTGGGACCGGCGCAATGTCCTGCTCACCGCCAGCGCGGCCCGTGCCGTGCTGATCGGGCTGGCCGCGATCGGGCTGTTCTTCGGCATCACCGAGACGCCGCTGCTGATCCTGGCACTGGCCACCGTCGGCATCAGCCGGTTCGTGCTCGCGGGCGTGTCGGCGGCGTTGCCACGGGTGCTCGAACAGCGGTGGCTGGTCCCGATGAACTCGGTCCTGGCGACGGTGGCGTCGGTCTGTGCCGGAGTCGGCGCCACCGCGTCGGTCGCCGTGATCGCGCTGCTCGGCGCCGGAGACGCGGCCTCGGCGGTGGCCGTGGCGCTCAGCGGCATCGGATCGATCGTCGGCGCGCTGCTCGCCCTCGGCTTCCGGCCCGGCGTGCTCGGGCCCGAGAGTGGTTCGGCGACTTCGGAGAGCACGGTGCACGCCATCGCGACCGGCCTGCGCACCGGTGCCGTCGCGGTGTGGCGGTCGGCGCAGGTGACGACGGCGATGATCGGCATCGGCGCGCACCGCGTCGTGTTCGGGATGAACACGCTGATCATGGTGCTGGTGCTGCGCCAGCCCAGCGTCGACATGAGCGGTGGCCTGGTGGGATTCGGCGTCGCGATCGGGTTCGCGGCGGCGGGCATGCTGCTGGCCGCGATCCTGGCGCCGGTGCTGATCCCGCGCCTGGGCAGGCCGCGCACGGTGCTGCTCGGGCTGGTCACCGCGGTCCTCGTCCAGCTGACGCTGGTGACCCCGATCGCGCTGGCCACCGGCGCGGCCGTGGACAACGCGCACCGGCTGCTGCTGGCCGGCGCGTTCGGGCTCGGCCTCGCCGGCCAGACGATCAAGCTCACCGGTGACGCGAGCATGCAGATCGACATCGACGACGATCAGCGCGGACAGGTGTTCGCCCTGCAGGACACCGTGTTCAACATGACCTTCGTGCTGGCCATCGCGGTCGCCGCGCTGGTGGTGCCTGCCGACGGCCGCTCGATCGGCGTGGTGCTCGCCGGCGCGGGCGTCTACGCGCTCGGCATCGTCGCCATCGCGCTCAACGCCCGCCGGGCCAGGGCCGCCTGACTGGTCGAATGCACTGTGACGGCGCCCGTTTCCGGTAAGTTCTCACAGCATGCGCCCCACGCTGGTACCGCACTCGACGGCACTCGGTGCGTTCCTCGCGGTGCTGCTCGCCGTGCCGGCGCAGGCGACCCCGTTCCCGTGGGCGCCGCCGCCCGTGAACATCTGTGGCGAAACGGGTTTCGACCCGCTCGCGCGTGAACCCGATCCGGCCGCGCCGGACCCGCCGCCGGTCCCGGCGCTGCCACCGACCATCGACATCCCGATCCCGGTGCCGCAGCTGACCCCGGTGCCGCTGCCCGATCCGCCGCACGACAACACGCGTGTCGCGCAGCTGCCGCTGCCGTCGGACCCGTGCCGCAACCCCTGCCCCGACGTGCGGGACACGCCGGAACCGGAACCGGAAACCGCGGAAACCGATGGCACGTCGACCGGTTCGGCGATCGCGTTGCCGCGGATCCAGATCCGGCCCGAATTCGAACCCATCCCGATCCCGGTGCCCGGCGGCGAGGGCGAACCGCCGCAGGAGGCGCCCGAACCCGTGGTGCGACCCGTCGAACCGGGACCGCTGCGGCCCGCGGTGGCGCGGCCGGTGGTGGAGTCGGTGCGCCTCGTGGAGCAGGTCACCGGGCACGGGTCGAGCAACCGGACCGACATGCGCTGGCAGGTCGACGGCACCGACCTCGGCCTGTTCTGGGAGACCGAACCGGGCAAGGTCGCCATGGTCTTCGGCGACACCTTCGGCGAGGGCTGGGTCTACGGCGGCGCGGGCGCCGACACGGCCGACTGGCGCTCCAACGTGCTCGCGTACAGCACCGACAAGACGCTCGACGACGGCATCGTCATCGACTCGATGGTGCAGAACAGTCCGTGTCACGCCGCCGAACTGCTCGGCAGCCGCAAGATCAGGAACTGGGAGACCACCACCATCCCCACCTCGGGATTCGCCCTGGGGCGCAGGCAGTTCCTGAGCTACATGTCGGTGAACCACTGGTCGAAGGTGCCCGGCATGTGGCTGACGAACTACGGCGGCCTCGCCTACTCCGACGACGGCGGCCAGACCTGGACCAAGGATCAGCACGCCCGCTGGGAGAACATGTTCGGTGTCGGCCGATTCCAGGTGGCGGCGATGGTGCCGCACGGCGACTACGTGTACATGTTCGGCACGCCCAACGGGCGGATCGGCGTGATCGGCCTGGCCAGAGTGCGCAAGGACGACGTGCTCAACAAGACGGCCTACCAGTACTGGGTAGACGGCAACTGGGCGCCCGCCGCGGAGAATTCGGCGACGCCGCTCGTCCTCGGCATGGCCAGCGAGCTGTCGGTGCGCTTCGACGCCGAGAGCGGGCGGTGGCAGATGGTCTACCTCGATTCGGCCGCAGGCCAGATCGTGCTGCGCACCGCCGCGGAACCGCAGGGCCGCTGGACCGACGCGGCGCCCCTGGTCTCCACCACCGACTATCCGCGGGCCTACGGCGGGTTCATCCACCCTTGGTCGACCGCGCGCGACCTGTACTTCACCATGTCGGCGTGGGACAGCTACAACGTGTATCTGATGCACGCGCGGCTGCGCTGATCACTCCACCGACACGAACCGCAGCCGCTCGCCCGGCCTGGCCTGCGCCACCCGGTCGACATCCGCGTCGACGACGACGGCGATCACCGGATAACCGCCGGTGATCGGGTGATCGGCGAGGAAGACCACCGGCTGACCGCTCGGCGGCACCTGGACCGACCCGAGCGCGACGCCCTCCGCGGGCAATTCCCGGGTGATCGACCGGACCAGCGGGGCGCCCTCGGCCCGATCGAGGCGGGCGCCGATCCGGTCGGTGTCGGGGGAGACCGACCAGGAACCACGGAACAGCTCGTCGGGGTCGGCGAACCACTCCGCGCGCGGGCCCGGCACCGCCCGCACCGTCAGCAGCTCCGGCGGCACCGGCACCGGCGCGAATTCCACGGTCGGCAGGGTGCGTGGGGAGGGTCCGACGGGGAGTTGGGTGCCCACCCGCAGGGGATCGGGGCCGATGCCGGACATGGTGTCGCGGCTGCGCGAACCGAGCACCATCGGCACGTCGATGCCGCCGCGCACCGCCACATAGCTGCGCAGGCCGGAGGTGGCGTAGCCGAGGCGAAGCACCTGGCCCTCGGCCAGTTCGAGCACGCTGGCATGGCCGACCGGGGTGCCGTCGACGGTGGCGGGAGTGACGGCACCGGTGACGGCGACCGTGAGATGACCATCGGCGCGCAGGGCGAGTCCACCGAGCAGCACCTCGATCGCGGCCAGCTCCTCCGGGTTGCCGACCAGGCGATTGGCCAGGCGCAGCGAAGCGCGGTCGGCCGCGCCCGCCTGACCGACGCCGGAATCGAACCAGCCCGGCCTGCCCAGGTCCTGGACCGTCGCGAGCGGCCCCACCCGCTCGATGAAGATCAGCATGCGATCACTCCCCGATTCGCTGTCGAGGCGGCGCACCGTTGAGCAGCCCTGGTGTTATTCAGCTGTCGCCGTGTCGACGAACCGTACCGCCGTACCCGCCCGCACCAGCGCGGGTGGATCGCGGTCGACCGCCCACATCCGCAGATCCGTGCTGCCGATCAGCTGCCAGCCGCCCGGCGTGCCCCGCGGATACACCGCCGAATAGCCGCCGGCCAGCGCGACGGCGCCCGGCGGGATGGCGGTGCGTGCCTGCGCGCGGCGCGGCACGGTGAGCCTGCCGTCCGGCGAGGTCAGGTAGCCGAAACCGGGCGCGAAGCCGACGAAGGCGCACCGCCAGAGGGTGCCCGTGTGCTGGGCGATGACCTCCGCGGTCGACAGCTCGAGCATGCGGGCGACGCCGGGCAGGTCGGCGCCGTCGTAGCTGACCGGGATCTCCACCACGTCGTCGGGCGACTCGTCCGCGGGCACTGTTCCACGGGAAACATCCGGCGAAACCGCCTGTGGCTGTTCCTGATCCAGCCGGTCGAGCAGGGCGACCAGTTCGCGCCGGACCTGGATCCCGTAGCTCACCGAATGCATGGTGACCAGCACGGTTTCGGCGGCAGGCAGCACATCCTGCACGCCCGCGATGGCGTGCACGCGCAACGCGGAGGCCAGCCGCTGCACCGGGCGTGGGTCGTCGAGGGTGATGAGCACGGCACGGTCACCCGCGGGACGGATTCGCGTGTTCCAGTCGGTCATCTGGCCTCCCACCCTCAGCCGAACGGCTCCACCGGTATCCCCGCCTCGTCGAGCGCCCGCCGGATGCGACGGGCCATCTCCACGGCGGCGGGGGAATCGCCGTGGACGCACACGCTGGCCACGGACACGGCGACCGTACCGGGACCGTCTACGGTACGCGCGGCCCCCGACACCGCAAGGGCTACCGCCTGCGCCACGGCGTCGTCGGGCGCCAGCACCGCACCGGCTACTCCGCGCGGGGCCAAGGTGCCGGTGGCGGTGTAGGCGCGGTCGGCGAAACCCTCGCCGACGAAGCGCGCGCCAACGCGGGCCGCGGCCTTTTCCAGCTCGGTGCCGGCCGGGCCGAGCAGGGCCAGCCCCGGTTCGGCCTCGGCCACGGCGGCCAGTACCGCGTCGGCGAGCAGGCGATCGCGGGCCGCCGCGTGATAGAGCGCGCCATGGGGCTTCACGTAGCGGACGCGGTCGCCCGCCGCCCGCGCGAAGGCCGCGAGCGCGCCGATCTGGTACAGCACCTCGTCGCGCAGGTCGGCCGGGGCGATCGCGATATCGCGGCGGCCGAAGCCGACCAGATCCCGATAGCCCACATGCGCGCCGATCCGCACACCCTTGGCGACGGCGAGCTCGCAGGTCCTGCGCATGATGGACGGGTCACCGGCGTGGAAACCGCAGGCGATGTTGGCGCTGGTGACGATGTCGAGCATCGCGGCGTCGTCGCCCATCCGCCACGGGCCGAAGCCCTCGCCCAGATCACTGTTCAGGTCCAGCGGCATCCGATGCCCTCCGTCGCTCCCAGGTGGATGTGCCCCGGTGATTCGAGCATGAACGATTCCGTTCGTGTCGTCATCACCGGGGCAGCGTTTCAACAGGCGTATACCCGCACCTCGGTGGCTTTGACCACGAAATACACCGTGGCGCCCGGCGTGAGGCCCAGGTGCGCGACCGCGGCCGGGGTGAGGTCGGCGTCGAGCGATCCGGCCGGGCCGAGTGCGCCGCGGATCCGGACGATACCGCCGTGATCGGAGATGTCGGCGATCTCGACGGCGAAGACATTGCGGGGGCTGCCATCGGGTCGGGAGGTGAACACGGCCACCGACGCGGGGGAGAAGACCGCGGCCGCGCTGTCGCCGGGACAGAAGTCACCGACCGAGCAGCCGTCGACGCGGAGTCCGGCGGCCTCGACCGTGCCGAACGCGGACGCCGCGCGCCGGGCGGGCAGGCCGGTGGCGCCTTCCGCTGGCTCGACATCGGCGGGTTGATACTCGATCGCGGTGCCGCGCAGGAGGTTCAGGCCCGCCACGCGTGCCGCGAACGGGCTGCGTGGATGGGACATCACGTCGGCGACCGGGCCCGCGTCGACGATGCGGCCCGCCTCGAGGATGACGAGGCGGTCGGCGAGAGTGATGGCGTCGATGATGTCGTGGGTGACCAGGACCGCGCAGCGGGGGTGGGCGCGGCCGGGCTCGTCGCGCAGGACACGGCGCAGGAGGGAGCGCATGGCGGGGGCGACGTCGACGTCGAGGGCCGACATGGGTTCGTCGAGCAGCAGCAGGTCGGGGTCGACGGCGAGGGCGCGGGCCAGCGCGACGCGCTGCGCTTGCCCGCCCGACAGCTCGCCGGGGTGTCGACCGGCGAGGTCGACGGCGTCCACCGCGGCGAGCCATTCGTCGGCGATCGACTGTGCCGCAGGCTTTCTCGCGCCGCGACTGCGCGGTCCGAAGGCGACGTTGTCGCGCACGCTGAGATGCGGAAACAGCAGCGGATCCTGCGCCAGCAGCGAGATCCCCCGCCGATGCGCCGGTACCGCGACACCGTTCGCCGCGTCGCTGAGCGTGCGCTGCCCGAGCCGCACCCATCCTTCGTCGGGCGCGACCAGCCCCGCGATCACCTGCAACAGGCTGGACTTCCCCGCCCCGTTCGGACCGAGCACCGCGAGCACTTCCCCCGGACCCACCTCGATCCCCACATCGAGTCCACGCCCGCCGATCCGCACGGACACCGACAACCCGCCGCGCGTGCCATCGCCGCTCGCGGCGCCGCCCGCCGACCCGCCCCTGATCATCGCGGCACCAGCCGTACCGCCCCGGGGGCCGACGTCTTCCCGCGGTGGCTGCGGGTCACCCCGACCGGGTTCGACACGAAAGGCGACGCTCCGTCATTCCCCGTGCCGTCGGGGACGCCGCCAGCACGCGCCGCGCCGTCCCCCGTCGCAGTACTGCGCACCCCGTCGACCGGAGCCGGTCGATGGCGAGGAACACGGTCGCGCAGCACGCGAGTAGCAAAGTCCCGCCCGGTGCCGTCCAGCGCTGTACCGCCCTGACGCACACCGTCGCGAAGTGCGCCTTCGAGTGACGAGTTGCCCTGAGTCATCGCACCGTATCCGGCTCTGCTCGTCGGGGCGTCGGGCTGCGCAGTTGGGTGCCGGGGATCGGGCTGGTCCGCCGGTAGGCCAGCAGGACGATGACGATCGCGATGACGATCAGGACGACCGAGAGCGCGATGGCCGCGTCCGCGTCGGCTTCACGCTGGAGGTAGATCTCGAGGGGGAGGGTGCGGGTGCGGCCCTGGAGGCTGCCCGCGAAGGTCAGGGTGGCGCCGAATTCGCCGAGGGCGCGGGCGAAGGCGAGCACGGCGCCGGAGATCAGCGCTGGTCGCAGCAGTGGCAACGTGATCCGCCACCAAACGGTGCTCGGCCCGGCACCGAGGGTCGCGGCGATCTGCTCGTAGCGACTCCCCGCCGTCCGCAGCGCGCCCTCGAGTGTGAGCACCAGAAACGGCAGGGCGACAAAGGTTTGCGCCAGCACGACAGCGGTGGTGCTGAACGCGATCCGGATCCCCGCCGCCTCCAGATGCTCGCCGAGCAACCCCTGCCGACCGAAGGTGTACAGCAGCGCGATACCACCGACGACCGGCGGCAAGACCAAGGGCAACAACACCAGTGCGCGCAGCACCGGCATCCCACGCCACCGCGCCCGCGCCAGCACCGCCGCCATCGGCACGCCGAAAACCAGGCACAGCGCGGTACTCGCGGTCGCGGTCCGCAGACTCAGCCACAGCGCGTCTCTGGACTCCGCGGTGCTGATCAACTCGGCGAACCGCCCCCACTCCACCCCGGCCGCCAGCGCCACCAGCGGCACCACCACCAGCGCGAACCCAACGACCGCAGGCGCGAGCACCCACCGCGGCACCCCGCCGGTCATCCGCGACCGCCCCACCCGCGCACAGTGACAGGATGGGCCACGCCCCACAGCCACAGCGGCCGCGCGACACCAACCACCCCACCCGTCAGCGGCACCGCCGCCGGCTCACGCACCCACCGCCGGACCCCGCCGGTCATCCGCGACCACCCCGCTCGCGCGGCGACGGAATGAGCCGCGCCCCAGAGCATCTCGACTCTCCGCTGGGGCGCCAAGCCAGGCGCTCGGCGCCTGCCCGACACCGCGTCCCTGATCAGCGGGTTGCGCGCAGGCACGGTCGAGGTGGCCGGCCGGCTCATGGCGCGCCGAACCCCGCCGCTGTCAATGCGGCTCGGCCGGTGGGGCCGGTGACGAACTCGGTGAATTTCGCCGCCGCAGGCTGCTTCGAATCCGCCACGACCGCAATCGGATACGTGTTGACGGCAGCCGAGGCCTGGGGAATCGCGACCGTGCTCACCTTCGATCCGGCGGCCGTCGCGTCGGTGACGTAGACCAGGCCCGCGTCGGCTTGGCCCGAGGTGACCTTGGTGAGCACGTCGGTGACAGAGGATTCCTCGCTCACCGGACGCAATTCGGTGCCCGCCGCCTGGGCGACCTGCTGGGTGGCCCGGCCGCACGGCACCTGCGGTGCGCAGACCACGACGGTGGCGTCGGCGAGGTCGTCGATTCCGGTGATGCCCTTGGGGTTTCCCGGCGCGGTGACCAGCGTGAGGACGTTCGTGGCGAACGTCGTCGGCGTCGCGGTGATCCGGCCGCCCCGCACGACCTTGTCCATGGTCGGCTGGTCGGCGGACGCGAACACGTCGGCGGGTGCCCCGGCGAGCAGCTGGGCGGCCAGGTCGGAGGAACCCGCGAACGAGAATCGCACGTCGACACCGGGATTCGCGCCCTCGAACTCCTGCTCCAATCCGGTGAACACGCTCTTCAACGAGGCGGCGGCGAAGACGGTGAGCGTGCCGTCCGACGCGGAATCACCACTGCCGCACGCACTCACCGTCACCAGCAGCAGCGCCGCACCGAGCGCGACCCGGCCGATCATCCGGCGGCCTTCTCGACCACGACCGTCGTCGCCTTCACACTCGCCAGCGCCACGCTGCCGGGCTCGAGCCCCAGCTCGCGCACCGCTTCGCTGCTCATGAGCGAGACCACCGTGAACGGACCGCATTGCATCTCCACCTGTGCCATCACCGTGTCGGCCACCACGCGGGTGACCAGTCCGGGAAACCGATTACGCGCCGAACTGGCACTGCCGACCGAGGTGTGCGGCGGCCGGGCCTGCTCGACCGCCATCGCCGCGAGCTCGCGGCCCTCGATCACCAGCCGGCCGGCGGAGTCCTTGGTCGCGGCCAGGGTGCCCGCGTCGATCCACCGCCGCACGGTGTCGTCGCTCACGCCGAGCAGATCGGCCGCTTCCTTGATGCGCAGTGTCGCCACCGCTTCAGGATAGTTCCGCATATTCGGACAGAACAAGAGAATTTCCCCGCATATTCGGAACTCTCCGGCCGTGATGCGCGGCCAACACGCCGCGGAGCATGGCCGCCGGACCCGTGGCCAAGTACGCTCGGACCATCATGGCCACGTATTTCGATCCGAAGTCCTGGTCACTGTCGGGCGCTGTCGATCTGGGCAAGCGCCTGCTCGACCCGTCATGGATCGACCAGTGGCTCGGCTTCACCACGTCCTGGGCCGATCCCGTCGCCGATCTGGGCTCGGGCACCGTCACCGCGCTCATGCCCGACGTGCTGATGACCGTCCTCAGCGAAGGCATCCTCAGCCGGTTCGGCGGCCAGCGGGTCGACGCCACGCTGCTCGGCCACGAGCTCACCGCCACCCTCGACGTCTTCAAGGTGCGCCGCCGCGGCGCCCATTTCCAGAGCAAGACCGTGCTCTCGGACCTGGTCTGGGACTCGCATCCGTTCGACAACGTCACCGTGATCGCCCACGGCGTGCGGCTCATCCCGGGCGTGCCGACCAAGATCCGCGCCCAGCAGCTCGATGTCGAGGGCGTCATCGGGATCGACGCGCTGGTCGCGTGGGTGGACGAGCAGAATCTCGACTGGCGGGTGAGCCTCGACGAGCGGGGCCGCATCGTCGCGTCCCATCGGACGCGCAAGATGCGCGCCATCGTCGACGCGCAGGTCTACGACAACCTGCTCACCATCGACATCCGCAAGGCCAGCTGGCTCGGCATCCGGCTACCCCGCCGCGCGGTCCAGGCGCCCGCGCTGCTGCTGGACGACCTGCCGAACCGGGCGAGCATCACCTACGCGCACCGGCGCGGCGACAAGGTCCGCTTCCGGATCGAACTGCCCGAGACGACGGGCTCGTTCGACCTGGCCCAGATCAGATCGGCGATCGTCGCGGGGACCACGCTGATCGTCTTCTGATCAGGACTGCCCGGCCCACCATTCGAGCAGGGCGGCTTCGGCTTCCTCGCGCGTCATCGGGCCGCGGTCGAGGCGCAGGTCCTTGAGGTATTTCCACGCCTTGCCGACCTGCGGGCCCGGCGGCAGACCGAGCAGTTCCATGATCGCGTTGCCGTCCAGGTCCGGCCGCACCCGCGCGAGGTCCTCCTGCTCGCGCAGCTTGGCGATGCGCTCCTCGAGCTCGTCGTAGGTGGCGCGCAACGCGGCCGCCCTGCGCTTGTTGCGGGTGGTGCAGTCGGCGCGGACCAGCTTGTGCAGGCGATCGAGCAGGTCGTCGGCATCGGTGACGTAGCGGCGTACCGCCGAGTCGGTCCACTGCCCCTTGCCGTACCCGTGGAAGCGCAGGTGCAGGAACACCAGGCGCGCCACGTCCTCGGTGAACGCCTTCGGGTACTTCAGCGCGCGCATGCGCTTGCGCACCATCTTCGCGCCGACCACCTCGTGGTGGTGGAAGCTCACGCCGCCGCCGGGCTCGTTGCGTTTGGTGTCGGGCTTGCCGATGTCGTGCAGCAGCGCCGCCCAGCGCAGCACCAGGTCGGGGTCGCCGTCCTCCTGGTCGATCGCCTGTGACAGCACGGTCAGCGAATGCTGGTAGACGTCCTTGTGCTGGTGGTGCTCGTCGATCTCGAGCTTCATCGCGGGCACCTCGGGGAGGACCCGCTGTGCCAGGCCGGTGTCGCACATGAGGTTGATGCCGTCGATCGGATGGTCGGCGCCGATCAGCTTGTCGAGCTCGGTGCGCACCCGTTCGGCGGTGATCCGGTCGATCTGCTCGGCCATCTCCACGATCGCGGCACGCACCCGGGGCGCGACGTCGAAGCCGAGCTGGGCGACGAAGCGGGCGGCGCGCAGCATGCGCAGCGGGTCGTCGTCGAACGAATCCTGGGGCGCGGCAGGCGTATCGAGCACGCCGGCGAGCAGCGCGTCGAGCCCGTTGAGCGGGTCCACGAATTCCTGCGACCCGTCGGCGGCGATCTTGACCGCCATCGCGTTCACGGTGAAATCGCGGCGGACCAGGTCGCCGTCGAGGGTGTCGCCGAAGGTCACCTCCGGGTTGCGCGACACGCGGTCATAGGTGTCGGCCCGGAAGGTGGTGATCTCGAGCTGCTGACCGTCCTTGGCGGCGCTGACGGTGCCGAAGGCGAGCCCCCCGGTATCCCACAGCTGATCGGCCCATCCCCGCATCAGCTCCTGCACCACCTCGGGCCTGGCGTCGGTGGTGAAGTCCAGATCGTTGCCGAGCCGGCCCAGAATCGCGTCGCGAACACTGCCGCCCACCAGATAGAGGGAATGGCCACGCTCGGCGAACATCTTCCCCAGCGGCGTCAGCACATCCGAGAGCTGCCCCAACGTCACCGCCGCACCGGCCAGCAGTCGAGCACGACGATCCGCGACAGCATCAGGGGCGACGTCAGGAGAAACCACGCACAGCAGCTTACTGACCACGTCGAATCAGTAATCCGCCCTCCCGGCCACTTGCGGAGAAGCGAGGCAGCCGCGACCACCACACGCTCAGCCCCGCCCCACACAGAACACCCAATCCGCCATGACCGCACTCCCAGCCCCGCACGACCCGACCTCGAGGAGGGTCCGCCGACGCAGTCGGCGGGGGGGGGGGCGGGCGGGGCGGCGCGCCGCGCCCGCGCCGGCCTCGGCCTGGGTGGCGGTCCAGCAGATGTTGGTTGTGTCGCGGGAGGCCGAACTGCTGTTTCCGCTTGCGCTCACCGCCTATTCCTATCTCGTGGGGTTTTTCGCCCGCGGGACCAGGGG
>NZ_JARWOJ010000057.1 GCF_029868625.1 Nocardia neocaledoniensis | reverse complement strand
TCCCAATTTTGGGGGGGGCCCCCCCAAACCCCCGCCCCCCCCCACCCTCTCCTGAAAGACGAGGTAACGATGCACACCTTCACAGCGGTGATCCTGCGGGTCGCCCGCCATCCCGCCACCCGAACCGCCGCGGCCTGCGTTCTGGCTTGCGGCGCCGAAGCCCTCCGCGTCGCGCTCGCGGGCCAGCCTGTCAAGCCTCAGCGCCGCTTCGAATCCACCGGCCCGTAGAGCCACAGGGCGGCGCAGGCCACAGGGCGTCGAGGGGCCGAAGAATGCCTACTTTTGTCCCAGCAGAGTTTCCATCTGCGTGATCTCTTGCTGCTGTGTGGCCACGATGGTCTCTGCCATTTGTTTGGCCTGAGAGTTGGTTCCGGAGGCGATCTCGGTTTGCGCCATCTCCACCGCCCCGCGGTGATGGTCGATCATCATCTGCAACCACATCTTGTCGAACTCCGGCCCCGACATCGCCTCGAGCGAGGACATCTGCTCCGGCGACATCATTCCGGGCATGTCGTGATTCATCGCGCCACCGGCGGGATCCGGCTTCCCGGCGCTGGCCAGCAGCGATTGAATCTGGGTCATTTCAGGTTGCTGAGCTGCCTTGATCCCGGCAGCGAGGTCGATGACCTGCTGATCCTGCGAGCGTGAAGGGACCAGCTCGGCCATCTGCACGGCCTGCTCGTGATGCGGGTACATCATCTGCAGAAACGTTACGTCGGCGTCATTGAAGGTACCCGCCGGAGCGGTGCCGGTAGCCGCACTCGTCGAGACGGCGGTTGTCGTTGAGGAATGGTGGACCGGTGCCGAATCGTCGTCATTCCCGCAGCCGGCAACGACCAGGGCGACCAACCCGATACACGGAACGAGCCTTCGAGCGATGATGGAACGTCGAGACATGTGAACTCCTCAGGAGTGGGACATGATCTTCTCGTCGAAACACAAACCAGCGGCCCGCGCGGGACCCACGCAGGGCCGCGCAGATATCGGTGGCTCCCGACGGACAGTGCAGCACAGCCTAACCCTTTTGGCGTCGTTCACATCGGCATGGACGGGAACATCATGTTCCACATGTCGCGCAGCATGTTCATCATCTGCATGCACATCCCGGGCATCACTGTTCACCTCCTCGCGCACACCCCCACAAGGCGCGACTACCCTCGACCGCTGGAAATATTCGCCGCGCCTGCTGCTGCTCGGCGGATGTTCAGGCGGGTCCCAATCCAGCCCGGATCACTGTGATCAGCCGGGCTACCGCAGCGTCGGATGATGCCGCGACGGCGGCATCCAACGCATGTAGGCAATAGATTGCCAGCTCATCGGCAGGGGTATCCGTCCTCACCGTCCCGGTCGCCGCGGCGGCGGCCACCGCCTCGGTCACCAACTGGCGAAGTCGTTGTTCGGCGTGGTCGACGTGCGGGCCGCTGTGGTGCACCATCGCGCCGAGATCGCTGTCGTGACGGTGCCTGGACTCGCGAAGAATCCGCGCATAGGCGCCCAACAGGGCATCCAGTCGTCGGGACGGATCGGATTCTGTATCACTCACCGCCACCAGTTGCTCCAGGTGGTGACCGACTTGGCGCTCGTGCCAGGCGGCAAGGATCGCGCTTACATCGGGGAAGTACTTGTACAGCGTCGCCCGCCCGATCCCGGCCTGCTCGGCGATCCCCGACATCGTCATCGAGGCGACCCCGTGCTCGATCGCCAACCGCGCGGCAGTGTCGAGGATCGAGTCGCGCACCGTGCGGCGGTGCGTGTCGATCGTCTCGCTCCACAGCTTCGGCACCCAACCAGGATACAGCCTGCCATGGGCATAGACAGATCGTAATTGATAGAGACATACTGTCTTGCAAAACTATGATGCGCTGACCGAAGGACTCCAGATGACAAACAACTCCCCGCAACGCCCCCACGGCCCGAATACGCCCCGCTGGGTGAAAGTGACCGGAGTCGTCGTCGCGTTCTTGGTGGCGGTGCTCGTCATCGGACTGCTCATCAGCGGCGGCCAGCACGGGCCAGGGCGGCACAGTCAGTCGGCTGCGGCGCCAGCCAGCGCTCAGCTCGTGCGATGCTGAGCCCGCGCGGGCGCAAACTCGCCCTCGCCGCGCACGTCAGCATCTCGGTCGGCTGGCTCGGCGCCGTCGTCGCCTTCCTGGCCTTGGCCGTCGTCGGGGTGACCAGTTCCGACGTGCAGCTGGTGCGTGCGGTCGACCTCGTCGCCCGACCACTGGCATGGTGGGTGCTGGTGCCACTGTCGGTGGGCTCGCTAGTGACAGGTATCGTTCAATCCCTCGGCACACCATGGGGTCTCATCCGCCATTACTGGGTGCTGTTCAAACTCGTGCTCAACGTGGTCGCAACGGCGATCTTGATCCTCTACACCAGTACGGTCGACCACTATGCGGCTGTCGCCTCGCGCCCCGACTCGACTCTGCTCGAATTGCGGGCGCCGACTTTTATTGTCCACGGTGCAGCCGCGTCTATCGTTCTGGCTGCTGCGATGATCCTGGCGGTCTTCAAGCCCCGCGGCCTCACACCGTTCGGGCTACGTATTCGGCAGGCCGCAGCAGAAGGACGAGTCGGGCGATGATTCTGCCCAGGTTCCACGGTGCCCGCGTAGTTGCCTTGATCAGCCGGCGTGATCCCGGCGGCGAGGCGCTGTCGGATGGCCTGGAACTCTTCGGGTGGGCGCGGGTTCCAAGTCGGTGCGGTCAGAGAGTCAAGCGGTAGGTCGTGGACTCGCGTGGGGCGAATCCGAACCGCTGGTTGGTAGAGCTGGTTCGCGGCGGACCTCTTCGGGTCGAAGTGAGGTCGACCATGCGTGCTCCGTGGTTCTTCGCGATGGCGAGCGCGACGTTGGTCAGGTCTCGTCCGATGCCGTGCCCTCGCGCGGCTTGGTCAACAACGACATCTTCGATGCGCGCTCGCAGTCCGGTGGGAATCGTGTATATGACCAGAGTCAGCGCACTGACGATCGTTCCCCCGAGACGCGCGGTGTGCAGCCGCGTCGAAGGGGTATCGATGACCGCTGCCAGGACATCGCGAGCCAGAGTCGCCGCGGTGGCGGACAGCAGCGGTAGACGGTCCAGCGCTGCGAGTGTCTTCGTCTAGCCCGCCGCCGACTGTCGGCCAGTGAAGCGCTGATGGAATTTCCATGCGTCGGCCACGATTTCGATGATGTCGGGGCGCGTGGGTCGCCAGCCGAGTTCGCTTTGTGCGAGGTCGGACGAGGCGTAGAGGACAGCCGGGTCTCCAGGGCGACGGGTAGCTATCTCGGTCTCGAAGGCCGCACCGGTGACTTTCCGTATGGCGTCGAGAACCTGGTGGTTGGAGAACCCGATGCCGTTGCCCAGGTTGTAGATCCGGTGCTCGCCGGGCTGGATGGCGTCGAGTGCGAGCAGGTGGGCTTGGGCGAGGTCGGTGACGTGGATGTAGTCGCGGACGCAGGTGCCGTCCGGCGTCGGGTAGTCATCGCCGAACAGTGAAAATTTGTCGCGTAGTCCTGCGGCGGCGTCGAGTGCGAGGGGGATCAGATGGGTTTCGGGGGTGTGGCGTTCGCCGATCATCGTTCCGTCTGGGCAGGTGTGTGCGCCTGCGACGTTGAAGTAGCGCAGGCTGATCGCGCCGAGCGCGCTGGCGCGGGTGATCGAGGCGATCGCTTTGTCGACGGCCAGTTTGGTGTCGCCGTAGGTGTTGACCGGGTTGGTCACGGTAGTTTCGAGGATGGGGACTTGGTCGGGTTCGCCGTAGACGGCGGCGGTGGAGGAGAACACCAGACGAGGCACCTCGGCCTGTTGGATCGCGTCCAGTAGAGCCAGTGACGCGGCGGTGTTGTTGTCCCAGTGCCATTGCGGGTGAGCCATGGACTCGCCGGCCGCGATGAGCCCGGCGAAGTGGAGCACGGCTTCGAAGCCCGCGTCTGGGGTGAGTACTTGGGCGATGTCGTGCACGCGCAACTGGTGGAACGTTGCTTCGGCGGGGATCTGCTGGTCGTCGTTGCGGGAGAGATCATCGACGACCTCGACGTGGTGCCCGGCGTCGAGCAGGAGCCGGGTCACGGTGGCACCGACGTACCCAGCGCCACCGGTGACGAGGATCTTCATGTGGTCTGCACTTTCATCGCGAGGAGGTGGTCATGAATTTCTCGTTGGTGCGCGGCGAAGTAGGCCGAGGGACCGGGTGCGGGTTTGGTCCCGGTCCAGCCGGTGACGCGCGACCAGATCGCGGCTTCCACCGTAGCGAGTTCACCGGGGTGCGGTTTCGCTACCCAGGCTGCGGCGACTTGGCGGGCGAGGTCGTGGGCGATGCGGTGGTGGCGGGCGATGATTTGGCCGCTGCTGGTGACCGCGTAGCGGCTCAGCCGCACGGCGTCGGGGCGCGGGCCGCCGAAGACGTAGTCGAAGCGGCGGAACGCGTCGTGCAGGTAGTGCCAGAATCTGCCGGGGTCCAGCGGTGGTTGTGTGGGGTTGGTGCGCCATCGCAGCTCGGCGCGCATTTGTTCGGACAGGTGTGGGGCCATGTTGGCGAAGTCGTGGTGGGAGTAGGCACCGTCCAGCATGGCGGTGGCGCGTAGCACTTTGATGCAGAGGCGGTTGACGAGCAGGTGGAATTGCGTCGTGTCGTAACCAGCGAGCCATTTGGTGTTGAGGTCGTGCCAGTAGTGGGCTTGCACGTAGTACAGCAGGATCTCGTAGGCGTCGCGGTCATCGAGCCGCACAGAAGTGTGTTTGGGCAGTCCGTGGCCTGCCAGGTCGAGTCCGAGGTTTTTGAAGTCGTAGCCCAGCGAGGTGCGCAGGAGGCGGTATCGGTGTTCGGGCAGCACCATGATGTCGACTGCGGGAAAGCACCTTTCGGCCATCGCCCGTAGTTGGTCGAGTGGTGTTGCGGGTTCGGGCCCGGAGTGGACGTAGAGCAGATCGACGTCGCTGATGAGCACTCGGCCACCGTGGTGGTGGATCCAGGTGGGCTCGCCGCGGGCCATCGACCCGCCCAGGATCAACCAGTCGTCGCTCGGGACCAGGCGTCCGAGGGCGACCAGATCGTCGGCGATTCTGTGTGCGGCCGCGGCGAGATCTTGGGCGTCTGGCAGCCGCCGGGTGATTGTGTCCGCGAGGGTGGCGATCCGGCTGGTATCCGCTGTGGTGGTCATGGTCAATCCTCCGCGATCGTGAGTGGAAGCGGGAAAGCGCTGGCGGCGACTGGGGTTTCTTCGTGGTCCTTCTTCGCGGTCAGGTGTGGGCACAGTGATCCGCAGATCGTGCAGGGTGCGCCGGTTTTGAGTCCGGCGTTGATGAAGGCGTTGGTGGCCAGTCCTGGGTAGAGGGCGTGGGTGGCTTGGACTTCCCAGTCGTTGGCTCGCCGTGCCACCGAGATGGCGCGCTGGCGTGCGGTTTCGGTGGTGTTTCCTCGGCCGAGTTCCAAGGCGGTGATGGCGACTTTGACGTTGCGTACCGCTTCGGCGGTGTCGATTCCGGTCGGCATCAGGTAGTGCTCGACCTGGGTGATGGAGGCGAACATGTCGCCGCCGTGCGCACCCGCGGTGGCGACGCCGATCGTGTTGACGATCGAGTCCAGGGTGACCGCGTTGTCGATGACCATCGGCCCGGCCAGCCACAAGGGCGCGCCTCCGAGTGCTTGTTTGTAGGCGGGGATGAGTTCGGGAATGCGGTGCAGCGGGATGTGTCCGCCGGTCTCACACAGCACCTGCACACCGGCGTCGAGGGCACGCTTGCGCAGTCCGGCGAGCAGTTCGATCTCCCGCCATTTCAGTTCGTCTCCGGCGTCGGCGGTTGCGCCGGGGCGGAAGATGTCGCCCAGGTCGAGCACGACTCCACGGCGGCGGCAGATTTCGAGAATCCCGTCGAAATGCTCGTGCAGTGGGGATTCGGTGTTGTGCATGCGCATGTAGCGGGCGATCAGCCCACCGCCGCGCGAGGTCGTCGGCATGATCCGGTCCGATTTCTCACTCAGCCGCGCCAACTCGGGGTTGATTCCGGCGTGGATCAGCACGAAATCCACCCCGGAGTCGAGGCCGAGTTCGAAGCGCTCGAGGAACTCTGCGCAGCCGAGCTTGTTGCGGGGCTGGGCGAACAGGTCATAGGTCAGGCAGCACCCCAGCGGCACGCCCACGACGTCCTTGAGTTCGCGGCGCAGCGCAATGCCTTCGGGGTTGGTGGTCAGGTCGATGACGGCGTCGGGTCCGGCGGCGTTGATCACCGCCATGCTGTCGACGATCGCGGCGCGGTCGGTGTCGCGCGGGCCGAGACCGATCAGCGCGGTCACCTTCCGGCGTGTCCCGGCACCGACGAGGATCGGGCTGTAGCCGTCCTGGGCGCGGGAGTCGTTGGACCGCAAGAACACCATCGTGCCGTTGGCGACCGCAGCAGCGGCCTCCTCGACGTCGATGCCCTCGCGGGTACAGGTAGCGACGAACTGAGGGTCAGTCGAATCGATCATGGTGAATCACCTTTCACAAGAGAACATTTGGGGAATCAGCTGTCGGAAACCTGGGCCGGTTTCCGGTCCCGAGCGGCGTGCGCCGCCGGGGCGCGGCCAGAGTCGGCAGGTTGTTAAGGCTTGGTGATGCGATGGTGGGCGGCGTGGCCTTGGTCGGTGAGGGTGTAGACCGTGTCTGCGCGGGGGGTGTCGGCATCGTCGGTTGCCGTGGCGTAGGCGTTGGTAGCTAGCCAGCGCAGCGTGATGGTGACCGGTCCCACCACGCGCCCACCTGCGATCTGGCGGGCGGTCTTCGGGCCGGTGGCCAACGCCCAGACCGCTGCTACCTGAGCCCGGGTGAATCCGCTGCGGTGCATTCGCGAGAATCGTTGCGCCATTGTTCGACTCCTTCATCCCGGGAGATGACCCACGGCGGCATAGGCGCTCAGCTCCCACTCGACGGGGTGAAATCCCTGACCCACGCGGCTGCCGAATTCGGGCCGCCACCGATGGGGTGCGACGAGGCCAGGCGACAGCAGCCGGTACGGGGCGAGCATGTCGGCCACGGTCGCGTGGTCGCGTGGCCGGTACGGGATGGCGTGGAACGCGAGATGGGCCGCCGACTCGCGGATGTCCTCGCCGAACACGTCATCGGTGATGTGGCTGAAGATGATCCAGCAGCCCGGTGGCAACGCGGAGGTCAGCTCCATCAGCATCGCCGGGGCGTCGGGCAACAGTTCGGCGGTGCCGGACAAGCAGATCGCGAGTGGTTGACCGAGGTCGAAAAGCCCAGCGATCTGATCGAGGACGGCGCAAGTGTCGGTGATGTCGGCCAGGGCGAAGCGCCGGTTCGGGCTGTGCGCGAGTAGGGCGTGAGCGTGAGCGGCGACCAAGACATCGTGGTCGAGGTAGAGGACGCGAGCGGACTCGCCGCGGTGTGTGGCGGCGTCACCGACGTCGGGAGGGAGCGCGATGCCGCACCCGAGTTCGACGTACTGGTGCACGGCGTGTTCGCGGCTGAGGTATTCCACAGCACGCAGCAGGAACCGTCGCCCCTCGCGTAGCGCGACGACGAACCTTTTGCTCACGTCGGCTGCGACGATGCGGTCGATCTCGTAGTTGTCCTTACCGCCGAGCAGCACATTGGCGACACGCGCACTGCTGGGTATGTCGTGTCGCAGCGCGACCTCGTGATCCGCCATATCGAACAACTCCAGTGGTTAGAGGGGCTGCCGGGCCCCGACCGCTCTCGGCCGTGACGAGGGATGCGGCCTAGCAAGGGCGGGTCGGGCCCGGCAGCGGGTCAGGTGGTTCAGATGCCGGGGCCGACGTGTTCGGCCAACGCGCGATCGAGCAGGGCTCGGGCGTGCTCGCCGTAGCGGGCTTGGCCGGCGAGCAGGTCGAAGGTGCGTACCGCGAGGGCGATCTCGTCGGCGCCGCTGGTTTCGACCGAACCGGTCACGGTCTCGATCGCGACTCCCGATTCGTCGTGGATGACGAAGTTGTCGGCCTGGCCGATGAATTCGGCGTCGAGCGGGATGATGCCGATCTCGACGTTGTCGCGGCTGGTGAGGATGTCGCCGAGCTGGCGGATCTGGGCCGCCATCACCGCGTGGTCGCCGACCGTGCGCCGCAACGCGGCTTCGCCGATGAGCATGTGGAAGCTGTGCCCGGGTCCGTCGAGCACGGCCTGGCGCTGCATCCGCACCGCCGCGGTCGCCTCGCTGTCGTCAGGCAGGCCGAGCACGGCGGTGCACTTGGACAGGATCGCGCGGGCGTAGGCGAGTGTCTGCACCAGGCCGGGCAGGATCTCGGGGCTGTAGCTGCGCTGGTATTTGGTGTCGGCCTCGATGTCGATCAGGCTGCGCTGCAACGTTTCCAGGCCCGCGTTGTCGGTCGCCTCGTACCAGCTGGAGTAAGACATGATCTAACCTTTCATTCACTTTTCAGAAGTTCGGGTATCCGGTGGGTATCCACCGGGTGTGGTCGCTGGGTGTGGGGGAGCGCGCCCCGGGGGGCGGGGGGGGGGAGACCGGCCCCCGGGGCGGGTACCCCCCCCCCGCCCCCCCCGCCCGCGCGCAGGCCGCCCTGTTCCGTTTCGCCTGTTCGATGGACGGTTCGCTGCCCGACTCGCTCGTGGTGGTGTTGGTGGTGCAGCAGTTGTCCGGTGACGGTTGGTCGTTGCGCCCGCTGGCCCGCGACTTTATGATCGCCTACGCGG
>NZ_JARWOJ010000056.1 GCF_029868625.1 Nocardia neocaledoniensis | reverse complement strand
ACTCCGGCCCGGGGGGGGGGGGGGGGGCGCGGGGGGGGGGGGCCGGGCGCCGCCCCCGCCGGCGGGGGGGGGGGGGGGCCCCCCCCCCCCCCCCCCGGCGCGGGGCCGCGGCCGGCCCCCCCCGCGCGGCGCCCCGCCGCCCCCCCCCCCCGCCCCCCCCCCCCCCCCCCCCCCCCCCCGGGCCGGAGTCCTACGTCATCGACGACGCCGGGCTCGATCTGCCCGGCGCGGTGCTCCATGCCCTCGGCCAGTCCGAGGCGCTCGAGCTGTACGGAATGAACGCGCCCACCGAGGAACTGGCGCCGATCTTCGGCGACACCGGCGACGTCGCGGCCACCACCGAGCGGCTGAGCAAGGTCGGCAAACCGGCCACCGACGCGCAGACGCTCGCCTCGGCCCTGGTGGAGATCCACTCCTACGCCGAGATCGTCGGCGTGGCCTACGGTGACGGCACCCGCGACATCCAGGACAACCACATCGCCGTATTCAACACGCGCGCGGGCAGATTCATCATCACCGCCAGCGTGGCCGACGACGGCGTGAAGTGGTCGTCCATCGCCACCGGCACCAACGCGCGCCTGCGTACAGCGGTCGCCGACCTCATCGAGTCGCTGCCGGTGCGCGCGGAGTTCCCGATCGCGAACGCCGAGACCCGGGGCTAGCTCAGCCCATCGGGTCGTCGGGGGTCGGCTCGGCGTCGACCGCGAACGGCGGCGTGAACCTGCCCCAGCGCAGGCATTCCCAGCCGCCGTCCTCGGTCGGTAGCAGTTCGATGGTCTCGGTGTTGTCGAGATGGTTGTTGGTGGTGAACGGCGGGGCGATGCCGGCCAGCGTCATCGCGACCAGACGCATGGCGGCACCGTGGTTGACCACCAGCACGTCACCGTCGGCGTCGCCGGTCAGGAACTCCGCGCGCAGGCCTTCCAGCACGGGAACGATCCGGTCGAGCACATCGCGGCCGGATTCACCGCCGGGGGCGCGCAGGTGCAGCTCACCGTGGTGCCAGCCGCGGTAGATCTGCTGGAAGAACTCGTGGGCGGCCGGGTCGGAGCGCCCGTGCAGGTCGCCGACCTGCACCTCGAACAACCCGTCGAGCACGTTGACGGGCGAACCGGTGGCCGCCTCGATGTAGCCTGCGGTCTGCTTGGCGCGCAGGGCTTCCGAGGAGACCAGGATCCGCGGCGGGCGGGCGAGTCCGGCGCCGAACGCCTTCGCCTGTGCCACCCCGCGTTCGGTGAGCGGGAGCCCGGGCACCCTGGTGTCGAGCAGTTTCGCGACGTTGCCCTCGGTCTCACCGTGCCGAACCAACACCAGCTTCGCGCGTGTATTCATAGGTCAGCGACCCCCTTTCGCAATTGCGTCAACCATTCTGCGGCAGGTTCGTCCGACGGGGGCGGCGTTCCGACTGCCGAATACGCGGGCCAGGAACCGAGGAACCGGATCCGGGCCGTGCGGTGCAGAGCCTTCAGGGTTTCCGCGACCGCCGGATCGTCGATATGGCCGACGCAGTCCAGGTAGAAGCGGTAGGTGCCCATCGAGGTCCGGGTGGGACGCGATTCGATGCGGGTGAGATCGACACCGCGCGTGGCGAATTCGGCGAAGGCGCGCATCAGTGAGCCCGGCTCGTTGGGCAGTTCGAGCACGACCGAGGTGCGGTCGGCACCGGTGGCGTGCGGCGCGACGCCGGGCTTGGTCACCAGCACGAATCGGGTGACGGCCTGGTCGTGGTCGGCGACGCCCGCGGCCAGCGTGGCCAGGCCGAGCCGCTCACCGGCCAGCGCGGTGGAGACGGCCGCGTCGGCGGCACCGGCGGCCACGTCCTCGGCGGCGGCCGCGTTGGACGCCGATGTGAACGGTCGCGCGTCCGGCATCGTCCGCGCCACCCACTGCCTGACCTGGGCGGCGGCGACCGGATAGGCCGCCAGCGTGCGCACCTGTTCCAGCGTGACCCCGGGCCGCGCGACGATCGTGAAACTCACCTCGAGCTCGGTCTCGGCGACGATCTGTAGCCGCGGCCCGATGGCCAGCGAATCCAGCGTGGCCGGAATCGAACCCTCGACAGAACTCTCGATCGGCACCACCGCGCCGTCGACCTCGCCGGCGCGGATCAGCTCCAGCGCGGCGCCCTGACTCGGCGCGGCGACGCGCTCGACCGGGCCGTCGAAGGCCCCCGAGTTCTCGAACTTCGCCAGAGCCATTTCGGTGAAGGTCCCCGATGGCCCGAAATACGCTATACGCGGCACACCGAAAGATTAGCTGGATCGTTGACCGCGGGCCGCCCAGCTCAGGATTCCAGCACCCGCAGCGCCGCTGCTATCGCCTGCTCATCCGTAGTTTCGACGGCGAGCAGAACGCTTCTGGTCGCCTCGATCGCGGGCGGCTTCAATGCCGTGAGGAAGTCGAGGTCCGGCGCGGTGAGCGCGGTGGGGATGTCCTCGCCGCAGAGCGCGGCGACCGTGCCTGCGACGACGGCGACCGCGCGGGCGCCGCTGCCGGTGCGCGCGACGAACCCGTGTCCGGCGTGGGCGATGTGGACCAGGTAGGCGGCCAGCTCGGCGTCGGGAATGTCGATGTCGACGACCTCGGCCGGGTCCGGCGTGGAGCCGAGCGGCCGGACCAGACCGGCCACCAGGCTGCGCCGGGCGGGGGCCGACAGGCTGACCAGGACGGGTTCGGCGTGGTCGTCGTGGCTCATCGGTCCACCGTAGGAAGCGGATTCGCACGGCGATTCGCCGGGGTGTCCCTCTTGCGCGAAGCCGCTCTGTAACTTAGCTTAGGTTTACCTAATCATCAGTTCGCGGAGGTTGTTCATGTCGAGCCCAACCACGATCCTCGCGCCGACGACCGCCGAGCGCGTGCGTAGCGCCTGCGCGCACGCGGAGACGGCGGTGCTCGCGCTCCCCGGCATCGACCCGGTGCCGACCACGCTGCATCACCTGCGGCGCTGTGGTGATGCGGTGATCGCGGTGCCCGCCAGTTCCCTCGCGGCGGCGCTGGCGGCGACGGCCAACGAGACCTCGGCGGTGCTCGAACTCACCGACCACGCCCCGCTGCCGCTGCGCGAGCCGGTCCGGGCCCTGGTGTGGCTGCGCGGCTGGGTGCGGCAGGTACCGCCGCAGGCCCAGCGCGCCCTCGCGGTGGAAATCGCCAAGGACTACCCGCATCCCGGCCTGCTCGACGTGGGCCACGGGGTCACCCTGCTGCGGTTGGTGGTGAATTCGGCCGTGCTGGCCGACACCTCCGGCGCCGAATCGGTCGATCACGCCGACCTGCGCGCGGCCACCGCCGACCCGTTCTGCGAGCTGGAGAGCGCCTGGCTCCAGCACATGGCCGAGGACCACGCCGACATCGTCGCCCAGCTGTCACGGCATCTGCCGACCCGGCTGCGCGGCGGGCTGGTGCACCCGCTGGCCATCGACCGCTACGGCCTGACCCTGCGGGTCGAGGGCCCCGAGGGCGACCACGACGTGCGCCTGCCCTTCGCCAACCCCGCCGACGACATCGAGTCACTGAGCAAGGCGGTGCGCATCCTGGCCGGATGCCCGTTTCTGAACGGCCTGCGCCGCATCTGAGCCGGGCCGTCGCCACGCGCACTGCCTACACTGCGCGCATGCGCCTCGATCCGCCCACGACTGAGCTGAGCGAGCGGGAACGTTTCGGTCTCCGGGTGGAGATCGCCGTCGTCCTGCTGGTGACCTTCGGGTTGAGCGGGCTCAGTGCCGGCCTGTCGCTGCTCGACTCGGCACTCTCACCGGGCGGGGTCGGCGGGCGCACCGTGGCGCTGAACGCCTCCCGGTCCGACAACTCCTTCCTCGATCTGCTGTTCCAGCTCGTCGGCATCACCCGGCTGCTGGCCTGGGCGGCACTCGGGCTGTATCTGTTGTGGCGCAGCGGGATCGGGCCGCGGCTGATCGGCCTGGCCCGGATCGGTCGCGCCGATGTGCTGCCGGGGTTGGCGTTGGCCGCGGTGATCGGCTTGCCGGGGCTCGGGCTGTATCTGATCGCGCACGCGCTCGGCGTCAGCGTCACCATCGTGCCCAGTTCGCTGTCGGAGTGGTGGCGGTTGCCGGTGCTGATCCTGGCCGCCTGCGCGAACTCGGTCGCCGAGGAGATCCTCGTGGTGGCCTATCTGATCACCCGGCTGCGCAAGCTGGGCTGGTCGGAGAACCGGTCGCTGGTGGCGTCGGCGCTGCTGCGCGGCAGCTACCACCTGTACCAGGGCCTCGGGGGCGGGCTCGGCAACATCGTGATGGGCCTGATCTTCGGGCGGTACTGGCAGCGCACCAACCGGCTGTGGCCGCTGATCCTGGCGCACGCGACGATCGACGCGATCGCCTATCTCGGCTACAACGTGCTGCGCGGACGCGTCGGCTGGCTGCCGTGAGCGGCGTGTCTCCGCGTTTCGCGCTAACGGGTGGACGCGTACGGGGTATCCAGTAGTGACCGAGCGCGCACAACCGAGCCCGCGCACCCGACGATCAGTAGAGTTCGACAGTGATGAACGGCGATGATCCACGCAGGCGCCGGGTGCCGCCGACGGGCCGCCCCGGTGGCCCTCCGCTGCCGCCCCAGGGCCGCCCGCGTCCGGGCGCCCGACCGGTGCCGCCCGGCAACGATCCGACGGTCCGGCACGGCGGTCCGCACGACCCGACGGTCCGGCACAATCCGGCGCCGGGCCGCCCGGCATCGCACATCGAACCAACCCAGGTGCTGCACCGCGACGGCCGGGATCAGCCGCTCGCCTACTCACAGATGCCGCCTGAGCAGCCGAAACAGCGTCAGCACGCGCCGACGCAGCGTCCGGTTCCGCACCGCGAACCGATTCGGCACGCCCCCACTCAGCGCCCGGTCCCGCATCAAGATCGCGTCCCCCCGCGACGCACACCACCGCCGCCGCCCGACGCAGGCAGGCGGGCACAGCCACCGCGCCGTCGCCGCAAGCGTCATCCGTTCCGGTGGCTGACGCTGATCATCGTGCTGGTGATCGCCGGGCTGATCGCCGCCGTCGTCCACCTGGACAATTCGCTCACCCGCATCCCCGCGCTCACCTCCTACAGCGACCGGATCGGTGATACGCCGGGCACGAACTGGCTGCTCGTCGGCTCCGACGGTCGCGGCGACCTGTCCACCGAGCAGGAGGCCGAACTGGCCACCGGCGGCGACACCGGGCCCGAGCGCACCGACACGATCATGCTCGTGCACATCCCGGAGTCGGGCCCGACCACGATGGTGAGCCTGCCCCGCGACTCGTATGTCAGCGTGCCAGGCCACGGCAAGGACAAGCTGAACGCCTCGTTCGCCCTCGGCGGCGCGCCGCTGCTGGTGCAGACGGTGGAGGTGGCGACCGGTGTGCGGATCGACCATTACGCGCAGATCGGTTTCGGCGGCTTCGCCGGCGTCGTCGACGCGCTCGGCGGCATCGAGATGTGCCTGGAAGAACCGATCGTCGACCCGCTGGCCGGGCTCGATCTGCCCGCGGGCTGTCAGCGGCTGAGCGGTCCGCAGGCGCTCGGTTTCGTGCGCACCAGGGCCACCCCGAACGCCGATGTCGACCGGATGAACCATCAGCGACTGTTCATGTCGGCGCTGCTGAAGAAGGCGACGAGCGCCGGCACGCTGGCCAATCCGTTCGCGCTGTGGCCGATGGCCACCGGCGTGGCTGGATCGCTGAAAGTCGATGACGGCGACCACATCTGGAATCTGGCCGCGCTCGGCTGGGCGATGCGTGGCGACACCGTCACCACCAGCGTGCCGATCGGCGGCTTCGACGACACCGACGTGGGCAATGTGCTGCTCTGGGACAAGTCCAAGGCACCCGGTTTCTTCGATGCGCTCGCCAAGGATCAGCAGATTCCCGAGGACCTGCTCACGCGGTAACGTCGAGGCATGGCCGAGGACCGTTCGTTCACCGAGCTGCTGCGTGACCAGATCCGGCACGGTCTGACCACGGCGCAGCAATACCTTTCCGCCGCAGTCTATTTCGATACCCAGCGGCTACCCGAGCTGGCCGCGCAGACCTATACCCGCGCGGCGGAGAACCGCGGCCACGCGATGCGGATGGTGCAGTATCTGCTCGACCGCGATATCGCGGTGACGATCGGCGGACTCGACGAGGTGCGCGAGGAATATGATTCGCCACGCGCCGCCATCGCCTTCCTGCTCGACCGCGAGCGCACCGCCACCGGACAGATCAGCGCCTTGGCCGCGGCCGCCAGGGACGCGGAAGATTACCTGGGCGAACAATTCGTGCAGTGGTTCCTGCGTAAACAGGTGGACGACGTTGCGACGATGACCACACTGCTGACCGTGCTCGACCGCCAGGACAATTTGTTCCAGGTGGAGGAATTCATCCGCCGGGAACTCATCGGCGCTGTTCCGGTCGACAAAGCGGCCCCGAAAATGGCCGGTCAGGACAGGCTCAGTTAGGGAGTGCTTCGTTAGGAAATACTTCCCTCAATAAGGTTGCACTTGGATGACAACCCCATTTGACCAGGGTTAATGTGGCGGCATGTCGATTCATCCGGAGCCCCCGCGCAGCAAATTCCACAGCTTGCTTCAAGATCAGATCCGGCATGAGTTCAATGCCGAGCATCAGTACATCGCCATTGCGGTGTGGTTCGACAACAACGACCTGCCGCAGCTCGCCAAGCGTTTCTACGCGCAGTCGGTCGAAGAGCGCAATCACGCGTTGATGATCGTGCAGTACTTCCTCGACCGCGATATCAGCGTGGAGATCGCCGGCGTCGACGCGGCGAAGTCGAGTTTCGAGTCCGCCCGCGAGCCGATCGAGCTGGCGCTGGCCCAGGAGAAGACGGTCACCGACCAGATCATCCGGCTGGCCAGCACCGCCCGCGAGGAGGGTGACTACCTCGGCGAGCAGTTCATGCAGTGGTTCCTGAAGGAACAGGTCGAGGAAGTGGCCAATATGACCACGCTGCTCAACATCGCCGATCGCGCCGGGTCGAACATGTTCGATCTGGAGGCGTTCATGTGGCGCGAGCTGAGCGCGCCGAAGGAAGCTTCGGGCGCCCCGAGCGTCGCGGGCGGCAGCGTCTAGTTCGCTGCGGAGGGGGTGGGGGGGCGGGGGGGGGGGGGGGAACCGGGGGGGGGGGCCCGGGCGCGGGCGGGTCACCCCCCCCGGCTTCCCCCCCCCCCCCCCCCCCCCCAACCCCTCCGCAGCGAACTAGACGCTGCCGCCCGCGACGCTCGGGGCGCCCGAAGCTTCCTTC
>NZ_JARWOJ010000055.1 GCF_029868625.1 Nocardia neocaledoniensis | reverse complement strand
CGGTCCGGATCGGCGTCGAAGCGGGTGACCATGCGTGGCGACAGCGGCCGGCTGTCGTGTAACACGAAATTCGTGTAGCCGCGGCCGGTGTGGGTCGCCGCGCGGGCGTCGTTGGCGGGCAGGGCGTCGGCGGCCCCCATCGGCGCTCCCCCCCCCGGCCTGCCCGCCCGGGGGGGGCGGGTCTTTACCCACCCCCCCGCCCCACCGTTTGTGTACCCAGGATGAGTCGTGGGACTCCGGTGCCCCCGCCCCACGATCTACCGCGCGAACCGGACGAGTTCCTTCGCGATGGCGGGCACGTCGAGCTGCCCCTGACAGACCGCGAGTACGAATGCCTCGGCCCGGTCCACGTCGAACGTCTCGTCCAACGGACAACCGTTGAGGTGCAAGAACACCCACGTCGCATACCAGGCGATCCGCTTGTTCCCGTCGACCAGTCCGTGATTGCGGGCCAGCGACTCCATCAGGGCGGCGGCCTTCTGCCACAGATCCGGATAGGCGTCCTGGCCGAACACGCTCGACTGTGGCCGTGCGAGCGCGGAATCGAGCAGTCCGTAGTCACGGACATCCGGCGTGCCGAGCCGAGCCGCCAATGCCAAAAGCTCGGGCAGGGCCAGATACTGCATCACGCGAGCCTGCGGTTCAGTTCTTCGCTCACTCGCAGGACATGGTCGGCGGCCTCGTTGAACAGCCGCGAACGCTCGTTGATCGCCGCGATGACGGCATCGTGGGCGAACTGCTGCATGCTCCGCCCTTCGGCTTCCGCGCGCTGACGAAGCGCGTCCAGCTCTTCCTCGGTGAATCGCACATTCAGTCCGGCCATATCCCGGATGGTACCGCGCGGTACCGCGCACAACCAGCGTTATCAGTCGCCGGGAGCCGAGGTGAGGTAGCCCTGGATGACCGGGGCGACGTCGGTGACGATGGCGTCGGGGCGCATCGCCACGACCGGGGGTAGGCGCAGGATGTAGCGGCACAGGGCGAGGCCGAGGAGCTGGGTGACCACCAGGCCACCGCGGCGGGGAGCGTCGGCGGGGTCGCCGAAGCGAAGGACTGCGGGCAGGACCTGTTCGGCGAAGATCGAGCGCACGCGGTCGGCGACCTTGTCGTCGGTGATCGCCGAACGCAACAGGATCAGCATGACCGCGTTGTCGTGGCCCTCCCAGATCGCCAGGAAGCGCCGCACCAGCAGCTCACCGAGGGAGTCGGGGTCGGCGGCGGCCAGGTCGGGCAGGTCGAGGTCGATCTGCACGGCCGCGGCGAAGAGTCCCTCTTTGTTGCCGAAATAGCGCATCACCATGGACGGGTCGATCTCGGCGTCGGCGGCGATGGCGCGGATGGTCGCCTTCGCGTACCCGTCGACGGCGAAGCGCGCGCGGGCGGCGTCGAGGATGACGGCCTTCGTGGCGTCGGAGCGGCGGACCGGGGAGTTCTGCTCGGCGGACTTCATGCCAACAAGTGTAGGCCAACAACTGTTGACATCGCGAGCACCTGCCGCTTATCGTTATGCCTACAAGCGTTGGCAAACAAGCGTTGACCAGGAGTCGCAGATGTCCGCCACCCAGCTCCCCGCAACCACTTCCGTCGTCATCGTCGGCGCGGGCCCCGCCGGCCTCACGGCCGCGATCACGCTCGCCGAGGCGGGTATCGACCATGTCCTCATCGATCGGCTGAGCGAAGGCGCCAATACCTCGCGCGCCGCGGTGATCCACGCCAGGACACTCGAGGTGCTGGCCGGCCTCGGCATCGCCGACGAGCTCGTCGCACGCGGCATCAAGGTGCCGACCTTCAAGGTGCACGACGGCGCGAAGACCCTGGCCACCATCGAATTCGGCGATCTGCCGACCGAATTCCCCTACACGCTGATGATTCCGCAGGACGTCACCGAGCAGATCCTGCTCGACCGGCTGCACCGCGCGGGCGGCAGCGTGCACCGGCCGCTCACCGTCACCAGCGTCGACGACGACAAGGCCGGCGTCACAGTCGAATACACCGATGCCGAGGGCACGCCGGGCACCATCACCGCCGACTACGTGATCGGCGCCGACGGCATGCACAGTGTGGTGCGCGAACAGGTGGGTATCGGTTTCACCGGCGACACCTACCCCGCGTCGTTCATCCTCGCCGATGTGCGGATGACCTGGCCGACGCCGCGAACCGAAGTGTCGCTGCACCTTTCGCCCGAGGGCGTCACCGTGGTCGCGCCGCTGCCGGACACGGCGCAGGAGCGCTACCGCGTGGTCGCCACCGTCGACGACGCACCGGAACACCCCACCCGCGCCGACATCCAGGCCCTTCTCGACGCGCGCGGCCCGGCAGGGGCCGTCCACGTCGACGAGGTGCTGTGGAGCTCACGGTTCCGCGTGCACCACCGCGTCGCCGACCACTACCGCGCGGGCCGCGTCCTGCTGGCGGGCGACGCGGCGCACGTGCACAGCCCGGCGGGCGGCCAGGGCATGAACACCGGTATCCAGGACGCCGCCATGCTGGCCGACCTCCTCACGAAAGTCCTCGCGGGTGCGCTGGATTCACTGCTCGACGACTACGAAACCGTCCGCCGTCCGATCGCACTCGAGGTCGTCTCCTTCACCGACCGGATGACCCGCATGGCCACCCTCCAGTCCACTCCCGCCCGCATCGCCCGCAACACCGCCATGCGCCTGCTCACCGGCATCCCCGCCGTCCGCGGCAAACTGGCCTACCAGCTGGCGGAGCTGGCCAACCGCTGAAGACCACGACGACCGGCCATCCTCGCGAGAGAGATGGCCGGTCACTGTTGGCTATACGCGCCCGGTGGACTGTGCCTGAGCGAACGCCTCGACGTCGACCTGCCTGCGTGCGTTCGACAACGCGGTGACGGTGCACGAACCGAGCACGCCGGAACGGTCGTACATGGTCGCGGAAGAGACGGCGATGCCGTTCGCGGCGACGTGGTCACGAGCCTGCAAACCCAGTTCTATCCCCGCAGGCAGCCGGGACAGGGTCATGGTGACGTCGGTATTGATGTAGCCGATGCCCGCAGTACCCCAGTTACAGATGATGTTGGTCAGATCGGCGGCCACGGCGGCGCGCTCGAAGGGCGTGATGGGCGCACCGGAGACCAGGGGCGGAATGTTGTTCCAGCTGGCCTTGCGATGCGCGTTCACGCCGGAGCCGAAATCAGGGGTCCAGTCTTGGGACCCCGACTTGAACAGCGGCATGGAGCCGTGCGGGCGGTCCAGGCGGGTCTCCGGGACGGGCAGGTGCTCGGTGGGCTGCCAGATCTCACCGGGCGGCTCGACAGAGCTCACCAGAAACTGCGCGGTGGCGCGAGCCCGAACCTGTTCGCGCTGTACGACTTCCACGTCGGCCACCCTGATCCGGTTTCCGTCCCGCACGATCGAGCTGCGCAGTTCGATCGGTTCGTTCCAGACCGGGCTGAAGAGGTCGGCCGTGAACCGCGCTGGTACGAACTCCGGTCCGGGGCTGTGGGTTTCGAGTCCGTGCGCGAGAAGACCGCAGATCGCCGTGCCCGCCAGCTGGCTCGACGACCAGGCGCTGACAGCCTTGCGTGCCGCGATGTAGCGACCGGCCTCGTAGGCGAAGAACGCGGGCATGATGTCTCCTCTGTTCAGCGAATCCCAACTAGTAGAACATGTTTCAACCACTCGAGCACTTCCGCGCGCGCACAGACACCAATCGATTTCGTCCAGGCATCGGATCTTGCACGAAATACGTTGTTTCCCAACACTTTACAAGTGATCATGATCACCATCCACACCTGTACGGCGGTGCCATACTTGCGACATGACAAGTGTTGCAACAAGTTCCAGTTCCCACGATGCAACTGCGGGGGCTGTCATGTACGCGGGCCGCGAAGTTCCGTTCGCGCTGCCACCCACCTTCGATTCGCCAGAGGACGAGCGGCAGTTCCGCAAGGAACAGCTGGCGGCCGGGTTCCGGATCTTCGATCGGCTCGGCTTCTCCGAGGGCGTGGCCGGGCACATCACCGTCCGCGACGCCGTGGAGCCGGACACCTTCTGGGTCAACCCGTTCGGCATGGCCTTCGGCCGGATCCGGGCGTCCGACCTGATCCGGTGCGACCACGACGGCAATGTCGTGGAGGGTCGCTTCCACGTGAACCGTCCCGCCTTCGTGATCCACGCCGAGGTGCATCGCGCGCGCCCCGACGCGGTCGCCTCCGCGCACGCGCACTCGCTGTACGGCAAGACTTTCTCGACGCTCGGCATCCCTCTCGACCCGCTCACGCCCGACGCGTGCGCGTTCTTCGAAGACCACGGGATGTACACGAACTTCGGCGGCGTCGCCAACGACGTCGAAGAGGGCAAGCGCATCGCCGAGGCGATCGGGCGGCACAAGGCCGCGATACTGCAGAACCACGGCCTGATCACCGTCGGGAAGTCGGTGGCCGAGGCAGTGTGGTGGTTCGTGACCATGGAGCGGTCGTGCCAGGCACAGCTGCTCGCGATGGCGGCCGGGACGCCGAAGCTGATCGACCGCGAATCCGCACTGAAGGTCCGCGAGCAGACCGGCGGCCACTTCTCCGGCTGGTTCCAGGCCCAGCCGCTGTGGACCCGGATCATGGCATCGGATCCGGATCTGGTCGGCTGACACAGCGCCCCGGGTGGCGGCTGTCCGCCGCCCGAGGCGCTACCAGCTACAGCCAGGGCGACGGCGTACCGCGCCCGCCATGCCCACCGGTGGGCGCGATAGCGGCGATGCGCGCCAGATCATCGGCTGTGAGGGTGACATCGCAGGCCGAGACATTGCGAGCGACGCGATCCGGATTGCGGGAGCCCGGAATCGGGACGACGAAGTCGTGGCGCGCCAGCGTCCAGGCCAGGGCCAGCTGCACGATGTCGATACCCTTGCCGGCGGCCAGTTCGGTGAGCTGATCGACGATGCGCGCATTGCTGTCGTAATTGTCGGAGTTCCACCATGGCATGAGGGTGCGGAAGTCGGACCGCTCATAGTCGCCGGCCGGTTTCGCCGTGCCGGTGAGGAATCCCCGCGCCAACGGCGAGTAGGCGACGAACCCGATACCGAGCTCGGCCAGCATCGGAAACAGCGGTTCGGCGTCCGGGGCGAAGATCGAGTACTCCGTTTGCAACACCGAGATCGGGTGTACGGCATGGGCCCTGCGAATGATCTCCGGGGGCGCCTCCGACAGGCCGAGATACTTCACCTTCCCGGCGTCCACAAATTCGGCCATTGTCGCGACGACGTCCTCGATCGGCACGGCGGGATCGACGCGATGCTGATAGAGGACGTCGATGCTGTCGACCCCCAGATTACGCAGGCTCGCATCGACCACCTCACGAATGTGTTCGGGGCGCGAATCGGTGCCGAACCGGGGAGTGAACCCGAACTTGGTCGCGATCACCACATCATCGCGAAATGGCGCCACCGCGCGCCCGAGCAGCTTTTCCCCCACCCCCCAGCCGTACATCTCGGCGGTGTCGAAATGGGTCACGCCGAGGTCGTAGGCGCGATGGATCGCCGCGATCGATTCGGCGTCGTCGGTGGCTCCGTATCCGACCGCGGTGCCCATCGAACCGTAACCGATCTCGGAGACCTCCAGCCCCTGTGTTCCCAAAGTCCTGTGCTGCATGATTCGTACCCCTCCTCGCATCGACCGAACTGTTCGGCTTTCGCCGCCGACCCCTGTGCGAAAGTCGGCGCACAGCCGAACCCGTACTCTCGATGGAACCACCAAACACGTTGCGCCAGAACATATTTGCGGCGATTGCACGCGCTCGGTGAGATAAGTCACCAAGCCTTGGACGCCCTTGTATTCCATCGATGAAACCGCCCATCATCCACCTATGAGCAAACCTGACGAAGCGGCTGTACACGCCTGGCTGGACGCTGTGAAAAGGCGCGACCTGGATGGGGCGTTGGCCTATTACGCCGATGATGTCGAGAACACCATGGCCCAGCGCGGTTACACCCTGCGCGGAAAAGACCAGCTGCGAAAAGTCCTGGAAACATTCTTCCAGGCGATACCGGACCGGACTGTGACCGTCCGCTCCCTGACACTCGGCGACAACGGCCGGTGCGTAATGGAATACGACCAGGACGGCACCGTCGGTCCGGGCGGAACAGCGGTCGGACTCGAACCGGGTACCCGTTATCACCGTGAATGGTGTGCGGTGGCCGTCTGGCGTGACGGCAGGATTGTCAGCGAACGGGTCTACAACGACTCACCGGACGCATAAGAATGCCGACAGCGGAATGGGCCGGTCGCACCGGACCGGCCCATTCCGTCGGAGTCGTCAGGACGAGCCCGCCTCGGCGTGCTCGTCGGCAGGACGGGAATCCGCGTGCTCCTTGGCCCACCGATAGTCCGGCTTGCCCGCGGGGGAACGCTTGATCTCGTCGACGAACCACAGGCTGCGCGGCTGCTTGTAGGAGGCGATCTCCTGGGCCAGCACCGGCTTCAACTCGGCGAGGGTGGGCCGCTTGCCGTCGCGGCAGTGCACCACCGCGGCGACCCGCTGACCCCACCGGGCGTCCTCCACGCCGATGACCAGCGCGTCGAAGACGTCCGGATGAGCCTTGAGCGCACCCTCGACCTCTTCTGGGTAGATCTTCTCGCCGCCGCTGTTGATGCTCACCGAACCGCGGCCGAGCATTGTGACGGTGCCGTCCTCCTCGACGCGCGCGAAGTCACCGGGAATCGAGTAGCGAACCCCGTTGAACTCCTTGAAGGTCGCCGCCGTTTTCACCGGGTCGTTGTAGTAGCCGAGCGGAATGTTGCCCTTGCGCGCGAGCAGGCCGATCTTCCCGGAACCCGCTTCGACCGGATTGCCCTGCTCGTCGATCACCGCCGTGGAGGCATCGATCTTGACCCGCGGACCGCCGGTGTGGGTGGCACCCTTGGCGACGACCGACAGGCCACCGAACCCGGTCTCCGAGGAACCGATCGAGTCGGTGATCAGCGTGGTCCCCAGCAGCTCGAGGAACTCGTCCTTGAGCGACGGCGAGAAGAGCGCGGCACTGCTGGCCATCGCCCACAGCGTCGAATGCTTGTACGGCTCACCGGTTTCCGGATTTCCGGCCTTCAGCGCGTCGAGCATCGGCCGCGCCATCGCGTCGCCGGTGATGAAGATGATGTTGACGCCGTGGCGGTCGATCGCCTGCCACGCGCCGTGCGGGTTGAACTCGGGCAGCATGACGGCCTTACCGCCGTCGAAGAGGCTGTGGAAGGTGGCGCTCTGCGAACCGCCGTGGATCATCGGTGGGATCGGGTAGCGCACCAGTTGGCCGTTGGCCGCGCCGGTCTTCGCCTGATGCCATTCGTCCTGCACGACGTCGCCGGTGACGAAGTTGACGCCGCCACCGAGCACCCGCCACCAGTCCTCGTGTCGCCACATCACGCCCTTCGGCATACCGGTGGTGCCGCCGGTGTAGAGCATGAAGATGTCGTCGGGTGACCGCTCACCGAAGTCCCGCGCGCCGGTGGCCGAGGCCAGCGCCGCCTCGTACTCCACCGAATCGGCGGCGGTGGGCGTCGCGTCCTCGGTTCCGTCGTTCACGACAAGGACCGTCTTCAGCTTCGGGGTGTTCGGCCGGACCGCGGCGACCTTGTCGGAGTACCGGCGCTCGTGGATCAGGGCGACGAGATCGGAGTTCTCGAAAATGTACTGCAACTCGTTCTCGACGTACCGGAAGTTGATGTTGATCATCACCGCCCGCGCCTTGAACACCGCGACCATCGCCTCGACGGCCTCGATGGTGTTGCGCGAGTAGATTCCGACCTTGTCGCCCGGCTGCACGCCTTGTTCCTGCAGGTAGTGCGCCAGGCGATTGGCTCGGTCCTCCAGCTCGGCGTACGTGACCGAGCGGACGTCGTCGGCCAGCGCGACTCGGTCCGGCACGAGATCGATGGTGTGTTCGACTAGGTCCGCTATGTTGTAGCTCACAAGGACAAAAATAGAACGTGTTACTGTTTCTGACAAGACTGAACGTCAGGAGACATCGAAATGGCCCACTGTCTGGTCGAGAAGCGAGACCACGTCCTCATCGTCACCATGAACCGCCCCGAGGCGCGCAACGCCCTCTCCGGCGAGATGATGGCGATCATGCGCGACGCCTGGGACCAGGTGGACAGCGATCCCGACATCCGCGTCGCGATCCTCACCGGCGCGGGCGGGGCCTTCTGCGCGGGGATGGACCTGAAGGCGATGAGCTCCCAGCATCCCGGGGACACCGCTTCCGCGGGCAGCTGGGACCCGGCTTACCTGCCCGCGCTGTTGAAGGGCAGGCGACTGGCCAAGCCGCTGATCGCGGCGGTCGAGGGCCCGGCCATCGCCGGCGGCACCGAGATCCTGCAGGGCACCGACCTGCGCGTGGCCGGCGAAAGCGCGAAATTCGGTGTCTCCGAAGCCCGTTGGGGCCTGTTCCCGCTGGGCGGTTCCGCGGTGCGGCTGGCCAGGCAGATCCCGTACACCGTCGCCGCCGATCTGCTGCTGACCGGTCGGCACATCACCGCCGCCGAGGCCAAGGAGATCGGCCTGATCGGCCACGTGGTCCCCGACGGCACCGCACTCGACAAGGCCTTGGCGCTGGCGGGCCAGATCGCCGACAACGGCCCGCTCGCCGTCCAGGCGATGCTGCGCACACTGCGCGAAACCGAGGCGATGCCGGAGAACGAGGCGTTCCCGATCGAGGCGAAGATCGGCATCGAGGTGTTCAAGTCCGCCGACGCCAAGGAAGGCCCGCGCGCCTTCGCCGAGAAGCGCAAGCCGAACTTCACCGGTTCCTGACACACCACAGGGCGCCGGCGCTTTGCGCCCGGCGCCCTGTTGGTAATGGGCCTTACTCCCCCGGGTAGTTCATGAAGAACGGCTCCCACTGGTGGCCGTCGGGGTCGATGAAGGTGCGGCCGTGCATGCCGACCTGGGCCTCCTGGGCGCGCTTGTCGTCGTTGGTCTCCTCGGTGCCGCCCGCGGCCAGCGCGGCCTCGGTGAGCGCGTCGACCTCCTCGGCGCTGGCCAGCGACAGCGCGTAGGCCGCGCCGATCGCGCCGGTGGTGTCGGCGATCGGCCGCTTGCTGAAGGTGGTGAAGAAGTCCTTGGTCAGCAGCATCAGGCAGATGTTGTCGTCGACGACGATGCAGGCCGCGTTCTGGTCGGTGAAATCCTCGTTGACCTTCCAGCCCAGCGCCTCGTAGAAGCCCTTCGACCGGGCCAGGTCGGCGACGGGAAGGTTGATGAAGATCATCTTGCTGCTCATGGTCTGAACCTTTCGGGAGCGTCTGTGCTGTCTCGTTCGTGTAGACGCTGCCGCGGCGTCCGATTCATCGGTCGCCGGCGAAGTTCGCGAAATTCATCCGATCGAAATCTTCCCCTGTCGGGTGTCGTACCCCTGTGGCATCGTGAGGAACTATGAGCGACGCCACAACCGCCACCACCGGCCCCGACCCCGAGGTCCTGGCCCAGTTCGAGACGCACCGGCGTGAGTTGTGTGCGTACGCCTACCGCATGCTCGGCTCCTCGTTCGAGGCCGAGGACGCGGTGCAGGAGACCTTCACCCGCGCCTGGCGTTCCTACGATTCGTTCGAGGGGCGGGCGAGTCTGCGTTCGTGGCTGTACAAGATCGCCACGAACATCTGTCTGGACATGCTGGACCGGCCGCAGAGCCGGGCCCGCCCGATGGATCTCAACGGCCCGGGCAGACCGGATTCGCCCCTGCCCGCGCCGCAGCCGGACTACGTGTGGATCGAGCCGATCCCGAACGGGCTGGCCTTCGGCGCCGACCCGGCCGAGCACGCCTCGACCAAGGACACCCTGCGCCTGGCCTTCGTCGCCGCCTGCCAGCACCTGCCCGCCACCCAGCGCGCGATCCTGATCATGCGCGAGGTGCTGCGGTTCTCCGCGAGCGAGACCGCCGAGGCGCTGATGATGTCGCCCGCGTCGGTGAACAGCGCCTTGCAGCGCGCGCGGGCCACCATGTCGAAGGTGCAGCCGACCGTCACCGACGGCTTCGACGAGTCGGATCCCGAGCAGCGCAAGCTCATCGACGATTTCGTGAAGGCCTTCGAGGCCTACGACATGGACGCGCTCACCACGCTGCTGAAAGCCGACGTGGCGCTGGCGATGCCGCCCTTCGAGCTCTGGATCTCCGGGCCGGAGAACGTGGCCGCGTTCATGCTCGGCACCGGTGCGGCCTGCCGCGATTCGCGGATGGTTCCGCTGGAAGGCGCCAACGGGCTGCCCGCCTTCGGCCACTACAAGCCGAGCGAGGAGCCGGGCGTCTGGGTGCCGTGGTCGATCACCGTGCTCGAGCTCGAGGGTGGCACCATCTCGGGCCTGAACTTCTTCCTCGATACGCAGAAGTTGTTCCCGCTCTTCGGGCTCGCGCCGGAGTGGCGCGAAGCCGTCTGAGCGGGAACCACTTTCACAGCAGGCGGCGCTTGTACAGCTTGCCGTTGGGATCGCGGGGCAGCTCCGCTCGGTATTCCACCGAGCGGGGCAGCTTGTACTTGGCGAGCTGACCGGCCGCGAACTCCAGGATCTCGGCGGTGAGCGCCTCGTCGCCCTCGGCGCCCTCGACCGGCTGGACGAACGCCTTGACCTGCTGGCCCCAATCCGGGTCCGGCACACCGAGAACCGCCACGTCGGCCACCTTCGGGTGGCTCATCAGCACGCCCTCGATCTCGGCCGGGTAGATGTTCACGCCGCCGGACAGGATCAGGTCGGAGCGGCGGTCGCAGAGGAACAGGTAGCCGTCCTCGTCGAGGTAGCCGATGTCGCCGACGGTGAACAGGTCACCGACGCGCGATTCCTCGGTCTTCTCCTTGGCGTGGTGGTATTCGAAGCTGGAGGCGCCCATCCTCATGTAGACCATGCCCTCTTTGCCCGCGGGCAGCTCGGTGCCGTCGGTCTCGTCGAGGATCTTGATGACCGACCACGGCCACGCCTTGCCGACCGAGCCGGGCTTGTTCAGCCACTCGGTCCCGTTGATCACCGTGCCGCCGCCCTCGGTGGCGGCGTAGTATTCGGTGACGACCGGGCCCCACCAGTCGAGCATCTGCCGCTTGGTCTGCTGCGGGCACGGCGCCGCGCCGTGCACCATGCTGCGCAGGGAGGACACGTCGTAGCGGGCGCGCACCTCCTCGGGCAGCGCGAGCAGGCGGTGGAACTGGGTAGGCACCATGTGGCTGTGGGTCACCTTGTGCCGCTCGATCAGCGCGAGCATGTCCTCGGGATCCCACTTGTCCATGAGGACCAGCTTGTGGCCCATCTGGATCGAGATGGTCGAGAAGTTCAGCACGGCCGTGTGGTAGAGCGGCGAGCCACAGATGTGCACGTGGTCGTCGTAGGGGGCGAGTTCGAACAGGGCGAAGAAGGCCTTGTTCGGTGCGGGGACCTGGTCGGGATCGGCGCCGGTCAGCGGGCGGCGAACGCCCTTGGGGCGGCCGGTCGTTCCGGACGTGTAGAGCATCGGCGCGCCGACCGAGCGCTCGTCGGGGCGGCCGGTGTCGGCGGCGCCGAGCCACGAGACGGGCCGGAAGCCCTCGATGGTGCCCGCCGAGAAGCGGGCGTCGGCGGGCAGTTCGGCGAGCTCGGCGGCCTCGGCGGCGGTGGCGGCGAACCGCTCACTGGCCAGGAAGGCCGATGCCTCACTGTCACCGAGGATGTAGGCGATCTCGGGCGCGGTCAGATGCCAGTTGACCGCGACGATGTACAGGCCCGCCTGGTAGGCGGCGAAGTACGCGGCGATCGCCTCGACACCGTTGTGCAGCATGCTGACGACCACGTCGCCGGTGCGCAATCCGATGCCGCGTAGCCCGTTGGCGTAGCGGTTGGCGAGGGTGGCCAATTCTCGATAGCTGATCTCCCTGCCGTCCGGGTCGACGACGGCGATCCGCTCGGGATCGGCCGCGGCGATATTCCACAGTCCGAGGACTTCCGTTGTCTGCTGGCTGCTCACCCTATCGAATTTAGAACGTGTTCTAAGTCGATACAAGGGTTTGGAGACGACGCATCTGATCGACATCCGAAACCGAGATCAGCATCATCGTCACCCCGGCGTCCTCCCATTCCTTCAGCCGCGACCGCACATGCGCCTCGTCGCCGAAGATCGCGGTGTCGGTGATCAGCTCGTCGGGGACCGCCGCGGCCGCCTCGGCCTTGCGGCCCGCCTGGAACAGCGCCGAGATCTCGTCGACCTCCGCGACGTAGCCCATCCGCTTGTAGACCTGGGCGTGGAAGTTCAGCTCGGGCGCGCCCATGCCGCCGATGTAGAGCGAGGTCACCCAGCGCATCCGCTCGATCTCGCCCGCCGGGTCGTCGGTGAGGACCACCTGGGCGCTGGCCGCGATCTCGAAATCGGCCCTGCTCCGCCGGGCGCCCGCCCGGGCGAAGCCCTCGTCGAGCCATTCGTTGTACATGCCGGCCAGGCGCGGGGCGTAGTAGATCGCGAGCCAGCCGTCGGCGATCTCGGCGGTCTGCGCGACGTTCTTCGGGCCCTCCGCACCGAGCCAGATCGGCAGGTCGGCGCGCAGCGGATGCACGATCGGCTTGAGCGGCTTGCCGAGTCCGGTCGCGCCGGGACCGGTGTAGGGCAGGCCGTAGTGCTTGCCGTCGGAGGTCACCGGCGCCTCGCGGGCCAGCACCTTGCGCACGATGTCGACGTATTCGCGCGTGCGCCGCAGCGGCTGGGCGAACGGCTGGCCGTACCAGCCCTCCACCACCTGCGGCCCGGAGACGCCGAGGCCGAGGATGGCCCGGCCGCCGCTGAGGTGATCGAGAGTGAGGGCGTGCATCGCGGCCGCGGCGGGCGTGCGCGCCGACAGCTGCGCGACGGAGGTGCCGAGGCGTACCCGCTCGGTCTTCGAGCCCCACCACGCCAGCGGCGTGAACGCGTCCGAGCCCCAGGACTCGGCCGCGAACACCGCGTCGAACCCGGTTTCCTCGGCCGCGACGACGAGCTCACCGGCGTTCGCCGGGGGCTGCGCGCCCCAGTATCCGAGTTGCAGTCCGAATTTCATGACCGACGCCCTTTCCGGCGAATCCTTGCCAGCAGAATAAGAACCTGTTCTACTCGATATCGTGACCCAGGGGAATACCGCAGTGGAAGTATTGAGTGCACCCCTACGGGTGCAGTTCGACTACACCAGGTCCGTCGGACCTGTCATCGGCGCCTTTCTGACCGGACTGCGCGAACGCCGGATACTCGGCGTGCGTGGCAGCGACGGCCGGATTCTGGTGCCCGCGCAGGAATACGACCCGATCACCTCGGCCCCGCTGGCCGAGCTGGTCCAGGTCGAGCCGACCGGCACGGTGAAGTCGTGGACATGGGTGGCCGAGACGCTACCGGGGCAGCCGTTCGATCGGCCGTTCGCCTGGGCTCTGGTCCAGCTGGACGGCGCCGACACGGCCATGTTGCACGCGCTGGACGTGACCGACCCGAGCCAGGTGAGCACCGGCATGCGGGTGCGCGTGCGCTGGGCCGACGAGCGCGGCGGCACGATCCAGGACATCGCCTGCTTCGAGCCGGGCGAGGCCGCCGAGGCCGCCGCGCCTGCCGAGGACACCGCCGAGCCGGTGACGATTCTGACCACGCCCGTCGACATGAGCTACAAGCACACCGCCTCTCCGCAGGAGAGCGCCTACCTGCGCGGACTGGCCGAGGGCAAACTGATCGGCGGACGTTCCGAAGCGGGCGGCCGGGTGTACTTCCCGCCGCGCGGCGCCAATCCGACCGACGGCACGCCGACCGACGACCTGGTCGAACTGCCCGACAAGGGCACGGTGACCACCTTCTGCATCGTGAACGTGCCGTTCCTCGGCCAGCGGATCAAGCCGCCGTACGTCGCCGCCTACGTGCTGCTCGACGGCGCCGACATCCCGTTCCTGCACCTGGTCCTCGGCTGCGAGGCCTCGGAGGTGCGGATGGGCATGCGGGTCGAGGCCGTGTGGAAACCGCGCGAAGAGTGGGGCCACGCCCTGGCCAATATCGACCACTTCCGGCCGAGCGGCGAGCCCGATGCCCCGTACGAGTCCTACCAGCACCACCTCTGAGAGGCGACGTTGAGTACACCAGAAATCGCGGTGGTCGGGTTCGCCCACGCACCGCACGTGCCGGAGACCTTCGGCACCACCAACGGCGTCGAGATGCTCGTGCCGTGCTTCCAGCAGCTCTACGCCGATCTCGGCATCACCAAGTCCGACATCGACTTCTGGTGCTCGGGCTCCTCGGATTACCTGGCGGGCCGGGCGTTCTCGTTCATCTCCGCGGTCGACGCGATCGGCGCGGTGCCGCCGATCAACGAGTCGCACGTGGAGATGGACGCCGCGTGGGCGCTCTACGAGGCGTGGGTGAAGCTGGTCTCCGGCCAGGCGCAGACCGCGCTCGTCTACGGCTTCGGCAAGTCGTCGGCGGGCACCCTGCGTCAGGTCCTGACCAGGCAGCTCGACCCGTATCTGGTCGGCCCGCTGTGGCCCGACGCGGTCTCGGTCGCGGGCCTACAGGCACGCGCCGGGCTGGACGCGGGTCGCTGGACCGAACGGGAGATGGCCGCCGTCGCCGGCGGTGACATCGAATCCCTGCTCGCCACACCGTATGTCGCCGACCCGCTGCGCGCGCACGACATCGCGCCGATCACCGACGGCGCCGCCGCGGTCGTGCTGGCGGTCGGCGATCGGGCCAGGGAGCTGTGTGAGCGTCCCGCGTGGATCACCGGAATCGCGCACAACATCGACGCGCAGGCACTCGGTGGCCGCGATCTGACCCGCTCCCCCTCCACCACCAGGGCCGCCGCGGCGGCGACCGGCGGTGACACCACCTTCGACCTGGCCGAACTGCACGCGCCGTTCAGCCATCAGCAGCTGATCCTGGCCGAGGCGATCGGGCTTTCTCCCGAGACTCCGGTCAACCCCTCCGGCGGCGCGCTCGCGGGCAACCCGATGTTCGCGGCGGGCCTGGAGCGCATCGGCAACGCCGCCAAGGCCATCTTCTCCGGCACCGCCAACCGGACCCTCGCTCATGCGACCAGCGGCCCCGCGCTGCAGCAGAACCTGGTCGCCGTTCTGGAATCGGAGGCACGATGAGCTTCCCCGCCGCGGTGCTCGGCACCGGCCAAACTCATCACGTGACGAAGCGCACGGACGTGTCCATGGCGGGCATGTGCCGTGAAGCGATCGATCGCGCGCTCGAAGACTCGGGCCTGACCATCGACGACATCGACGCCGTCGTCGTCGGCAAGGCGCCGGACTTCTTCGAGGGCGTGATGATGCCCGAGCTCTATCTCGCCGAAGCTCTCGGCGCCATCGGCAAACCGCTGCTGCGCGTGCACACCGCGGGCTCGGTCGGCGGGTCGACCGGCGTCGTCGCCGCCAATCTGGTGCAGGCGGGCGTGCACGGCAAGGTCCTCGCCATCGCGTGGGAGAAGCAGTCGGAGTCGAATGCCATGTGGGCGTTGTCGATTCCGGTGCCGTTCACCATGCCGGTCGGCGCGGGCGCGGGTGGCTACTTCGCCCCGCACGTGCGCTCCTACATCCGCCGCTCCAACGCCCCGACGCACATCGGCGCCATGGTCGCGGTGAAGGATCGCCGCAACGGCGCGAAGAACCCGCTCGCGCATCTGCACCAGCCCGACATCACCCTGGAATCGGTGCTCGCCTCCCAGATGTTGTGGGACCCCATCCGTTTCGACGAGACCTGCCCCTCCTCCGACGGCGCCTGCGCCCTGGTGATCGGCAATGCCGAGGCCGCCGCGGCGGTCGAGGCCCAGGGCAAGAAGGTCGCCTGGGTGCACGGCACCGCGATGCGCACCGAGCCGACCACCTTCTCCGGTCGCGACCAGGTCAATCCGCAGGCGGGTCGCGACGCGGCCGCCGCGCTGTGGAAGTCGGCCGGGATCACCGACCCGCTCGACGAGATCGACGTCGCCGAGATCTACGTGCCGTTCTCCTGGTTCGAGCCGATGTGGCTGGAGAACCTCGGTTTCGCCGCGGAGGGCGACGGCTGGAAGCTCACCGACAAGGGCGAGACCGAGATCGGCGGCCGCATCCCGGTGAATCCGTCCGGCGGCGTGCTCTCCTCCAACCCGATCGGCGCCTCCGGCCTCATCCGCTTCGCCGAGGCGGCCAAGCAGGTGATGGGCCGGGCGGGCGACTACCAGGTGGCCGACGCGCGCAAGGCCCTCGGCCACGCGTACGGCGGTGGCTCCCAGTACTTCTCGATGTGGGTCGTGGGAAGCGAGCGCCCGGAATGAAGTTCACCCTCGGGGTCGCGCTGAGCCCGCTCGACCAGCTCACCGAGCTGGCCAAGACGGCGGAGGAATGCGGCTTCGCCTCCATCGGCCTGCCGGATTCGCTGTTCTATATGAAGTCGCAGTCGGCCGACTATCCGTACACCCCGGACGGCAGCCGCTTCTGGGGCCCGGACACGCCCTGGGTCGATCCGCTGATCGCGGCCGCGTCCATGGCCGCGGTGACCACCGACCTGCGGTTCTACACCAATGTCCTCAAGCTGGGCTCGCGCAATCCCCTGCTGCTGGCCAGGCAGGTCGGCTCGATCGCAAACATGTCCGGCAACCGCTTCGGGTTCGGCATCGGGATCGGGTGGGCGCCTGAGGAATTCGAGTGGTGCGGGGTTCCGTACGCCCGCCGCGGCGCCAGGGTCGACGAGATGATCGAGGTCATCCGGCTGGTCCTGGACGGCGGCATGGTCGAATTCCACGGCGAATTCTTCGATTTCGACGAGCTGCAGATGAGCCCGGCGCCGAGCGAGCGGGTGCCGTTCTACATCGGCGGGCACACCGGTCCGGCGCTGCGCCGGGCCGCCCGCATCGGCGACGGCTGGACCTCGGCGATGATGAAGTTCGACGACCTGGTCGCCACCATCGGCACCCTGCGCGACCTGCGCGCCGAGTACGGCCGGTCCGAGGAACCGTTCGAGATCCAGTCGGTCTGCATCGACAAGTTCGGCCGCGACGGCTACCAGGATCTGGCCGACGCCGGCGTCACCGACAACATCGTGGTGCCCTGGTTGTCCGACGGCATCGGGTTCGACGGCGAGCTCGAGGCCAAGCAGGACTCGCTGCGCAAGTTCGCCGAGAAGTACATCGCCGATCCCATCGTCGCGAGGACCGCCGCATGAGTGAAATCACGGTCGACAAGTCGGCGCGCGCCGCCGGGCTGGCCTCGCAGGCCGCGGTGCGGGCCAAGGACAAGGCGGCCTGGGTCGCCCTGTTCGCCGCCGACGGCATCGTCGAAGATCCGGTCGGCCCTTCGGGTTTCGATCCCGAGGGTGTCGGCCATCGCGGTCACGAGGCCATCGGCGCGTTCTGGGACAAGGCGATCGGGATGACCGATTCGATCGAGTTCCTCTTCGAGGACTCGTTCGCCTGCGGCAACGAGATCGCCTTCACCGGCATGATCCGCACGACCATGGCGGGCCACGTGATCGACGCCGAGGGCGTGTTCACCTACCGGGTCGACGCCGAGGGCAAGATCGCCGCGCTGCGTGCGTTCTGGGAGGTCGACCGTGCGATGGCGACCACTCGCAAGGTTGCCTGAACGACGAAAAGACGTCAGCCCCCGTTCCGTTCGGTACCGGGGCTGACGTCTTTCGGTACTCAGTGGGCGACCGGGCAGCCCTGGGTCTTGTAGTCGACCGGGAGCTCCTTGATGCCGTTGAGCCAGCCCGAGTGCAGCCGCTTCGGCTTGCCGATCTTGGTGATGTCGGGCAGGTGGTCGGCGATCGCGTTGAAGATCAGGTCGATCTCGAGCCGGGCCAGGTTCGCGCCGACACAGAAGTGCGCACCGGTGCCGCCGAAGGACAGGTGCTGGTTGTCCTGGCGCATGATGTCGAACTTCTCCGGGTTCTCGAAGACGTCCTCGTCGAAGTTGGCCGACCGGTACAGCATCACCAGACGCTGCCCCTTCTTGATCTGCACGCCGTTGAGCTCGGTGTCCTCCAGCGCGGTGCGCTGGAACGAGGTGACCGGGGTGGCCCAGCGGATGATCTCGTCCACCGCGCTGGCGGGCCGCTCCTTCTTGAACAGCTCCCACTGGTCGGGGTTCTCCATGAACGCGATCATGCCGTGGCTGATGGCGTTGCGGGTCGTCTCGTTGCCCGCGACCGCGAGCACGATGACGAAGAAGCCGAACTCCTCCGGCGTGAGCGCCTCACCGTCGACATCGGCCTCGATCAGCGTGGTGACCAGGTCGTCGGCCGGGCAGGCCTTGCGCGCTTCGGCCATCTGGTAGGAGTAGCCGAGCAGTTCCATCGACGCCTTGACCGGGTCGACGTCCACATTGTCGGGGTCGTCGTAGCCGGTCATGTCGTTGGACCATTCGAAGACCTTCATCCGGTCCTCCTGCGGCACGCCGATCAGCTCGGCGATGGCCTGCAGCGGCAACTCGCAGGCGACCTGGGTGACGAAGTCGCCCGAGCCGGACTCGGCGGCGGCCTTCACGATCTTCTCGGCGCGCGCCGACAGTTCGGCGCGCAGCCCGTTGACCGCGCGCGGGGTGAAGCCCTTGGCGATCAGCTTGCGGAGCTTGGTGTGCTCCGGCGCGTCCTTGTTCAGGATGACGAAGCGCTGCAGTTCGATCTGCTCGCGCTGGATGTCGTCGTTGAAGCGCGGGATCGCGGTGTTCTCGTAGGTGGAGAAGACGTCGCTGCGACGCGACACCTCCTTCACGTCGGCGTGCTTGCTCACCACCCAGAAGCCGTCATCGTGGAATCCGCCGACGTCGGGCGACTTGGGGTTCCACCAGATCGGGGCCGCCCGCCGCAACTCGGCGAACTCCTCCGTCGGAACACGCTCGGCGTAGATAGCGGGGTCGGTAACGTCGAACCCGTCCGGCAGGTTCGGCCGGCCCGTGGCTTGCCCAGGGGCGGCTTGTGCGGTGCTCGGATCTACCACCAGATGTCTCCTTCGACAAACTGAAACACGTTCTACAATCATTCAAGCACAGCGGCTGCCGTGACGAAAGAACCTCGCGGTTTTACCCTGGGCTAGAGACCAGAACTTGTTGCAGTTACGAGGGAGAATCAGATGGGAACACCCGTCATCGTCGAGGCCGTGCGGACGCCGATCGGCAAGCGGCGCGGGCAACTTTCGGGACTGCACGCCGCCGAGCTGCTCGGCCTGGCCCAGCGCGGCCTGCTCGACCGGGCCGGGATCGACCCGGCCGAGGTCGAACAGGTGATCGGCGGCTGCGTCACCCAGGCAGGCGAGCAGTCCAACAACGTCACCCGCGTCGCGTGGCTGCACGCGGGCCTGCCCTGGCAGACCGGCGCCACCACCATCGACGCCCAGTGCGGCTCGGCCCAGCAGGCCAACCACCTCATCGCCGGCCTCATCGCGACCGGCGCGATCGATATCGGCATGGCGTGTGGTGTCGAGGCGATGAGCCGCGTGCCGCTCGGCGCGAATGTCGGCACCGACGCGGGCCCGCGCAGGCCCGCTTCGTGGTCGATCGATTTGCCCGACCAATTCGGCGCTGCCGAACGAATTGCGCGCAGGCGCGGCATCACTCGTTCGGATATCGATGAATTCGGCCTCCGTTCACAACAATTGGCGGCGCAGGCGTGGGCCGAAGGGCGTTTCGATCGCGAGGTTCTCCCGGTGTCGGCGCCGGTGCTCGACAGCGAGGGAAATGCCACCGGCGAGAAGCTCGAGGTGACCAGGGACCAGGGCCTGCGCGCCACCACGCTCGAGGGCCTGGCCGCGCTCAAGCCGGTGGTCGCCGACGGCATCCACACCGCGGGGACCTCCTCGCAGATCTCCGACGGCTCGGCCGCGGTGCTGCTCATGGACGAAACCGTCGCCCGCGACAAGGGTTTGCGGCCGCGGGCGCGCATCCGCACCCAGGTCCTCGTCGGCGCCGAGCCGGAGTTCCACCTCGACGGTCCGGTGCAGGCGTGCACCCGGCTGCTCGAGCGCTCCGGAATGAAGATTTCGGATATCGACCTTTTCGAGATCAATGAAGCATTCGCGTCCGTCGCACTTTCTTGGGCTGCTGTACACCAGCCGGACATGGACCGGGTAAATGTCAACGGCGGCGCGATCGCAATCGGGCATCCGGTCGGCTCCACCGGCTCTCGGCTCATCACCACCGCTTTGCACGAGCTCGAACGCACGGGCAAGGGCACGGCGATGGTGCTCATGTGCGCCGGTGGCGCACTCGCGACCGGAACGATCATCGAGCGCCTGTAGACTGGTCGTCACTGAAACCGGGCGCCCAGGTTGAACATTCATCCCCGGGCGCCCGGAACGTGTCGTACGCCACACAATCCAGGGGACGCGGGGGAACATGAAACATCAGCTAACATTGAGCTACTATCGAGCTATGCTTGAAGAACCCCGCGACGGGCACGAACCCCGGGACCCCTGCGCTCCACAAGAGTCGTTGGCGTGACCCGCAAACGCGACCGCCGCGGCCCCTGCACGCAGGTGAGCTTCGGAAACCGAAGAGAAATCCTGAATCAGGCGTAGGTTTTCAGTTACTGAGCCGCTAATATCAATGATACGTATCCGAGATAACGACTGTTAGTACAGTGAAGGGAATTGGGCGGCTCACAATGGCTGATTTCGCGGCGCGGCTGAACAAGCTGTTCGAAACCGTGCATCCCCCGGGGCGCAAGCCGCACACCAACGCAGAGGTTGCGGCTGCGCTGACTGCCTCCGGGCATCCGATCTCGAAGCCGTATCTCTCGCAGCTGCGGTCGGGACAACGAACGAACCCGTCCGACGAGACGGTGGCCGCCCTGGCGAAGTTCTTCAAGGTCAAGCCTGACTACTTCTTCAACGACATCTACGCGGCCAAGATCGATCACGACCTGGAGCTGCTCGCGCAGCTGCAGGGCTACGGGCTGCGTCGACTGTCCAGCAGGGCATTCGACCTCTCGGAAGAATCACAGAATCTGCTCACCTCGATGGCGGAGAAGTTGCGGGCCAGCGAAGGCTTGCCCGAAATTCCTCCGGACGGAACAGAATAGGAACACGAAGCAAGGCCGGATACGTGCACAGCGAACGGGCCTGAGCCGGTGGAAATCCACCTCTCAGGCCCGTTCGCTGTCTGGTCAGGTCAGGCGGCGGCGTTCTGCGGCGCGCCCTCGGTCGCCACGGCGGTCTGATACTTGTTCGCGATGGCCAGCACCCAGCCACGGGGGCTCACCCCGGGCGGCGGCGCGATCCAGCGAGCGTCGACGAACAAGTCGCCCAACGGATTTCGGGCCCACTCGGCCACCACGGCCGCGCGCTCGGGGATCGAGGCGGGCGGCTCACCCGCGGCGGGGATGACGATGCCGCTGCCGGAGAGCAGGTACAGCGCGTCCATCACCTGGGCCACGTGGTCGGAGGCCTTCAACTGCGTGGAAGTGGCGTTCTGCTCGGGGGCGACGACCTCGGGGAAACGTCCGACCATCAACTTGTGCAGCGGCCGGATCCGGCGCAGCAGGATCCTGGCGCGCCACCACAGCTCGATCACGATCGACACCGCGCCGAGCGCGATCAACAGGCTCGCGATCTCCCACGCCTGCCAGCCCCACAGCGGCTGACCCGGCGGGGTCGGCTCGGCGTCCTGGAGTGCGCGGCCCGCGTTGGCGACCGCGAGCACCGCGACCAGCGCCGTGCCCGCGGTGTAGATCGCGATGCCGCGACCGAGCGTCGTCCAGTCCAGATTGCGCAGACCGGTGGTGACGATGAAGACCGCGCCGAGCGCGACGACGATCCAGCCGAAGGTGAACGACCAGGCCAGCGTGATGACGATGGCGAGCGCGCCGATGCCGTACACCACCATCGCGATCTGGCGCAGATTCCGGCGCGAGACCACCGGCCACGCGGCCGAGGCCACCACCGAGGTGGCGGTCGTGAACAGGATCCAGGCCGAGTCGACGATGCCGGTGGACAACCACCCGCTGCGCACCCCGCCGGGGAGCAGGTTGTCGATGGCCACCGCGATATCCGGGATGGCGACGGTCGACGCGAGCGCCACGGCGGACACCGCGACGACGATCGCCACGCGAGCGGTCGTCGCCGGCTTGACCAGCACGCGGCCCACTCGCGCACCCGCGGCAACCCAGACCAGCAGGGCTGTCAACCAGAGTGTCATCCGAGTGCCTCATCGAATCGAAGGACCGAGACGCCTGCGCCCCGGTTGTTGAAGACGCGCAGCCGGGTCATGAGCATGGCAGCGAAGGTCTCGGCCTCCCACTCCGCGAGGTCGTCGGCGCCGTCGTCGACGATCTGCGCGTGCGCGCGCTGACTGAGCATGTAGGCGATCAGGTCGTCGCTGACCTCGAGCGTGGTCTCCACCGCGGGCGCGCCCTCGTGGTCGAACACGATGTGGCCGAGTTCGTGCGCGAGGGTGTGATCGCGGCTGGGCAGGGCATCGGCGAGGACGATGATGTCGCGTTCGGGGTAGAAGCGGCGCTGACCGCACACGCCGGGGCCCAACTGCGCGCTGGTGATCTCGATCTCGCGCTGCCGCTCCTGGGAGATCGCCGCGACCACCTCGTCGAGGGTGGTCGCGTCGGAGTCGGCGGCGACCGCGCACACCGCGTCGACCGCGGCCGCGACGCGTCGATAGGACCTGGAGGTGCTCTGGGTCTTGCTCTTACTCATCGAAGATCCCCTCACGACCTCGGTCCGAAGAACTCGGCACGCGCCGCGTTCACCCGCGCTTGGGCTGCCGCGGCACCTTGGAAACTCACTGCGCCCGAACCGGTTCCGGCCAGCGCGAGCGCGATCAGGCCGCCGATCACCGACAGCAGCTCCGGCTCGGGCAAGCCGCCGTTGTCACTGGTCGGCTTGACCTCGTGGTTCGGCTTCGCCGCCCGGGCCGGTGCGGCCGCGGCGGGCGGCGCCGGGGGTGCCGCGGCGGCGGGCGGTGCGGCGGCCGGGACAGGCGCCGCCACAACGATATTGGGCACCGAGGGTGCCGAAGGCGCGGCGGGCGACGGCGGAATCGCGATCGACGGCAGAGCGGGCGCGGCGGGCGGGGTGGGCACCTGCAGGAGCAGCAGGAGCAGCAGCGGCGAGGCCGAGCCCACCGCCGCTGAACCGACAGCGGCCGAACCGACAGCGGCCGAACCCACTGCGGCGGAACCGGTTCCGGCCAGCGCGGAGCCGAGGCCGAGCAGCGCCGAGCCGGTGCCGACACCGGCCGAGCCGACGGCCGCGGAGCCGGTACCGAGCAGGGCCGCCCCGGCGGCGGAGCCGGTACCGAGCACAGCGGCGCCGGCGGCCGAACCCGTGCCGAGAACAGCGGCGCCGGCGGCCGAACCGGTACCCAGGACAGCGGCGCCTGCGGCCGAACCGGTCGCCAGGACTCCGGCCGCGCCGGCCGAACCCGTGCCGAGGACAGCGGCGACACCGGCCGAACCGGTACCGAGGATGGCGCCGACACCGGCCGAGCCGGAACCGAGCAGCAGCCCGAGGCCCGCAGAGCCGGTTCCGAGGACAGCGGCACTGGCCGCGGACCCGGCACCGGCCGCGGCCGAACCGGCGGCCGCGGAGCCGGAGCCCGCGACCTCCTTCTTCGGAATCTCCTGGCTGGACTGACCGGGGATCGTCAGCGGCTGCCACTCGCCGGGGCCGGCGACCTCGGCTCCGGCCTGCGGTTCGGCGGGTTGTTCGCTCTGCTGCGGGGCGTTGTCGACCTGGCCGCCCGCGGAGCCGCTGGGCAGCCTCAGTTCGCCGGGCTTCACCGGGTCCTGGCCACCGGCACCACCCTGACCGTTGCCGCCCTTGCCGTCGTCACCGAACCCACTGCTGCCGCTGCCCGGCGCCTGAGCGGCGGGAGTCGGCGGCTTCTCCGGCGCCGCGAGGGCGACAGCCGGCCCGAGTAGAGCGGATCCGGCCAGCACGCTCGCAGCGGCAAGTACGCGCAACATGCGACCAACGGCCATGCGCTTGTCATCCCCTTAGTAATTCAGCGCAGCATTACCCCCGGTCGCGACACATTCCGGGATCGACGAACAGTAGCCCATAGTAAACCCACGGCCCCAACGGCGCAGAGGCGATCAGCAGCCGTCCAGCCCCCTGAACACCGTTGACATGACAAAAGCGCAGGCCGAGAGCTTCCCCCGGCCTGCGCTCAATATGTTTGCTATGCGCCGTAGACCGGCTCCGGCGGAGTGCTCTTCTCGATCAGCTCGGCGACGACGGGACCCAGCTCGGCCGGATTCCACCTGGCGCCGCGATCGACCGGGGCGCCATGGCGCCAGCCCTGCGCCAGGGCCACCTTGCCGCCCTCGACCTCGAACATCCGGCCGGTGACGCCCGCCGACTGGGTGCTGCCGAGCCAGACCACGATCGGCGAGACGTTCTCCGGCGCCATGGCGTCGAAGCCGGCCTCGGGCGCGGCCATCGTGTCGGCGAAGACCGTCTCGGTCATCCGGGTGCGGGCGGCGGGGGCGATCGCGTTGACGGTCACGCCGTAGCGGCCGAACTCGGCGGCGGCGGTGAGGGTGAGGCCGGCGATACCGGCCTTGGCCGCGCCGTAGTTGCCCTGGCCGACACTGCCCTGCAGCCCGGCCCCGGAGCTGGTGTTGATCACGCGGGCATCCACCGGACGGCCCGCCTTCGACTCGCCGCGCCAGTACTCGGCCGCGTGCCGCATGGTGGCGAAGTGACCCTTGAGGTGCACGCGGACCACCGCGTCCCACTCGTCCTCGCCGAGATTGACCAGCATGCGGTCGCGCACGAAACCGGCGTTGTTCACCAGCACGTCGAGGCCGCCGAAGGTGTCGACGGCCTGGCGGATCAGGCGGCGGGCGCCCTCCCAGTCGGCCACGTCGTCGTAGTTGGCCACGGCCTCGCCACCGGCGGCGACGATCTCGTCGACCACCTGCTGGGCGGGGGTCTCGGTGGTCGCGGCGCCGTCGAGCGCGGTGCCGACATCGTTGACCACCACACGCGCGCCGGCGGCGGCGAAGGCGATGGCGTGCGCACGGCCGATCCCCCGGCCCGCGCCGGTGACGATGACGGTGCGGCCCGCGCAGATCAACTGCTGGTCGTCCATGGTTGTAGCTCCTGTATCTCTGGCGGCTGGCGCCGCGGGTTTCGGCCTCGTGCCCTCGCGGCCGAAACCGTGGTGGTCGGGGTGTCGGTGTCGGGTCAGTGGTTCGCGTTGGCGGCGTCGAGGAAGGCCGGGCGTTCGCCGCCGCCGTGGACGAGCAGGGTGGCGCCGCTGATGTGCGCCGCCAGGGGCGAGGCGAGGAAGAGTGCGGCGTTGCCGACGTCGGCGGGGCTGGCCAGGCGGCCGAGCGGCACGGTCGCGGCCACCGCGGCCACCCCGTCGGCGTCGCCGTAGTGCAGGTGGCTGAGCTCGGTCTCCACCGGGCCGACGACCACGGAGTTCAGCCGCACCTTGGGCGCCCACTCGACGGCCAGTGAGCCGGCCAGGTTGTCCAGGCCGGCCTTGGCCGCGCCGTAGGCGGCCGTGCCCGGCGAGGGCCGGTGCCCACTGACGCTGGTGATCATCACGATCGACCCGCCCGTGTCCTGCTTCTGCATCGCCGCGTTGGCCTGCTGCGAGATCAGCAACGGCGCGAGCAGGTTCAGCTCGACGATCTTCTGGTGGAACTTCGGGCTGGCGGCGTCGGCCATGGCGAAGGGCGCGCCGCCCGCGTTGTTCACCACGTGGTCGATCCGGCCGTGCCGATCGAGGATCCGCTCGAACATCGCCGCGACGGCGTCGGGGTCGCGCACATCGCAGGTGAAGTGCTCGGTGGCGCGCCCGTCCACCGTGATCGGCTCGTCGGCCGGGCGGCGGGCACAGGTCAGCACGGTCGCGCCCGCGGCGAGGAAGGCCCTGCTGATGCCGGCGCCGACACCGCGGACGCCGCCGGTCACCAGAACGATCTGCGCGGAAAGGTCGATTTCTACAGCCACCGTGCTAACCTACCAAGCAATTGCTTGCTTTGTCTCGGGTATGCCGAGGCGCGCACGATGGGACTTGCGATGGGGATACACCGTCACACCGAAACCGAGGGCGTCGAAGTCGTCACCGTCGACTACCCGCCGGTCAACGCACTGCCGTCCGATGGCTGGTTCGCGCTGGCCGACGCGATCAGGGACGCGGGACGTGATCCGGGGACCCGGGTGGTGGTGCTGCGGGCCGAGGGTCGCGGCTTCAACGCCGGCGTCGACATCAAGGAGATGAACGCCGACAGCGGGCACACCGCGCTGATCCGCGCCAACCACGGCTGCTTCGAGGCGTTCGCCGCCGTCTACGACTGCCAGGTGCCGGTCGTCACCGCCGTCAACGGCTTCTGCCTCGGCGGCGGCATCGGCCTGGTCGGCAACTCCGATGTCATCGTCGCCTCCGACGACGCCACCTTCGGCCTGCCCGAGGTGGACCGTGGCGCACTCGGCGCGGCCACCCACCTGGCGCGCCTGGTTCCCCAGCATCTGATGCGGACCATGTTCTACACCGCGGGCAAGCTCACCGCCCAGCAGCTGCTCCACTACGGCTCGGTGTACAAGGTGGTCCCGCGCGCCGAGCTCGATGCCGCCGCGATGGAGGTCGCCGAGAACATCGCGAACAAGGACGGCCGCGTGATCCGGGCCGCCAAGCGCGCGCTCAACGGCATCGACGTGCAGGACGTGCACCGCTCCTACCGCTACGAGCAGGGCTTCACCATGGAGCTCAACCTCGCCGGCGTGGCCGACGAGATCCGGGCGCGTTTCGACGACGATCTCGCCGCGCAGAAGAAGGAGAACTAGAAAGCCATGCGCGACAAGCGAATGACGCTCGACGAGATCGTCGGCGAGCTGCGCAGCGGAATGACGATCGGCATCGGCGGCTGGGGCTCCCGGCGCAAGCCGATGGCGCTGGTGCGGGCGCTGCTGCGCTCCGACGTCACCGATCTCACCGTGGTCACCTACGGCGGTCCCGATCTGGGCCTGCTGTGCTCGGCGGGCAAGGTACGCAAGGCCTACTACGGCTTCGTGTCCCTGGACTCGGCCCCCTTCTACGATCCGTGGTTCGCCAAGGCGCGCACCGAGGGCGCCATCACCGTGCGCGAGATGGACGAGGGCATGGTCAAGTGCGGCCTGCAGGCCGCCGCAGCGCGCCTGCCGTTCCTGCCGATCCGGGCCGGGCTCGGCTCGGCGGTGCTCGACTTCTGGGAGGGCGAGCTGAAGACGGTCGCCTCGCCGTATCCGACCGACGGCAAGACCGAGACGCTCGTGGCGATGCCCGCGCTGAACCTCGACGCCGCGTTCGTGCACCTGGACCTGGCCGACAAGCACGGCAACGCCGCCTACACCGGCGTCGACCCGTACTTCGACGACCTGTACTGCCTGGCCGCCGAGCGCCGCTACGTCTCAGCCGATCGTCTCGTCGAGACCGAGGAGCTGGTGAAAGCCGTTCCGCAGCAGTCGATCATCCTCAACCGGATGATGGTCGACGGTGTCGTCGAGGCGCCGGGCGGCGCGCACTTCACCTTCTCCGGCAGCTACGGCCGCGACGAGAAGTTCCAGAAGCACTACGTGGAGGCCGCGAAGACGCCGGAGGCGTGGGCCGAGTTCAAGGCGCGGTATCTCGACGTGTCCGAGAACGAATACCAGGCCGCAGTCACCGCTTTCGCCGAGGAGCAGAAGCAATGAGCATTACTCGCGCTGAGGTTTGTGTCGTCGCGGCCGCGGAGATCTTCCGCGGCGCGGGCGAGATCATGGCGAGCCCGATGTCGACGGTCACCACCATCGGCGCACGGCTGGCCCGGCTCACCTTCGAACCCGACCTGCTGCTGTCCGACGGCGAGGCGCTGTTCTTCGCCGAGGTCCGGGCCATCGGCGCGATAGCGCGGGTGGAGGGCTGGATTCCGTTCTCCAAGGTGTTCGATGTGGTCGCCTCCGGGCGTCGGCACGTGGTGATGGGCGCCAACCAGCTCGACCGGTTCGGCAACCAGAACCTGTCGGCCTTCGGTCCGCTGCAGCAGCCGACCCGGCAGATGTTCGGTGTGCGCGGCGCGCCCGGCAACACCATCAACCACGCCACCAGCTACTTCGTGCCCCGGCACAACAAGCGCGTGTTCGTCGACCAGGTCGACATCATCTCCGGCATCGGCTACGACCGCATCGATCCCGAGAACCCGGCCTACCGCTTCCATCACCTGCACCGCGTGGTCACCAACCTGGGCGTGTTCGACTTCAACGGTCCCGACCACACGCTGCGCGCGCTGTCGCTGCACCCAGGCGTGAGCGCCGACGAGGTCGCCGAGAACACCTCCTTCGAGGTCGCCGAACTCGGCACTGCGGGCGAGACCAGGCTGCCCACCGAGGAAGAGCTGCGGATCATCCGGACCGTGCTCGACCCCAAGGGTTTCCGGGAGAAGGAAGTGGTGGCGGCATGAGCCGGCTGCGGACTCCGCTGACCGAGCTGGTCGGCATCGAGCATCCGGTCGTGCAGACCGGGATGGGCTGGGTCGCCGGTCCGCGCCTGGTCGCGGCCACCGCCAACGCGGGCGGACTCGGCATCCTGGCCTCGGCCACGATGACCTTCGAGGAGCTCGAGGCGGCGATCGCCAAGACCAAGTCGCTCACCGGCAAGCCCTTCGGCGTGAACATCCGCGCCGACGCGACCGACGCCACCGACCGCATCGACCTGCTCATCCGCGAGCAGGTCAAGGTCGCCTCGTTCGCGCTCGCGCCCAAGAAGGACCTCATCGCCAAGCTCAAGGACGCCGGCGTGGTGGTGGTTCCGTCGATCGGCGCGGCCAAGCACGCGGTGAAGGTGGCCTCCTGGGGCGCCGACGCGGTGATCGTGCAGGGCGGCGAGGGCGGCGGCCACACCGGCCCGGTCGCCACGACCCTGCTGCTGCCCTCGGTGCTCGACGCGGTCGACATCCCGGTGGTCGCCGCCGGCGGCTTCTTCGACGGTCGCGGCCTGGCCGCCGCGCTGTCCTACGGCGCGGCGGGTGTCGCGATGGGCACCCGTTTCCTGCTCACCCAGGAGAGCACCGTGCCCGAGGCCGTCAAGCAGGAGTACCTGGCGCGCGGCCTGCAGGACACGGTGGTGTCGGTGAAGGTCGACGGCATGCCGCACCGGATGCTGAACACCGAACTGGTCGAGCGGCTGGAGCATTCCGGCGGCTGGCGCGGCCTGTCGGCGGCGGTCGGCAACGCGGCCAAGTTCAAGTCCATGACCGGCATGAAGTGGTCGACGCTGATGCGCGACGGGCTGGCCATGCGCAAGACCAAGGACCTCAGCTGGTCGCAGGTCGTGATGGCGGCGAACTCGGCCATGCTCACCAAGGCCGGACTGGTCGAGGGCCGCACCGACGCGGGCGTGCTGCCCGCCGGGCAGGTCACCGGCATCATCGACAGCCTGCCGACCGTGGCCGAGCTGATCGAGGGCATCGTCGCCGACGCCCTCGCCCGGATCGAGGCCGTCTCGGCGCTGACCATCGAGCCGGCCGCCGAGGCCCACTGACCCGGAGCCGCACCCGGCTCCCACCCCGGACTCGCCCCGATCGACGGCCCAGAGCCAACCGTCGGTCCCACGGGGCGATCGAAACACCGGACCCGATGCCGCACTCACGAGGTGCGCATCGGGTCCGGTGCTGTTGCGGCCCTCGGCTACAGCGTGGTCACGACTCGCGCTCGAAGCCGCTCCATCGACCCTGGGTCGCCTAGTATTTGCCAGACATCGACACCGTCGCGGGATGTCACGTCGCCCCGGGGATCGGGCGCAGTTCCCAGCGTCGACGATGCCGGTATGCGCGATGATTGCCCCGCACTCGCCGCCGCTCCTTCGGCCCGTGCCCGGCCCATCGCCAGCACCGATCCGGAGGAGTAGCGCGATGACAGCCTCGGAACAGACGGCGACGAAGACGATGCCGCTGCTGACCCTGTCGGCGATGGTGGTCGGCTCCATGGTCGGCGCGGGCGTGTTCTCGCTACCGCGCAATTTCGGGCAGGCCACCGGCGGCTTCGGCGCGATCATCGCGTGGGCCATCGCCGGCACCGGCATGCTGATGCTGGCGTTCGTCTTCCAGACGCTGGCGGTGCGCAAGCCCGACCTCGACGCCGGTGTCTACGCCTACGCCAAGGCCGGCTTCGGTGAGTACCTCGGCTTCTTCTCCGCCTTCGGCTACTGGGCCAGCGCCTGTGTCGGCAATGTCAGCTACTGGGTCCTGATCAAGTCCACGCTCGGGCAGGTGCTGCCCCTGTTCGGCGAGGGCAACACCGTGCCGGCGGTGCTGCTGTCGACGGTGTGCATCTGGGCGTTCCATTTCATGGTGCTGCGCGGTGTCCAGGAGGCCGCCACGATCAACCAGATCGTCACCGTGGCCAAGCTGGTGCCGATCCTGGTGTTCATCGTGGTGCTGCTGTTCTACTTCGACCCCGGTGTCTTCGCCGACAACTTCTGGGGCGGCGACGCGTATTCCGAATCGCTGGTCGAGCAGGTGCGCTCGACGATGCTGGTGACGGTGTTCGTGTTCCTCGGCATCGAGGGCGCGAGCGTGTACTCGAGGTACGCGCGCAAGCGCGAGGACATCGGCCGCGCCACGGTGCTCGGCTTCCTCAGTGTGCTGGCCATCTTCGCGTCGGTGACGATGGTGGCCTTCGGCATCATGCCGCGTGACGAACTCGCCGTGGCGCAGCAGCCGTCGATGTCGCCGGTCTTCGAATCCGCCGTCGGCACCTGGGGTGCCTGGTTCATCAGCATCGGGCTGATCATCTCGGTCCTCGGCGCCTACCTGGCCTGGACCCTGATGGCCGCGGAGGTGTTGTTCGTGGCGGCGAAGGACCGGGACATGCCCTCGTTCCTGGCCCGGGTCAACGCCGCGAACGTGCCGGTGGTGGCGCTGATCTTCACCACCGTGCTGATCCAGATCGTGCTGATCACCACCCTGTTCTCCGACGACGCGTTCACCTTCACCCTGAAGCTGTGCAGTTCGCTGTCGCTGGTGCCGTACCTGCTGGCCGCGGCCTACGCGCTCAAACTCGCCTACACCAGGGAGACCTATGCGCGGATCCGGCCGGGCGACCGCACCAAAGAGCTGGTCATCGCCTTCGTCGCCACCTTCTACACCGCGTTCATGCTGGTCGCGGCCGGTCTCGAATTCCTGCTGCTGTCGTGCATCATCTACGCGCCGGGCACCATCCTGTTCGCCCTGACCCGTCGCGAGGCGGGCAGGCGGGTCTTCTCGCCCTGGGAGGCGACCCTGTTCGCCGCCGTCGCTCTCGGCGCTGTCATCGGCATCGCCGGCCTGGCGACCGGCGCCATCTCGATCTGAGTCCGCCCCGATCTCCGAGGAGCAGAAATGACGGAACCCCTCGCCACCGCGTTCGGCGTGCATTCCGAAGTCGGCACACTGCGCAAGGTGCTGGTCTGCGCGCCCGGCCTGGCCCACGAGCGACTCACCCCGACCAATTGCGATGACCTGCTCTTCGACGACGTGCTGTGGGTGCAGAACGCCAAGCGCGACCACTTCGACTTCATGACCAAGATGCGCGACCGCGGCATCGAAGTGGTCGAGCTGCACAATCTGCTCGCCGAAACCCTCGCCGTGGCCGGCGCGAAGGACTGGATTCTGGACCGCAAGATCGTCGCCAACGAGGTGGGGCTCGGACTGATCGACGACACCAGGGCCTACCTGGCCTCGATGGACGACCGCACCCTGGCGACCTACCTCATCGGCGGACTCGCGACCGCCGACCTCCCCGCCGAATTCCGTTCCGGCTACCTGGCACTCGCGCGCGAACAATCCGGAGTCCGCGAATATCTGATGCCGCCGCTCCCGAACACCCTCTACACCCGCGACACCACCTGCTGGCTCTACGGCGGCGTCACCCTCAACCCGCTGTACTGGCCGGCCCGGCACGACGAGACGCTGCTGATGGCCGCGATCTATGCCTTCCATCCCGACTTCACCGGCGCGAAGGTCTGGTGGGGCGATCCCGAACAGGATTGGGGGCTGGCGACCTTCGAGGGCGGGGATGTGATGCCGGTGGGCAACGGGGTGGTCCTGATCGGGATGAGCGAACGGACATCGCGGCAGGCGATCACCCAGGTCGCCGCAGCGCTGTTCGACGCCGGTGCGGCCGAGCGGGTGATCGTGGCCGGTATGCCGAAGCTGCGCTCGGCCATGCATCTCGACACGGTGCTCACCTTCGCCGACCGCGACCTGGTGACGGTGTACCCCGACATCGTCTACGGCATCCACCCGTTCTCCCTGCGGCCCACCGACCGGGCGCCCGGCATCGAGGTGGTCGAGGAGACCGCGCCGTTCCTCGAGGTGGTCGCCGCAGCGCTGAACCTGCCGAAACTGCGGGTGGTCGAGACCGGCGGCGGCTACTACGCCAACGAACGCCAGCAGTGGGACAGCGGCAACAACCTGTTCGCCGCCGAACCCGGCGTGGTGTTCGCCTACGACCGCAACACCCACACCAACGCGGCCCTGCGCAAGGAAGGCGTCGAGGTGATCACCATCGTCGGCGCCGAACTGGGCCGGGGCCGGGGCGGCGGCCACTGCATGACCTGCCCGCTGATCCGCGACGCCGTCGAGTTCTGAGCGGTTCGGTCAGCGTGGCCGCACCTCGACGCGGTTGTCGTGGAACACCGCGCCGCCACCGTAGTCCGCGTCGCGTTCGGCGATCGTCGCGTTGACCGTGGCGCCGTTGGTGAACTTGGCCCAGCGGCCCTTGGTCGTGGCCGCGACGCCGGGACGCACCCGATCGGACAGCTCGGCCACGGCCTCGAACTCGCCACGCGAGTTGGCCACCAGCACCGCGGCCCCCTCGGCGATGCCACGCGCTGCGGCGTCGTCGGGATGCAGCGTGATCGTGGATTCGCCCGCGCGGCGGCGCAATTCGGGGTTGGCGCCGAAGGTGGTGTTCAGGAAGTAGTGCGAGGCGGCCGAGATCAGCACGAGTCCGTCGCCGGGGTCGGCGGGCGGGGTGTAGGCCGGGAACGGATCATGTCCGGCCAGTTCGGCTCTGGCGGAGACGAACTGGAGTTTGCCCGCGGGCACCGGCCCCGCCTGCACCTTGAGGAAACCGTCGGCGCGCAGGCGATCGAGGTCGTGACCCCGCAGCAGTTGCTTCGCCAGCTCCTCGTCGGAATCGTAGAGGGCCGGTTCGGTGAGCCCGAGCCGGCGCGCGAGCCTGCGGAAGGTCTCGGTGGTGGACAGGCATTCGCCCGGCGGCTCGACGGCGGGTTCGTTCCACACCAGGTAGAGGTGTCCGTACCCGGCGATCACGTCGAGGTGTTCGGGCTGCATGGTGGCGGGCAGCACGATGTCGGCGTAGTCGACGGTGTCGGTGGCGAAGTGCTCGAGCACCACCGTGAACAGATCCTCACGCGACAGACCCTCGATCACCCTGCGCTGGTCGGGATTCGAGCCGACCGGGTTGGCGGCGATCACGAACAGCGCCTTGACCGGTGGGTCCTCGGTGTCGAGCAGAGCCTCGCCGAGCCTGGTCATCGACAGGGTGCGCACCGGGCGCGGCAGCAGATCGTCGCGGATCAGCGCGCCGACGTCGAGCCGGAAGTGGCCGCTGGTCGAATAGTGCAGTCCCCCACCGCGAATGGCCCAGTCTCCGGTGACACCGGGCAGGCAGGCCAGCACGCGCAGCGCCATCCCGCCGCCCGCGTGGCGCTGCATGCCCTGGGAGGCGCGGATGGCGGTCGGCCTGGTGCGCGCGATCCGCTCGCCGAGCGCGACGATCTGTTCGCGCGGCACCCCGGTGATCGCCGCGGTGCGTTCGGGGGTGAATTCGGCGATCCGGTCTCGGAATTCGGGCCAGCCCTCGGTGTGCTCGGCGATGAACGCGTCGTCCTGCGCGCCGAGGGAGACGATCACGTGCAGCAGGCCGAAGGCCAGCGCGGCGTCGGTGCCTGGCAGCGGCGCGAGGTGCTCGTCGCAGCGCTCGGAGGTCTTGGTGCGCACCGGATCGATCGACACCAGGTAGGCGCCGCTGTCCTGCACGAACTTCCAGACGTGATGGCCCGAGGTGAGCGGATTGGTGCCCCACAGCAGGATCAGTCGCGCGTGCGCGAGGTCCTCGGGATCCATGCCGCCCGCGGTGCCGAGGGTGTAGCTCAGACCGGCGCTGCCCGCGACCGAGCAGATCGTCGGCCGGTGGTGGGAGGCGCCGAGCACATTGAACAGGCGGCGCCCGGGAAATCCCTCCATGCCCTGGAGGTAGCCGAGGCTGCCGGTGCCGTGGAACGGCCAGATCGCCTCGGCGCCGAACTCGTCGATGATGCCGGTGAGCCTGGTGGCGATCTCGTCGAGCGCCTCGTCCCAGGTGATCCGCTCGAATCGGCCCGAGCCCTTGGGCCCGACCCGGCGCAGCGGATAGCGCAGCCGGTCCGGCGCACCGAGCTGCTCGAGGTAGCGGTTCACCTTCACACACAGGGCGCCGCGCGTCACCGGGTGATCCTTGTTCCCGCGCAGGCCGGTGGCGACCCCGTCCTCGACGGAGACCACCCACGAGCACGCGTCGGGGCAATCGAGTGGGCACGCTCCGAGCACCTTCACCCGATCCATCGTAAGGGGGAGCACCGACAGCCCGCCGAACACGCCCGGCAGTAACACTCACCGCCGGAATTGTGATGTAAGTCACGTAAGAGTGGTTTCGCGGACGCGTGGCACCACAAAGGATCGATTTGCGCGGAGGCCCTGTCACAGGTCGGGGCATCGTGCCCCCACGCTTGGTGGGAGGTAGGAGATGATCGGCAAGAAATTGATGGTGAGCGCGTCGGCGGCAATGCTGCTCGGCGCGGGGGTGGTGATGGGCGCGGCGCCGGTTCAGGCGCAGCCATGGCAGCCGGGATGCTCGGCACATCCGGTCAACAACAGCGCGGCGTATTCGCAGTGCTATTGGCCGGTGCGGCATCAGGTGCGCATCGAGTGCAGGCACTGGTGGGGATGGTTCGGCAGCAGCTGGGCCACCTACGAGCGCCGCGGCAACATGGCGTGGAACGGGCAGCAGTCTTGGGCCCACTGCGACACCCCTGGCACTCTCCAGCGCTGGGATGTCGTGACCTATTGGTGGTGAACGAGAACCGGGTCGGCCGAAAGGGGCCGACCCGTAACCCTCATTCGGTCTCGATGACCGGGTTGAGAATGCCGCACACCTTCCAGCCACCGTCTTCCTCGACCAGCTTGTAGGTCGCCTTGGTGGTGGTCTTCTGGCCGAGGATCTCCATGGACATGGCCGTGGTGAAGGTCCCGGAATCGCTGCCGGACGGGACGTCCACACTCTGCAGCGTCGTTGTCGTCTTCGGCAGCCCGGTGCCCGAGGGCGCCGCGGTCGGCGTCGACTTGTTCTTGTACTTCGCGATCTCGTCCCGATCCGAGGAGCACACCAGATCTTCGAGGTCACCCTTCTGATCGACCCACGCCTGCGCCGCCTCGCGCGGGGTGTCGTAACCACCGCCACCGATCGAGCCACCGCCGGGGCCGAGGAGGAGGAAGCCGCCGACCGCCGCCGCGATCAGGACGACCGCGCCACCGACGAGGAGCGCGACCTTGCCGCCACCGCCGGACCGGCGCGGCGGCTGACCGTACCCACCCGGCGCGCCGTACTGCGGCCCGCCGTGCTGGTAGGGCTGACCCTGCGGATAGGGCTGGCCCTGCGGCGGATAGGGCTGACCGGGCATCGGCCGCCCCTGCGGGTAGGGCTGACCCGGCATCGGCGGGCCCTGCGGGTACGGCTGACCCTGATACGGCTGACCTTGATACGGGTAGGGCGGTTGTGGGTGACCCATTCGGAATTCCTGCTCCTGCTCTCACGAGTGACACCCAGATCCGGCACCACTTCAGCTCATGGCTTACCCACTGCGCCAACGTGTTATCGCGGCGGCCCAGGGATGAGCAACGTTCCAGTGTCGGTGACCGATCGAGCGCTCGCAAGTGCGGAAACCGCCGTATACAGCACTACGGCCCGGTGCCGGAAACTCCAGCACCGGGCCGTCATCGGCTGCGCGGCGAATTACTCGGCGGCGCCGAGCCGTTCGATGATGGTGACGTTCGCCGTGCCGCCACCCTCACAGATGGTGAGCAGACCGTACCGGCCGTTCACCCGCTCCAGCTCGTTGAGCAGGGTCGCGAACAGCTTGGCGCCGGTCGCGCCAAGCGGGTGGCCGAGCGCGATCGCGCCGCCGTTGACATTGACCTTCGCCGGATCGGCGCCGATCTCCTTGATCCAGGCCAGCACCACCGGCGCGAAGGCCTCGTTGATCTCGATGACGTCGATGTCGTCGATGGTGAGCCCGGTCTTCTCCAGCGCCCACTGGGTCGCCGGAATCGGCGCGCTCAGCATGAAGATCGGGTCGGCGCCACGCGCGCTGACGTGATGGATGCGGGCCCGCGGGGTGAGCCCGTACTCCTTGACGGCCCAGTCCGAGGCGAGCAGCGTCGCGCTCGCGCCGTCGGAGATCTGGCTGGCCACCGCGGCGGTGAGCGGGCTGCCCTCGCCGAGCGGCTGCAGGCTCGCCATCTTCTCCAGGCTGGTCTCGCGCGGCCCCTGGTCGACGGTGAAGTCGCCGACCGGCACGATCTCGTTGTCGAAGCGGCCCGCGGCGATGGCGGCGCGGGCGCGCTCGTGGCTGCGCAGCGCCCACTGCTCCATGTCCTCGCGGGTGATGCCCCACTTCTCGGCGATCAGCTCGGCGCCGCGGAACTGCGAGACCTCGTCGGTGCCGTAGCGCTCGTCCCAGCCGGTCGCGCCGACGAACGGCGACTCGAAGCCGTACTCCTTGCCCGCCAGCATGGCGGCCGAGATCGGGATGGCGCTCATGTTCTGCACACCGCCGGCCACGATCACCTCGGCGGTGCCGCTCATGATGGCCTGGGCGCCGAAGTTGATGGCCTGCTGGCTGGAACCGCACTGGCGGTCGACGGTGACACCGGGCACCGACTCGGGGTAACCGGCGGTCAGCCACATGGTGCGGCCGATATTGCCCGCCTGCGGGCCGATGTTGTCGACGCAGCCGACGATCACGTCGTCGACGACGGCGGGATCGATGCCGGTGCGCTCGATCAGTCCGCGCACGGCGGCGGCGCCCAGGTCGGCCGGGTGCACGCCGGCCAGCGCGCCACCGCGCTTGCCGACCGCGGTGCGGACCGCGTCGACTACATAGGCTTCCCGCAGCGGGGTGTACGGGCGGCGCTCGGTCATGGGAACTCCTACTTCGCTGTGCTCGCGGGCACGGTCAGCCCGTCGAGCACGATGGTCAGATACTGCTGGGCAAGGCTTTTCACGGCGATCTGGCCGCCGGGGGTGTACCAGCGCACCGCGACCCACACGGTGTCGCGCAGGAAGCGGAACGCCAGTTCCACGTCGAGTTCGGGCCGGAAGCTGCCGTCGGCGACACCGGCGGTGAGCACCTTGTGCCACAGCTCGCGGAACTCGGTGTTGAAGTCGCGGATGTAGGCGAAGCGCTCCACATCGCGCAGGTTCTTGGCCTCGGCCTGGTAGATGGCGACGGCGGCGTGGTGCCGGTCGAAGGATTCGTAGGAGGCGATCACCAAGGCCTCCAACGTCTCCCGCGAGCTCAGGCCCGCCGCCGCGATCTCGCGGTAGCGGCCGAACAGGTCGTCGAGGAAGCCGCGCAGGATCTCGTCGACCATCGACTCCTTGGAGTCGAAATGGTGATAGAGGCTGCCCGAGAGGATCCCCGCCGAGTCGGCGATGTCGCGCACGGTGGTGGCACGCAGGCCACGCTCGGCGAACAGGTCGGCGGCCAGGCCGAGCAGTTCCTCGCGGCGGGTGCGTTTCACGGTGTCGGGTGCGGTCACGGTGTCATTCCTCCATACTCGGGCGCCCGCTCATCATGCGCGTTGACTGCTCACCGAGACCACCTCGCCGGTCAGGTACGAGGTGTAGTCGCTGGCCAGCATGGCGATCGTCGCGGCGACTTCCCACGGCTCGGCCGCGCGGCCGAAGGCCTCGCGCTCGCTGAGCGCGTCGAGCAGTTCGGTCGAGCTCACCTTGTCCAGGAACGGGTGCCGGGCGATGCTCGGCGCGACGGCGTTGATCCGGACCCCGAACTCCGCGGCTTCGACGGCGCTGCACCTGGTCAGCGCCATCACGCCGGCCTTGGCGGCGGCGTAGTGCGCCTGGCCGTGCTGGGCACGCCAGCCGAGCACGCTGGCGTTGTTGACGATCACGCCGCCGTGGCCGGCCGAGCGGAAGTAGCCGAGCGCGGCCCTGGTGCACCGGAAGGTACCGGTGAGCGTGATGTCGAGCACCTGGTCCCACTGCTCGTCGGTCATGTCGACGACCGGGGTCTCGCCCCCGAGACCGGCGTTGTTGACCATGATGTCGATCCGGCCGAGCTCGGCCGCGGCCGCGGTGAGCAGCTCGTTCACCTGCGCGGTATCGCGGACGTCGCAGACGACCGCGCCGACCTTGCGCTCGGGGAACTCCTTGGCCAGCAGCTCGGCGGTCTCGGTGAGCCTACGCTCGTGCCAGTCGGAGACGACGACGTCAGCGCCCTCTTCGAGCAGCCTGCGCGCGGTGGACGAGCCGATCCCGGTGCCCGCTGCGGCGGTGATGACGGCCTTGCGGCCGGTCAGCAGACCGTGGCCGGGGATGGACGGCGGCGGGACGGACAGTGGGCCGGTCACGGGCGAGCCTCTCGTGGCAGACCGAGCACTCGCTCGGCGATGATGTTGCGCTGCACTTCGTTCGAACCTCCGTAGATCGTGTCGGCGCGGCTGAACAGGTACAGCCGCTGCCATGCGGTCATGTCGTCGGGCCCGAGGACCAGCCCGGCGGCGCCCTGCACCGCCATGGCCAGTTCGCCGAGTCCGCGATGCCAGTTGCCCCACAGCAGCTTCGACACCGACGCGCCACCGGCGTCGTGGGTGTCCTCGCTCATGGTGCGCAGCGCGTGCGCGCGCAGCACCCGCAGGCCGACCCAGGCGTTGTCGATGCGGTCGGCGATCAACGGGTCGTCGGCCGCGCCGGTGCGCCGGGCCAGCGCCTCGATGTCGGCGAGTTCGCGGGCGAACCGGATCTGCTGGCCGAGCGTGGAGATGCCGCGCTCGAAGGTCAGGGTGCCCATGGCGACGCGCCAGCCGTCGCCCGACTCGCCGACGACCAGGCCCGCCTCGGTGACGGCGTCGTCGAAGAACACCTCGTTGAATTCGGACGTGCCGGTGAGCTGTTCGATCGGCCGCACCTCGATGCCCGGCTGGTCCATCGGAACCAGCAGGTAGGACAGGCCCTTGTGCCTGCTCGAGCCCTTCTCGGTGCGCGCGATGACGAAGCACCAGTCGGCGACGTGCGCGAGCGAGGTCCAGATCTTCTGGCCGTTGATCACCCACTTGTCGCCGTCGAGGCGCGCGGTCGTGCTCACCGCGGCCAGGTCGGAACCGGCGCCCGGTTCGGAGTAGCCCTGGCACCACAGCTCGCCGACCGAGCGCACGCCGGGCAGGAAACGCCGCTTCTGCTCCTCGGTGCCGAAGGCGAGCAGGGTCGGGCCGAGCAGTTCCTCGCCCACGTGGGAGACCCGCGCAGGCGCGTCGGCCTTGGCGTACTCCTCGTGGAAGATCACCTGCTGGCGCACGCTGGCACCGCGGCCGCCGTATTCGACCGGCCAGCCGAGGCAGGTCCAGCCCGCCGCGGCGAGGTGCCGGTCCCAGGCCAGCCGTTCCTCGAAGAACTCGTGCTCGCGCCCGGGGCCACCGGTGCCACGCAGGTCACGGAACTCTCCGGACAGGTTTTCGGCCAGCCAGTCGCGTATTTCCGCGCAAAACTCCGCGTCGGAGGTCGCGGTATCGGAATCTGAGGTCTGGATCACGCCCACGTCGGTAGGATAACCTACCAAGCACTTGCTTTGTTAGCCGATTGGTGAGGACCCCGTGACACCCCCTGCACAGACCACCCCGCAGGCACTGCGTGACGTCGCCGCGGCGTACCAGGACGAACCGGCCCTGATCGACGGCGCGACCCGCCTGACCTGGGGCCAACTGCTCGACCAGGTCCGGATCGCGGCGCGCGCGCTGATCGCCCGTGGCATCGATTCCGGCGACCGGGTCGCCATGTGGGCGCCCAACACCCATCACTGGGTCGTCGCCGCCCTGGCCGCGCACTCCGTCGGCGCCGCGCTCGTTCCGCTCAACACCCGCTACATGGCGGCCGAGGCGGCCGACGTGCTGCGCCGGGTCGACGCGAAGGCACTGTTCGTCGCCGGCCCGTTCCTGGGCAGGGACCGGGCCGCCGAACTGCTCGCCGAGGCGCCCGACCTCGCCATCGACACGGTCGTGGTGATTCCGGTGGAGGACGACTCCGCGCACGGCTCGACCCTCGCCTGGTCGGCTCTGCTCGAACTCGCCGAGACGGTGTCGGCGGAGACCGGCGAGGCACGCGCCGCCGCCGTCTCCCCCGACGACATCTCCGACATCCTGTTCACCTCCGGCACCACCGGCCGCAGCAAGGGCACGCTCGTCGCGCACCGGCAGGCGCTCGGCGTGGTGCGCGGCTGGGTCGAGTGCTCGACGCTGCGCGCGGGCGACCGGTACCTGATGATCCCGCCGTTCTTCCACAACTTCGGTTACAAGGCGGGCATCCTGGCGTGCCTGGTCACCGGCGCGACGATCGTGCCGCAGGCCACCTTCGACGTGCCGGCCACGCTGGCGATGATCGAGTCCGAGCGGATCACCGTGCTCACCGGTCCGCCGACGATCTACCAGACCATCCTCGAGCATCCCCGGCGCGGCGAGCACGACCTGAGCTCGTTGCGGGTGGCGGTGACCGGCGCGGCGACCGTGCCGGTGGTGCTGATCGAGCGGATGCGCGACGACCTCGAGTTCGAGGTGGTCATCACCGCCTACGGCCTGTCCGAGTCGGCCGGTTTCGGCACCATGTGCAGGCCCGAGGACGACGCGGCCACCATCGCCAACACCTGCGGCGGACCCATCGCCGACTTCGAACTGCGGCTGTCCGAGGCCGGCGAGGTGCTGCTGCGCGGGCCGAACGTCATGCTCGGCTACCTCGACGACCCCGAGGCCACCGCCGAGGCCATCGACGCCGACGGCTGGCTGCACACCGGCGACATCGGCATCGTCGACGAGCGCGGCTATCTCAAGATCACCGACCGGCTCAAGGACATGTACATCACCGGCGGCTTCAACGTGTACCCCGCCGAGATCGAACAGACCCTGGCCCGGCTCGACGGCGTCGCCGAATCGGCCGTCATCGGCGTGCCCGACGAGCGGATGGGCGAGGTCGGCAAGGCCGTCGTCGTCCGCAAGGCCGGCTCGACGCTGACCGCCGAGGAGGTGCTCGCCTTCGCGGCGAGCAAGCTGGCCAATTTCAAGGTGCCCCGGCTCGTGGAGTTCCGCGACCAGCTGCCCTACAGCGCGGCGGGCAAGGTGCTCAAGCGCGAGCTACGTGAGGAGAAATCGTGAGTCCCGAAACCGAGGCCGAGGTCGTCACCTACGAGGTGCGCGGCGCGGTCGCCGTCGTCACCATGAACCGGCCCGAGTTCCGCAACGCGCAGAACTCGAAGATGACCTACGCCCTCGACGCCGCCTTCGTGCGGGCCGTCGAGGATCCCGAGGTCAAGGTGATCGTGCTGGCGGGCAACGGGAAACACTTCAGCGCGGGCCACGACATCGGCACGCCGGGGCGCGATCATCATGTGCGCTACGAGAACACGGCCGCGCTGTGGTGGGATCACGTCGACCGCGAGGGCGGCGATCAGCGCTTCGCGCGCGAGTCCGAGGTGTACCTGGGCATGTGCCGTCGCTGGCGCGAGATCCCCAAGCCCATGGTGGCGATGGTGCAGGGCGCCTGCATCGCGGGCGGACTGATGCTGGCCTGGGTGTGCGACCTGATCGTCTGCTCCGAGGACGCGTTCTTCTCCGATCCCGTTGTCCGGATGGGCATCCCGGGTGTGGAGTACTTCGCCCATCCGTGGGTGATGGGGCCGCGCGCGGCCAAGGAGTTCCTTTACACCGGTGACCGGTTCGACGCCGCCCAGGCCAAGGAGTGGGGCATGGTGAACCGGGTCGTCCCGCGCGCGGAACTCGAGACCGAGACGATGGCGCTTGCCGAGAAGATCTCCGCCATGCCGCAATTCGGCCTCGCGCTCACCAAGAAGGCCGTCAACCAGGCCGAAGACCTGATGGGAATGCGCTCCGGAATGGACTCGGTCTTCGGACTGCACCATTTCGCGCACGCCCACAACGCCGAAGTCGGCGCCGATTCGCTCGGCGGGATGAACGCCCGCTCGATGAAGGGCGCCGCGACCGAACAGAACGGGACGAAGTAAGTGGATCTCGATATCGACCCGGCAGTCCGGGAGTTCCAGCTGGAGGTGCGCGAGTTCCTCGCCACCCATGTCCCGCGTGAGCCGCTGCCGTCGATGGACACCAAGGCGGGGTTCGAGGCGCACCGCGAGTGGGAGGCGAAGCTGGCCGACGCCCGGCTGTCGGCGGTGTCCTGGCCCGCCGAGTACGGCGGCCGGGACGCCTCCATTCTCGAATGGGTGCTGTTCGAGCAGGAGTACTACGCGGCGGGCGCGCCCGGCCGGGTGAGCCAGAACGGCATCTTCCTGCTGGCCCCGACCCTGTTCGAGCACGGCACCCCCGAACAGCTGGCCCGGTTCCTGCCGCGGATGGCCCGCGCCGACGACATCTGGGCGCAGGCCTGGTCGGAACCCGAGTCGGGCAGCGACCTGGCGAGCCTGCGCTCGACGGCCCGGCGCACCGAGGGCGGTTGGCTGCTCAACGGCCAGAAGACCTGGAGTTCGCGTGCGGCGTTCGCGGATTGGGGCTTCGGCCTGTTCCGCAGCGACCCGGAGGCGCAGCGCCACCACGGGCTGACCTACGTGATGTTCCCGCTCACCGCCGAGGGCGTGAGCGTGCGGCCGATCCCGCAGCTCGACGGGGAGCCCGGCTTCGCCGAGATCTTCTTCGACGACGTGTTCGTCCCCGACCAGGATGTGATCGGCGGGGTGAACGAGGGCTGGCGGGTGGCCATGGCCACCTCGAGCAACGAGCGCGGCCTCTCGCTGCGCAGCCCCGGCCGCTTCAGCGCCACCGCGCAGCGCCTGATCGATCTGTGGTCCGAGACCGCCGAGCCCACCGACACCGCCGCGCGCGATGCCGTGGTGGACGCGTGGATCGGCGCCGAGTCGTACCGGCTGCACACCTTCGGCACCGTCACCCGGCTCACCGACGGCGGCCAGCTCGGCGCGGAGTCCTCGATCACCAAGGTGTTCTGGTCCGAGCTCGACATCGCCATGCACGAGACGGCCCTCGATCTGCTCGGCCCCGCCGCCGAGCTCACGAGCAAGTGGACCGACGGCTACCTGTTCTCGCTGTCCGGCCCGATCTACGCCGGTACCAACGAGATCCAGCGCAACATCATCGCCGAGCGCATCCTCGGCCTGCCGCGGGAGAGCAAGCGATGAGCTCCCGCCCGATCACAGGAGGCTCGCGATGAGATTCGCGCTCAGCACCGAACAGCTCGACTTCGCGGCCGAGCTGCGCAAGATCCTCGACGCCGGGCAGGTGCCCGCCGCGGTGCGCGCCTGGTCCGCCGGTGACACCGACAAGGGTCGCGCCCTGCTGCGCCAGCTCGCCGAGATGGGCGTCTTCGGCCTGATCGTCGACGAGAAGTACGACGGCGCCGACGCCACCCCGGTCGACCTCGTCGTCGCCCTGATCGAAACGGGTCGCGCCGCGCTGCCCGGCCCGGTGATCGAGTCGGCCGCAGTGATTCCCGCACTGCTGCAACGACTTCCCGATGCCGGTCCGGCGCAGCGGTGGCTGCCCGGCCTGGCCGGCGGAGCGTCGCTCGGCACCATCACCTTCGACGTTCCCCAGCGCGCCGTCGCGCTCGACGCCGAGACCGCCGAGGTCGTCTTGACCGCCGCGGCGGGCGCTCTCGCGGTCGGCACGGTTGCGTCCGGGGAGTCCGGGGGTGCGACCGATCCGGCGGCGATCGGCCCGCGACAGTCGATCGACCCGGCGCGCAAGCTCTTCCGCGTCGGCACCGGGGAGACCGTGGCGGCGGAGGTCCAGGACGCGCTCGACTACGCCTTCGACATCGGCGTGCTCGCCTGCGCCGCCCAGCTGCTCGGCGCGGGCCGGGCGATCCTCGAGCAGACCACCACCTACGCCAAGCAGCGCAAGCAGTTCGGCCGCGTGATCGGCGAATTCCAGGCCGTGAAGCAGCAGCTCGCCGATGTGCTGATCGCGCTGGATCTGGCCGAGCCGCTGGTCTACCGCGCGGCGCTCACGCTCGATTCGGCCGACCGCGCCCGCGATGTGTCGGCGGCCTTGGTGGCCTGTGGCGACGCGGCTCACCGCGCCGCTCGCGTCGGCCTGCAGGTGCACGGCGCCATCGGCTACACCGCCGAATGCGACCTCTCGCTGTGGCTGACCAGAGTGACCGCGCTGCGCACCGCCTGGGGCACCGCCGATTTCCACCGCGGCCGCGTCGCGGCCG
>NZ_JARWOJ010000054.1 GCF_029868625.1 Nocardia neocaledoniensis | reverse complement strand
GGCCGCTCCTGGTCCGGGCGGGGAGCGGGCACCTGCGTATCGACACCGGCCGAGCCGTGCGGGCGCATCTGGTTGTGGGTGTCGGGGGCGCCGCCGGGCGCCGCGCCCCCGGTCCAGTTCACCATGAGGCCGAGGCTCGGCACGATGTAGCTGTCGTTGCGCAGCATGCCCGAGATCTTCACCGCGTCATAGGGCAGACCGGGGAACTCGAGCCGGCAGGGTTCGCCGTTGATCACGAACAGGAAGCCGTAACAGGGCATGCTCGCCGAGGGTGAAAGGGCCGCGCGCATGTAGTCGTCCGAGATCACCTGCAGGTCGTTCCACCTGCCTCGATTGCCTACCAGCAGGCCGATTTTCGCGAAGTCGTCCGGCGGCAGGATGAGATGTGCGTGGCCGTAGGTGTTTCCGGCGCGGTCGCGCGCCCAGAAATAGTCGCTGCGCGCGATCCCCAAGGGGTCGAACAGCTTTCGCTGAGCGTAGGCCTGGAAGTCCTCGCCGACGGCCTGCTGGATCACGTAGACCAGCAGGTCGACGGCGCGCTGGCTGTAGCGGAACATGGTGCCCTGCGGTCGTTCGATCGGCATGGCCAGCGCCTGGGCGACGACATTGGGATCCAGCGCGGCCAGCCCGGTCGCGCCCTCGGCGGCGACCGCCACCTCCATCCCGGACGACTCGGTGAGCAGATTGCGCACGGTGATCGCCCGGTGCGCCTCGTCACCCAGACCCGCGGGTAGGTAGGCGCCGATCGGTTCGTCGACGCGCAGGCGGCCGTCGTCCACCGCGAGGCCGGCGACGAGCGCGACCACGCTCTTGGTGCCGCTCCACAGATTCCAGGCCACGCCACCGGATTCGGCATTGCGCGGGCCGACGCCGACGAGGCAGTTGTTGCGATAGATCTGGATGTTGAAGCGGGTCGCGTTCGTCGCCAGCTGCATCGCCGCGCTCAGCCGGTCGGGGTCGAGCGCGGCTTCGGCGGGCGTCGCCGACTGGGGAGTGCGCCCGGAGCTGACCTCACACTGCTTGGCGGTGACCGGTTCGGCCAGCGCCGGGCCGGGCAGCAGAGCGCCCGACGAGAGCGTCAGTGCGGTGATCGCCGCTGCCACAAGGTATTTCAAATAGCCGTGCACGTCGCCCTCCAGAAAGAGTTTCCGGGAGGGAATCGTGAACGGTCACGTTCTTGTTACGGCGGGTCAGTTGCCGTAGGGCTCGCAGACGCCGATCGCGGTGTCCTTGGCCGCGTTGAACGTGTCGATCACGCCGTTGAGTTCGTCGGTGGGCGCGCGGCGCTCGAGGGTGTCGGCGAGGGTGTTGGTGTTGTCGCGGTAGGCGCGCAACGGTTCCGAGAGCGCGGGGACCACGTCGTTGGTGAGCTTGCGGGCGAAGTCCTTGGCGTTGTTGCGCAAGGTCGTCACCGCCTCGTTCGCCTTGGTGTCGGTGTCGGGGGCCCGGTTGTTGCTGGCCTCGATGTAGGCGTTGAACGAGGCGACCGAGCTCTTGTTGGCCGCGCGCAGGCCGTCGCAGGCGTCGTCGTTGGCCTTCTGCACCCGCGCCGCTGAGGACGCGGCCACCTCGGAGGTATAGGACGCGAGGTCGGACTGGTTGGCCTGGGCGTCGCCGGGTACCTGCTTGGTGCAGGCGCCGATCAGGACCATGCCGGTGGCCGCGGCCGCGAGTGCGGTGGCGACCCCCACTCGTTCCCGTTGTCTCATGTCTGTCTCCTCCCTCACCGACAGCCGACGCCGGTTTGCGCCCGAAGCCGAACATATCGACCGTACTGGCTGCGCGCCGGTGACGTCAGCTCGCGGCGGCGATTTCGATGATCAACCGAGACGTCCGGGGGCGGCGCCGGAACCGTGGTCCCGGCGCCGCACGCGATCAGTTCTGGCCGAGCATGCCGCGCATCGTGCCGATCTCGGCCTCCTGGGCGGCCACGATGGCCGTCGCGAGCTGCTTGGACTCCGGGTTGACGCCGCCGGCGAGCTCGGTGTTCGCCATGTCGACCGCGCCCTCGTGGTGCTCGATCATCATCTCCAGCCACTGCCGGTCGAACTCGGCGCCGGTGGCGGCCTCGAGCGCCGACATCTGCTCGGCGCTCATCATGCCGGGCATGCCGTGGCCCTCGTGTCCGCCGCCCGTGGTCGGCGCGGGCTTGCCGAAGCTGGTCAGCAGGGCGGTGATCTGCTGCATCTCCGGCGCCTGGGCCTGCTCGACCTGCGCGGCGAGCGCGATGAGCTGCTGGTTCTGGGTGCGGCTCGGCACCATCTTCGCCATCTCGACGGCCTGCGCGTGATGCGGGTACATCATCTGCAGGAAGGTCACGTCGGCGTCGTTGAAGTCGGTGCGGACGCCGGCCGTCGCGCTGGTCGGGCTCGCGGCCGCCGTGGTGGAGGAGTGGTGGGCGGCCGAGTCGGAGTTGTCGTCGCTACAGCCCGCGGCGAGCAGCAACGAGCTCGCGGCGGCGAGGGCGACGACGGTGGCACGGGTACGGGTGATGAACATGGTGATCCTCCTGGGGATGCTGGGGTGAGGTGACGAGAGCAGGCCGCCGCCGGGGGTCCGGTCGGCGGCTGACCTGTCAGATCCGCAGGATCGCCAGTTGCGCGAGGGAGAGCACCGTCCACGGTGGCGGACGTTCGCGCCTGCCGCGCCATGGGCGCGCGGCCGCGGCGACGATCGCGGCGAGGTCATCGGTGAGGCGGTACAGCAGGACGAGTGCCATGGCGGCGGCGAGCGCGACCAGCACGAAGACGCACGAATGCACGGCCGCGTGTTCGCCGCACCCCGCCGTGCCGCATTCCGGACCCGCGTGCGGGTCCTCGGCGGGAGCGGTTGTGCTCGGGAGGGCTACCGGCAGCACGCCGGCGGCGGTCAGCGCGGTGGGCTCCGCCGATCTCGGTGCGGCGGCGGGTTCGCTCACGGCGGTGCCGGTGCTGTCGGCGGAGTGTTCCAGCCGGGTGGCAGTCATGTCGGCGACGTGCTCCGGCTGGATGGCGTTCGTGCGCGTCGGCTCGGTGTCGGTCCGCGCGGACGCGGTCTGGGGCGCCGATTCGGAATGCGGCTGGTGCTCGCCGGTGGCCGTCGACTCGATCACGGGCAGCGGCCCGGACTGGGCTGTGCCCGTGGCCGTCTCCGTGACTGGTGTTGGTCCCGTGGCGTGATCCGCATGGGCGCTCGCCGCGTGGGCGGTGCCGAAGACCGCGGAGTGCATGGCGACGATTCCGGCCATCAGCACCAGCACCGTGAGCGCCCGGGCGATGCCCGAGGCGCGGAGGTGGTGCGGCCGGTTGGTCACGGCGACCAGTCTAACCAGCGCGATCACGGCGGTCGCAATACCCTCACGCCGTACGGGTAGTCACCCGTTGGCGATGTCGACGACCAGGCGGGTGGGGTTGGACAGCGTGCTGACGGCGAACGCGGGCTCGGCGGCGGTGACGCCGATGAAAGACTGCGTGCTGCCCTCGTAGACCAGCGCCTTGTACACGCCCGTGATGCCGGGCACGCTCGGGTCGGTCACCGGGTCGGGGCCCGCGTACGGCGGAACGGTCGAGTCGAAGGGGTACGCGGAGCCGAGGATGCGCACCTCGAGGATCGAGTTGCCGTCCACCTCGACCGGCTTGCCGCTGCCGTCCTGGACGGCGCTGCCGGTGTACTCGACCTGCCAGCCGGGGGTTCCGGTGCCGCCGAGGGTGAAGACCACCCGGTCGAACCCTTCATGGTGGCCGAGTCGGATATCGGTGACGGTGAGCGCCGCACCGGCCGACGCGTCGCCGGACTTGGGCGTGTTGTCGCGTGGCGCCGCGCCGGTGGCATCGGTGAAGGTGCTGGTGGTGCTGGTCGGCGGCGGGGTGGCGGCGGGCGCGCCGTCGGAGCCGCAGCCGGACAGCGTCAACGCGGCGATGGCGACGAGGCCGAACACTAGAGCGTTACGCATGTGACTGATGGTACTCAGCGGGCCCGCTCGGGAGGCGGAAGGAGCGCGGGGTGTGTTCGGGCTACGGTGAGTTTGCTGGCGCTCGGGCCGGCGGCCGGACCCGTGGATTCGGCGCCGGCGTGGCCGGAGGGGGCCGCTGATAGGCGCGTCGCGCGCGATGTGACCCGGGTCGCCGCGCGTCGGGGAAGCGTCGGGGCCGGTGACTCGTCAGCCGAAGCGCTGGGAAACAACGGGATTGGCGTGATCAGCGGATTCGGGTTCATCTGCAAGGGTGTCGCAAATCGATGGAAGCTGTTCGTGCCCATCGGAATACATGCCACGACTACCCACTGTGAGCAAGGCCACCGCCCGATCGCAGGGCCGGATGTGACGGTGGGGCAACGATCTAGCACACTTGTCGCGTGGACAGAGTCGAGGACGTACTCACCCGGCTGCGCCGGTACCCGGACGTGGAGGCGCCGAACCTCTATGCCGTCGACGCGGCCGACCGATTACTCCTCGATACCGCGGTCGACGCGCTGACGGCGGCGGGTAGCGGTGAGGTTGCGGTGATCGGCGATGCGTACGGCGCGCTGACCCTCGGCGCGGCCACCCGCCACGATCTCACCGGCCTGCGCGTGCACCAGGACCTGCTCACCGGCGAACTCGCGCTGGCTGGCAACGCCAAGAACCTCGGGCTCACCGATCGCTACACCGCGCACGGCCTCGACGCCGGGTTGCTGGCTGGTGCGCGGGTGGTGCTGATGCGGCTACCCCGAATGCTGTCCGGCCTGGCCGAGACGGCCGAGGCCATCGCGCGCTACGCCGCGCCGGACGTCGTGGTGTTCGCCGGTGGCCGCGACAAATACCTCACCCCGGCCATGAACGAGGTGCTCGCCGAGTCCTTCGCCAGCGTGCGCGCGGGGCGCGGCAGGCAGAAGTCGCGGGTGCTGGTCGTCGGCGAGCCGCTGCCGGTGGGCGAGTCGCGATTCCCGGTGGCCGAACGGATCGACGAGATCGACGGCGACGTGCTGGCCTACGGCGCCGCGTTCTCCGGCCCGCGACTCGATATCGGCACCCGCTTCCTGCTCGAACACCTGGACCGGATGAAGCCCGACGCCCGCGAGGCCATCGACCTCGGCTGCGGCACCGGCATCCTCGCGGTGGCGCTGGCCAAGTCACGCCCGCGCATCCGCGTCGTCGGCACCGATCAGTCCGCCGCCGCGGTCGCCTCCGCCAGGGCCACCGCGGCCGCCAACGGCGTGGCGGATCGGGTGACCGTGGTGCGCGATGACGCGATGTCTTCGGCCGCGGACAACAGTGCCGACCTGGTGCTGTGCAATCCGCCCTTCCACGTCGGCGCCGCCGTGCACACCGGTTCGGCGATCAAGATGTTCGCCGAGACCGGCCGGGTGCTGCGGCCCGGCGGCGAACTGTGGACGGTGTACAACTCGCACCTGAACTATCGCGGCGTCGTCGAGCGGATGGTCGGGCGCACCGATGTGATCGGGCGGAACCAGAAGTTCACGGTCACGCGGTCCGTTCGTGGTCTGCGCGACGTACAACGATAGGGACCGCCGAACGCGGTAGAGTCCGATTTGTCCGACCGGGCACGGCTCCCGAAGACGGGAACTTTGTCCGATCACGGCACGTTGAACAGGGCAGTTGGAGCTGTACAGCGACTATTCACTCCAAGAAAGGCGCACGGTGCGTACCTCATCGAATCCGGTGTTCAAGAACTTACCTCGCCAGGAGGGTGTCGGCGGTTACGCGAACTTCGGTTCGGGCGTCGCCGGCGCCGGGCAGCTGGGCAACCAGCAGTACGGCGAATACGGGCAGCAGTACGGCCAGCAGTTCCAGCAGGCCCCTGCGACCCGCGCGATGACCATCGACGACGTGGTCACCAAGACCGGCATCACCCTCGCGGTGCTGACCGTCACGGCGATCGTCTCGTTCGCGCTGTCCTCGGCGAACCCCTCGCTGGCCCCGCTGTTCGTCATCGGCGGCGGCCTGATCGGCCTGGTGCTGGTCCTGGTGGCGAGCTTCGGCAACAAGATGGACAACCCGGCCATCGTCCTGTCCTACGCGGCGTTCGAGGGCCTGTTCCTCGGCGCGCTGTCGCTGATGTTCACCGACGTCACCTTCGGCGGTGTCGGCGGTAGCGCCCTGATCGGGCAGGCGGTGCTCGGCACGTTCGGCGTGTTCTTCGGCATGCTCGTCGTCTACAAGACCGGCGCCATCCGGGTCACCCCGCGCTTCACCCGCATGCTGCTCGGCGCCATGGTCGGCGTGCTGGTCCTGATGGTCGGCAACCTGATCGCGAGCTTCTTCACCGACGGCGGTTTCGGCCTGCGCGACGGTGGCGTCCTGGCGATCGTGTTCAGCCTGGTCTGCATCGCGATCGCCGCGTTCAGCTTCCTGCTGGACTTCGACGCCGCCGACCAGCTGATCCGCGCCCAGGCCCCGGAGAAGGCCGCCTGGGGCGTCGCCCTCGGCCTGACCGTCACCCTGGTCTGGCTCTACGTCGAGATCCTGCGCCTGCTGAGCTACTTCCAGCGCGACTGAGTCGACTCTTCACGGCGGCCCCGAGTCTCGTACTCGGGGCCGCCGTGCTGTGCGCTCGGACCCGCTACCTGCGCCGGGTTGGATAGCCTGAAACGGTGCCTACCCCAGTTCACCTCGCCATCGGCGCCGGCCCGGGACTCGGGGCCGGTGTCGCACGTCGATTCGCCCGCGAGGGCTACCACGCCGTCCTGACGGCCCGGACCGCCGACGACGCCGCAGGCCTGGCCGAATCACTCGCCGTCGACGGCCTTTCCGCCGAGGGCGCGCCCCTCGACCTGACCGACGCCGAGGACATCGCGCGGGTGGTCGCCGGCGTGGGCGAGCGCCACGGCCGGATCGACGTGCTGCACTTCAACCCCAGCGCGTGGCGGGAGAAGGATCCGTTGCACCTCACCGCCGCCGAGTTGCTCGACGACGTCATGCTCGGGGTCGGCGCGTTGTTACCCGCGGTCCAAGCCGCGCGTCCGTTCTTCGCGAGCGGGGCCCGCGTTCTCGTCACCGGCAGTGCCGCCGCCGACAAGCCCTGGCACGGCGCCGCCTCCCTCGGCGTTCAGAAGGCCGGGGTTCGCAATCTCGTCACCAGTCTCGACGCGACCCTCGCCCCCGCGGGAATCCGCGCGGTCGCCGTGCAGATCAACGGTCTGCTGGCCGCGACCGGCCCGTTCTCGCCGCAGCCGATCGCCGAGGCCATGTGGGCCGCGGTGACCAGGCCCGAGCCGGACTGGACACCGCACGTGTCCTACGACGGCTGAGCGTTCCCCGACACGGAACCGGCGGCCCACCAGAGGGTGGACCGCCGGCTCAGGGGGAGCGTGACTCAGCTCAGGCGCTCGATGACCAGCGCCATGCCCTGGCCGCCGCCGACGCACATGGTCTCCACGCCGAACTGCTTGTCGTAGGTCTGCAGGTTGTTCAGCAGGGTCGCGGTGATGCGGGCACCGGTCATGCCGAACGGGTGGCCCAGCGCGATCGCGCCGCCGGAGACGTTGAGCTTGTCCTCGTCGATCTTCAGCTCGCGGGCCGAGCCGAGCACCTGCACGGCGAAGGCCTCGTTGATCTCGAACAGGTCGATGTCGGAGACCGACTTGCCCGCGATGGCCAGCGCCCGGGTGACGGCCTCGACCGGGCCGAGGCCCATGATCTCCGGCGACAGGCCGGACACGCCGGTGGAGACGATGCGGGCCAGCGGGGTCAGGCCCAGCTCCTTGGCCTTGGTGTCGCTCATGATGACCAGGGCGGCCGCGCCGTCGTTGAGCGGGCAGCAGTTACCGGCGGTGACGGTGCCGTCGGGACGGAAGACCGGCTTCAGCTGGCTGACCGCCTCGTAGGTGACGCCGGCGCGCGGGCCGTCGTCCTTGCTGACGACGGTGCCGTCGGGCAGGGTCACCGGGGTGATCTCCCGCTCGAAGAAGCCGTTCTTGATGGCCTCCTCGGCGCGGTTCTGCGAGCGCACGCCCCAGTGGTCCTGGTCCTCGCGGGAGATGCCGGTCAGGGTGGCGACGTTCTCGGCGGTCTGGCCCATCGGGATGTAGACGTCGGGCAGCAGGCCGTCCTCGCGCGGGTCGTGCCACTGGCCCTTGCCGCCCTCGGCGGTCTCCTTGGTGCGGGCCTCGGCCTGCGCGAACTCGGGGTTCTTGGTGTCGGGCCAGCTGTCGGCCGAACCCTTGGCGTAGCGCGAGACGGTCTCCACACCGGCGGAGATGAACACGTCGCCCTCGCCGGCCTTGATCGCGTGGAAGGCCATCCGGGTGGTCTGCAGCGAGGACGCACAGTAGCGCTGCACGGTGGTGCCGGGCACGGTGTCCAGGCCCAGCTGCACGGCGACGTTGCGGGCCATGCCGAAGCCGCCCTCACCCGCCGGGGAGCCGGTGCCGAGCATGATGTCGTTGATCGTGCTCGCGTCGAGCGCGGGGACCTTGGCCAGCGCCGCGCGCACCATCTGTGCGGTCAGGTCGTCCGGACGCATACCCGCGAGGGACCCCTTCACGGCACGGCCGATGGGAGAGCGGGCAACGGAGACGATTACGGCCTCGGGCATGAGGACTCCTTTTCGGATGGTTCAGTGAACGGCGTTCACAAGCCGGTCTTTCTGGAATCTACGTCTCGCCGTGCGCGACGGGAAGACCAGGGCGGGTCTGCACCGCTTCGACGAGGACGGGCAGCAGCTGAGCCGCCGCCAATTCGTACCCCGCCGCGGACGGATGGAATCCGTCGGTCGCGAAGAGGATCTCGGGGGCGGCGCGGAACTCCGAGGCGACCAACGGCGAGCCCATCGCCACCGGGATACCGCCGGCGATGGTGGTCGCCACGGTCTGCGCCTTGGCCAGGCGCACGCTCCAGTTCGCGACCACCGTCCGCAGCGGCTGCGGAATGGCGGTGACGGTGCCCAGGTTCGGACAGGTCCCGACGACGACGAGCGCGTCGGCCTCGCGCAGCCGCGAGACGGCGGCGGCGAGCCTGCGTGCCGAGGCGCGGATGGAGTGCTTCTTGGTGATGTCGTTCCCGCCGACCAGGATCACCGCGGCGTCCGGCGGCGGCCCGGCGACGAACATCGCGTCGACCTGCCCGGCCAGGCCCTTGGAGGTGGCGCCGGAGATCGCCTTGGTGCTGAGCCGGATCCGCAGGCCGGTGGCATCGGCGAGGCCCCTGGCCACCCGCACGCCCGGCACATCGGACGCGCTCAGGCAGCCGAGCCCGGCGGCGGTGGAGTCGCCGAAGATCATCAGATGCAGGTCGCTCGGCACGCCCTTGCGCCACGGTTCGGGGATCTGCGCGCCCGGCGCGTACACGCCGTCGGCCTCCGGCGGTTTCGAGGTGTCGCGTCCGATGACGGCTCTGGCCGCCCCGGCCTGCGTCATCAGTAATCGATACGTGGCCCACGAGACGGTGCCGGCACCCGATCCGGCGAGCACGGTGGTGGCGCCGGTGACCACGGCGGTTCGCCAGCTGATTCGAGGTGCGCTCACATCCGAAAATTCTACGACGCGAATCGGCACGACAGCAGGCACCGGACCGGTGAGCGGGCAGTCGGCGGCGGTGCCACTGCTCACAGGATCCGACCAGGTCGTGCCGACGAGCTACGCCTCTGCAACGATGGACCCTATGCGCATCGCGGATCATGTCGTCGACCTCATCGGCAACACGCCCCTGGTTCGGCTGAACTCGGTGGTCGGCCCGAACGCGGGCCTGGTCGCCGCGAAGATCGAATACCTCAACCCGGGCGGTAGCTCCAAGGACCGCATCGCGGTCAAGATGATCGACGCCGCCGAGGAGGAGGGCCTGCTCAAGCCGGGCGGCACCATCGTCGAGCCGACCTCGGGGAACACCGGTGTCGGCCTCGCGCTGGTGGCCCAGCAGCGCGGCTACAAGTGCGTGTTCGTCTGCCCGGACAAGGTCAGCGAGGACAAGCGCAACGTGCTGCGTGCCTACGGCGCCGAGGTCGTGGTGTGCCCGACCGCCGTGCCGCCGGAGCACCCGGACAGCTACTACAACGTCTCCGATCGCCTGGTCCGCGAGATCGAGGGCGCGTGGAAGCCGAACCAGTACGCCAACCCCGGCGGCCCGGACAGCCACTACGAGACCACCGGTCCCGAGATCTGGGCCGACACCGAGGGCAAGATCACCCACTTCGTCGCCGGTGTCGGCACCGGCGGCACCATCACCGGCACCGGCCGCTACCTCAAGGAGGTCTCGGGCGGGAAGGTGAAGATCGTCGGCGCCGATCCGGAGGGCTCGGTGTACTCCGGCGGCACCGGTCGCCCGTACCTGGTCGAGGGTGTCGGCGAGGACTTCTGGCCCTCCGCCTACGACCCGAGCGTTCCCGACGAGATCATCGCCGTCTCCGACGCCGACTCCTTCGAGATGACCCGGCGGCTGGCCCGCGAGGAGGGCCTGCTGGTCGGCGGCTCCTGCGGCATGGCCGTGGTCGCCGCGATCGAGGTGGCCCGGCGCGATCCCGACGCCGTGGTCGTGGTGCTGCTGCCCGACGGTGGCCGCGGCTACCTGTCGAAGATCTTCAACGACAAGTGGATGAGTTCCTACGGCTTCCTCACCACCCCGCTCGAGGCCGGGCCGGAGCCGCTGGTCGGTGACGTGCTGCGCGGCAAGTCCGGCGCCCTGCCCGACCTGGTGCACACCCACCCGTCGGAGACCCTGCGCGACGCCATCGAGATCCTGCGCGAGTACGGCGTCTCGCAGATGCCGGTCGTCGGCGCCGAGCCGCCGGTGATGGCGGGCGAGGTGGCGGGCAGCGTCACCGAGCGCGATCTGCTCTCGGCCGTGTTCGAGGGCCGCGCCCAGCTCACCGACTCGGTGGCCCAGCACATGAGTCCGTCGTTCCCGCTGATCGGTTCCGGCGAGCCCCTCTCGACGGCCACCAAGGCACTCTCGGACTCCGACGCCCTGATGGTCGTCGAAGACGGCAAGCCCGTCGGCGTCATCACCCGCCACGACCTCCTCGGCTTCCTCAGCACCGGCTCGATCTGAGGTGTCCCCGGGGGGGGGGGCCGGCGGGGGGCGCCCGCGCGCCCCGCCCCCGCCCCCCCCGCGCCGGCGGGGCGCCCCCCCAGGGCGGGGGGCGGGGGGGGGCCCCCGGGGGGGCGGGGGGGCGGCCGCGCCCCCGGGGGG
>NZ_JARWOJ010000053.1 GCF_029868625.1 Nocardia neocaledoniensis | reverse complement strand
CGCCCCGCCCCCCCCCCCCCCCCCCCGCCCCCCCCCCCCCCCCCCCCCCCCCCCCCCCCCCCCCCCCCCCCCCCCCCCCCCCCCCCCCCCCCCCCCCCCCCCCCCCCCCCCCCCCCCCCCCCCCCCCCCCCCCCGGTCTGTCTCCGGCACCATCTCGTACGCCTGTGGCACTCAGTGCCACCTCGGATGAAATAATCCCCGGGACAACCAGGGCAATGCGATGTTGGGAGTACGGCAATGGAGTTGATCGGTGTGATCGGTGGCGGCACCATGGGTGCCGGTATCGCCGAGGTGTGTGCCAAGGCGGGGAGCTCGGTCCTCGTGCTGGAGACCAAGCAGGAGTTCGCCGACGCCGCGCAGCAGCGCATCGCGACCTCGATCGGCAAGGGCGTCGCCCGCGGCAAGATCACCCAGGAAGAGGCCGACGCCGCCATCGCGCGCGTGCGGGTCACCCTGGACATGGACGAGTTCGCCGACCGCGACCTGGTGATCGAGGCCGCGCCGGAGATCGAGTCGCTGAAGTACGAGATCTTCGGCAAGCTCGACAAGATCGTGAAGCCCGAAGGCATCCTCGCCACCAACACCTCCTCGATCCCGGTGATCAAGGTGGCCGGCGCCACCGAGCGTCCCGAGCGGGTCGTCGGCGTGCACTTCTTCAACCCGGTGCCGGTGATGCCGCTGGTCGAGATCATCTCGACCCTGGTCACCGCGCCGGAGGCGGCCGCGGCCGTCACCGACTACGCCAAGAACACCCTGGGCAAGATGACCGTGCAGGCGGGTGACCGCTCCGGCTTCATCGTCAACGCGCTGCTCATTCCCTACCTGTGCTCCGCGATCCGCATGCTGGAGTCGGGCTACGCCACCGCCGAGGACATCGACGCGGCCATGAAGGGCGGCTGCGGCTACCCGATGGGCCCGCTCACCCTCCTCGACACCGTCGGCCTCGACATCGCCCTGGCCGCCTCGGAATCGCTCTACGCCGAGTTCGCCGAGCCCCACCTCGCCCCGCCGGCCCTGCTGCGCCGCATGGTCGACGCGGGCCGCCTCGGCCGCAAGTCCGGCCGCGGTGTCGAAGAAAACGGCAATTTAGTACCCGGCGGCGGCGCGCCCCCGGACTCACTTGGCGTTGTGGTTCTACCCGGGGCCGGACTTGCGGCGGTGGCGGCCCGCGTCGACCATGCGGCGCAGCAGGGCCGGCGGGGCGAGGTGGGGCTCGGCGAACTCGGCGTAG